>NZ_JBJXHJ010000070.1:0-863 GCF_046487845.1 Pseudomonas sp. PHC1
ACCGTTCTGATGTGGTTACGCAAGCACGGTCGGCAGGATTGGAGCCCGGGCACATACATTGGCTCGCCGAGGATGGGGTCTATGCCCGACAAAAACCGACCATTGACGCCAGAGCAACGTATCAAAGAGCTTGAAGAGCAATTGGCTCTGTCCAATCAGAAAGCCCAGTTTTTCGAGGCGGTCGTGGACGTGCTGAAAAATGACTACGGTCTTTCTGTCATAAAAAAGCGTCCCGGCAAGTCCTCGCGCAAAAACGAATCCAAAACCTGAGCATCAGCAGGGCTTGCCAGTTCATGGGGATAAGCCGACAGGCTTACTACAAGCGCAATCGCGCCGAAGCTGCTCGGTTCGTTCTGGATCAGCAAGTTGCCGATTTCGTTCAGCAAAAGCGTCAGCGACAACCACGGCTGGGCACCCGAAAGCTGCATTACTTGCTGCATTGTCAGCCTCGACTTGAACTGCAAGTGGGTCGAGATCGCCTGTTTGCAATTTTGCGCGAAAGGCGTTTGCTCGTGGCTCGCAAACGCGCTTACCACAAGACGACTGACAGCCATCATCGCTTTCGGCGCCATCCAAACTTACTCAAGGCTGGCCCTGACCAAGTTGTCCCAAGCGGCCCAGAGCAAGTTTGGGTGGCTGACATCACCTATCTACCTACTCAGGAAGGTGTGGCTTATTTGAGCCTGGTGACGGATGCCTTTTCGCGAAAGATCGTGGGTTATCACGTCCATGAAAGCCTGCACACCGAATCGGTAGCGCAGGCGCTGCGCCGGGCGGTGAAGCAACGTCGGACCGAACAACCACTGGTTCATCACTCGGACAGAGGCAGCCAGTATTGCGCGGGCATGTATCAGGAGTTGCAT
>NZ_JBJXHJ010000025.1:0-84159 GCF_046487845.1 Pseudomonas sp. PHC1
GGTTGGTTAAGATCTTTCGTCTCAACCGAGGCGCGCATTCTACAGCAGCCTCATTTGCTGTCAAGTGATTATTTTCATTTAAATTCAATCACTTGCGCTAGAAGCAACTCAAGTTGCTCGCTAGCGGGAGGCGAATAATACAGGATCAAAACAGGTGGTCAACCCCCGCGTGAAAATTCTTTTGGTCGCGCCTGCGAAAACTACCAAGCTCTGTACCGGCTATATAAAGAAGCAATCACCCAATCACCCCCGCATAGATCGCTCGATCAACATTCCCCCCAGACAGAATCACGCCGACCGTTTCCCCCTCCCTCCCTTCACGCTCCTGCATCAACGCCGCCAGCGCGGACGCGCCCGCGCCTTCAGCAAGGTTATGGGTATCGGTGTAATACACGCGCATGGCTTCGGCGATTTCGCTTTCGCTGACCGAGACAATCCTCGCCGCACCCTCCTTATAGATGTCGAACGCCTCGGCAATCGGCTTGCGCACGGCCAGGCCGTCGGCAAAGGTATTGGCTGACGCAGTTTCACAGATCGCTTTTGCTTCGAACGACAGCTTGGCGGCCATCGCTTCCGTGGACACCACTCCCACCACCTCGGTGCTCAGGCCCAACGCATCACGGGCAGCGATCACGCCGCAGATCCCTGAACCACAGCCGATGGGAACGTAGACGGTGTCCAGATCCGGCACTGCACTGAACAGTTCCAGCGCATAGGTCGCAACCCCCTTGACCAGCTCGGTATGGAACGGCGGCACCAGGTACAGGTCATGTTCATGCGCCAGACGAGCCGCCTCCTCACGAGCTTCATCGAAATCACGCCCGAACTCGACCACCTCACCGCCAAACCCGCGCATGGCGTTGTTCTTTTCCAGCGAGTTGCCCTGCGGCACCACGATCAATGCCCTCAGCCCCACTGCACTGGCTGCCAGCGCAAGACTTTGGCCATGATTGCCACGCGTTGCAGAAACGATGCCTTTGACATTCGGGTGCTCACGGCGCAGCCAGTGCATGAAGGTAATGCCACCGCGCACTTTGAACGCTCCGGTCGGTGTGTGATTTTCGTGTTTGACCCAAACCGTGCATCCCAACCGCTCGGCCAGCAAAGGCCAGCGATACTGGGCGGTGGCCGGCATCACCTGGTAAACCTGGCGGGCTGCGTGTTCGATATCATCGCGACTGAGTGTATGCATGAGCGTCTCCTTGGCTTTGTCCCAGTCTAGGCACGCAGGCGTCACGTCGGCTTTCAAAAAACCGACCTGACTTTTATGCCACCCCTTCACTACTATGACGCCCATGAGCCATCGAAACCGTCAGCACACCACACCCCTTGCGGAACCGGTCCGTCGTATCCAGGCAGGTTCGTGGACGATCGAGCTGCTGCCCGGCGCAGCTTACTCGGCACGCTACGTGGCGCCCCAGTCAGCCATTGGCTTTGCCTTCGACAGCCAACGCGGGCTGCATGCCATCGGCACTGACCGGATACGTCCCTTCGACGCGATGCCCAATGGCCTGGCGTTCGTCCCGGCCGGCTGTGATGTGTTGTCCGAGTCCCCCTTGGGCGGTGAATACCTGCGATTAATCCGTACCAAAGGTGTTGCGCTGGCCGGTGATCGGCCATTCAACAATCGCATCGACCCGCAAGCCATTCTCCTCGCCCAGCGAATGCGCAGCGCGCTCTTGCAGCCCAAATGGGACGATGACTGGGAAACCTGGGCGATGGCGCTGGCTGAACGAGCGGAAGTTCAAGATGTGCCAGTGACCTGCGGCTCGATCACCGACAGCCGAATGCGACGGCTGGATGAGTTCATTGACGCAAGTCTCAACGGCCCGCTCGATGTTCTGTCGATGGCACAACTACTCGAATTGTCCGAAGGCTATTTCACTCGTGCCTTCAAACAAGCCACAGGCAAAAGCCCCCATAGCTATCTGATCGACCGGCGCCTGTCCAAGGCTCGGGCGATGATATGCGATGGAAAAACGGCCTTGTCGCAGGTCGCCCTGGCCTGCGGCTTCAACTCACAGGCGCACATGACCAGTGCTTTCAAACAGCGTATTGGCGTAAGCCCGGCGCAATTGCGCACAGCCACGCACCAAAGCGCCAATGCCGACAACCAGCATTCGATGCAATGACTTACGTCCCCTCTTGCCCCTGATCCAGAGAACCCTACTCAAACCATCGGCCGTGTTCTGCATTACCGATTGCACGCCACTCATGCAGGCTGCACGAGCCCCCTCGCCTCTGCAATTTTCATCCGCCCGCCAGTGGCATTCAAACGCCTTTCTATGGTGTCCTTTCAGTCAGGAGCCCGTTGCTCCCTCACAGGCTCACAACATTCCAGCCATTAACCGAAGAGGTTCGTTTCATGAGCAATCCGTCTTACGTACCACCCAAGGTCTGGAAACACAGTGCACCTTCCGGTGGCCAGTTCGCCAGTATCAATCGCCCGATTGCCGGGCCGACCCATGAAAAAGAACTGCCCGTCGGCAAGCACCCGCTGCAGCTTTACTCGCTGGCCACGCCCAATGGTGTGAAGGTAACCATTCTGCTCGAAGAGTTACTGGCGCTTGGCTACACCGACGCTGAATACGATGCCTGGCTGATCCGCATCAACGAAGGAGACCAGTTCTCCAGCGGTTTTGTCGGGATCAACCCCAACTCGAAAATTCCGGCGCTGGTGGACCGCAGCGTGGAGCCGGGCATTCGCGTGTTCGAATCCGGATCGATCCTGCTGTATCTGGCGCAAAAATTCGGCGCCT
Source organism: Pseudomonas sp. PHC1 (assembly GCF_046487845.1). NCBI lineage: Bacteria > Pseudomonadati > Pseudomonadota > Gammaproteobacteria > Pseudomonadales > Pseudomonadaceae > Pseudomonas > Pseudomonas sp. PHC1. Next base: position 2,760 of record NZ_JBJXHJ010000025.1, read on the forward strand.
TCCTGCCCTCCGATCCGGCGGGTCGCACCGAAACCCTGAATTGGCTGTTCTGGCAAATGGGTGCAGCGCCCTACCTGGGCGGCGGTTTCGGGCACTTCTATGCGTATGCGCCGGAAAAACTTGAATACCCGATCAACCGATTCACCATGGAAACCAAGCGTCAGCTGGATGTACTCGATCGCCGCCTGAGCGAAAGCCCCTACCTTGCAGGCAACGACTACACCATCGCCGACATCGCGGTCTGGCCGTGGTACGGACAACTGGTGCGCGACAACGTGTACTCCGCCGCCGAGTTTCTTTCCGCCCATGAATACACCCACGTGCAGCGCTGGGCGCAAGAGATTGCCGAACGTCCTGCGGTGATGCGTGGCCAGCGCGTCAACCGGACGTGGGGCGATGAGGCGAGCCAGGTTGCGGAGCGACATCAGGCGAGCGATCTCGATTGACATTGGCCTGATCCGATTCAGCGCCTGTAGCCTTCGGCATCAGGCGCTGTGTCTGATAAATCGCTCCCACCGCCCCACGGACCGCTACGCTTTATTTCCAGGTGTCAGCGGCCCAATGATGCAAGTGCGACACCCGACCTCGAACAACAACGGAGGGTCGTCCACCCGCATGAACATTCTTTACGACGAACAGGTCGACGGCGCCTTGCCAGGCGTTGACAAGGCCGCGCTTCTGCAAGCCCTGCAGCACCAGTGGCCAGACCTGGAAGTGCTGCATCAGTGCGAAGAATTGAAACCGTACGAGTGCGATGGCCTCTCGGCCTACCGCACCACCCCGCTGCTGGTGGTGCTGCCACGGCACATCGATGAAGTTCAGGGTGTGTTGCGGATCTGCCACGAACGGCGGGTGCCGGTGGTCGCCCGAGGCGCCGGGACCGGTTTGTCCGGCGGTGCCCTGCCGCTGGAGAAAGGCGTGTTGCTGGTGATGGCGCGTTTTAACAACGTCCTGCACATCGATCCCGCCGCCCGTACAGCAAGGGTTCAGCCTGGCGTGCGCAATCTGGCGATCTCCCAGGCTGCCGCGCCGTTCGGGCTGTATTACGCGCCTGACCCTTCCTCGCAAATCGCCTGCTCGATCGGCGGCAACGTGGCGGAGAACGCCGGCGGCGTGCACTGCCTCAAGTACGGCCTGACCGTGCACAACCTGCTCGAGGTCGAGATTCTCACTGTCGATGGCGAACGCCTGACGCTGGGCTCGCAGGCACTGGATTCGCCCGGTTTCGACCTGCTGGCGCTGTTCACCGGTTCCGAAGGCCTGCTCGGGGTCATCACCGAAGTCACGGTCAAACTCTTGCCCAAACCGCAGACGGCCAAAGTGCTGCTGGCGGCGTTCGACTCCGTGGAAAAGGCCGGCCGCGCAGTGGCCGACATCATCGCGGCCGGCATCATTCCCGGTGGCCTGGAGATGATGGACAACCTGGCAATCCGCGCCGCCGAAGACTTCATCCACGCCGGTTATCCGGTGGACGCTGAGGCGATTCTGCTCTGCGAGCTCGATGGCGTTGAAGCCGATGTGCACGATGACTGCGCGCGGGTCCGACAAGTGCTCGAACACGCCGGCGCCACCGAACTGCGTCAGGCCCGGGACGAAGCCGAACGCGTGCGATTCTGGGCCGGGCGCAAGAATGCCTTCCCCGCCGTGGGGCGGTTGTCGCCGGACTATTACTGCATGGACGGCACCATCCCGCGCCGCGAGTTGCCCGGCGTTCTGCATGCGATCGCACAGCTTTCAGCCGAATACGGCTTGCGGGTCGCCAACGTATTCCATGCCGGCGACGGCAACATGCATCCGCTAATACTGTTCGACGCCAACCGACCCGGCGAGCTGGAGCGTGCCGAAGCGCTGGGCGGCAAGATCCTCGAGCTGTGCGTGAAGGTCGGCGGCAGCATCACCGGCGAACATGGCGTGGGTCGGGAAAAAATCAACCAGATGTGCGCACAGTTCAACAGCGATGAGCTGACCCTGTTCCATGCCGTCAAGGCCGCGTTCGATCCCGGCGGCTTGCTCAACCCCGGCAAGAATATTCCGACCCTGCATCGCTGCGCCGAATTCGGCGCCCTGCACGTGCACCACGGGCAATTGCCCTTCCCCGAGCTGGAGCGGTTCTGATGGGTGAAACGAAGGATTTCGATGACAGCGCCGCGCTGCTCGAACAGGTCAACCGGGCACTGGAAAACGCCACGCCGCTGCGCATTCAAGGAGCCAACAGCAAGGCGTTTCTCGGACGCATCGTCGGTGGGGAAATTCTCGACACCCGCGCCCATCGGGGCATCGTCAGCTACGACCCGACAGAGCTGGTGATCACCGCGCGCTGCGGCACTCCACTGGTAGAACTGTTGGCCGTGCTGGACGCCTCACAACAGATGCTGGCGTGCGAACCACCGGCCTTCGCCGACGATGCCACGGTCGGCGGCATGGTCGCCAGTGGCCTGTCCGGGCCACGTCGGCCCTGGTCGGGATCGGTGCGCGACTTCGTGCTGGGTACGCGGATCATCACCGGCCATGGCAAACACCTGCGCTTCGGCGGCGAAGTCATGAAGAACGTCGCCGGCTACGACTTGTCGCGTCTGATGGCCGGCAGTTATGGCTCGCTGGGTGTCATCACCGAAGTCTCGCTCAAGGTGCTGCCCAAACCGCGAGCGTGCCAGAGCATCGGCCTGGAAATGACCGGCGAACAAGCCCTGCTGCGTCTGGCCGAATGGGGCCAGCAGCCGTTGCCGATCAGTGCTGCGTGTCACACTGGCCGGCAACTGCACTTGCGTCTTGAGGGTGGCGAAGGCTCAGTGGCGGCCGCCCATGATCGCCTGGGTGGCGAGCTGATCGACCGTTCGTTCTGGGCCGATCTCAACGAGCAGCGCCTGGGCTTCTTCGATGACGATCAACCGCTCTGGCGCCTGTCCGTGCCGCTGAACACCCCGCCGCTGAACCTGCCCGGCCAGCAGTGGCTCGACTGGGGCGGAGCGCAACGCTGGCTCAAGTCCACGGCCGAAGCTGCGGTCATTCGCAAAGCGGTCGGCGACGTCGGCGGGCATGCGACCTGTTACAGCCACGGCCTGATCGACCAGCCATTCCAGCCACTGGCGCCCGCCCTGCTTCACTATCACCGCCAACTCAAACGACAACTCGACCCCCGGGGCATTTTCAACCCCGGGCGTCTGTACGCGGAGCTTTGAGCCATGCAGACCACCCTCAGCCCGCAAGCCCGACAACTGCCCCGCGCCGAAGAGGCCGAAAGCATCCTGCGCACGTGCGTGCATTGCGGATTCTGCAATGCGACCTGCCCGACTTATCAATTGCTCGGCGATGAACTGGACGGCCCGCGCGGGCGCATCTACTTGATCAAGCAAGTGCTCGAAGGCAACGAAGTCACGGCAAAAACCCAGCAGCATCTGGATCGCTGCCTGTCGTGTCGCAACTGTGAAACCACCTGCCCTTCCGGCGTGGACTATCACAACCTGCTCGACATCGGCCGGGCGGTGGTGGACGCCGCCGTCCCGCGGCCGCTCGGGCAGCGTCTGTTGCGTGAAGGACTTCGACGCGTCGTGCCCGATCCACGGTTGTTCAAAGGGCTGATCAACGCCGGCCAGACGTTTCGGGCGCTACTGCCCCATACCCTGCAAGACAAACTGCCACGCAACGTGGCGCTACCTGCCCCGCGCCCCGCCATCCGTCATGCGCGGCAAGTGCTGATGCTCGAGGGTTGCGTGCAGCCGGGATTGTCCCCCAACACCAATGCCGCAGCGGCGCGGGTGCTGGCTCGTCTGGGCATCAGCGTGATTCCTGCCCGCGAGGCTGGCTGTTGCGGCGCGGTGGATTATCACCTCGACGCCCAGATCACCGGCCTTGAGCGCGCCCGCCACAACATTGATGCGTGGTGGCCGGCCATCGAACAGGGTGCCGAGGCGATCGTGCAGACCGCCAGCGGTTGTGGGGCGTTCATCAAGGATTACGGGCATTTGCTTCGCGCGGACCCGGCCTATGCCGAAAAGGCCAAAGCCGTCAGCGCGCTGGCAAAAGATCTGGTTGAGGTGCTGCGCGAAGAGCCGCTCGAATCCTTCGGCATCCGCGCCAATCAACGTGTGGCTTTCCATTGCCCCTGCACCTTGCAACACGCGCAGAAACTCGGCGGTGCGGTGGAGTCGGTGCTGACACGACTGGGCTTCGACCTGACTGCCGTCCCCGACGCTCATCTGTGCTGCGGCTCGGCGGGTACTTACTCGATCACCCAACCGGCGCTGGCCAGGTCACTGCGCGACAACAAACTCGATGCGCTGGAGAGTGGTCATCCCGAGATCATCGTCACCGCCAACATCGGCTGCCAGATACACCTCGACGGCGCCGGCCGTACGCCCGTCAGGCACTGGATCGAGCTGGTGGGACTCACCGGGGCACCCGGTCGGTGATGCGGTCCTGCAGGAAGTCGACAGGCTCTGCACACGCCTGATCGGCAGCCTGCATCAACCGGTGATGTTCGACAAGGCGGCTTTCGCGCGTCGCTTGCAGGCCACGGGGCGCCTTTGACAAGTCAATCGGCGCCCGTTTTCGCTTCATCCGCTCACCCTCGTCTCGTTGCGGGTAAACATGTTGCCCGCATCGCGCACCAACTGTCGCCACTCGGTGTTGCTGATGAGCCCCTGTTCCAGCATGTCGTCGGCCCCCTTGAGCAAATCATCGTAGTGGTCCTGCGGATCGAACTGTCCCTGCGGTTGTGTCGCCAGCTTGCGCCAGGCCGACAGTGACTCTTTCTTGCGCTGATCGTACATTTCGAATGTCTCGCGAAGATGACATCCGGTAGAGCCGTCATTCCTCTGCGTCGTTCTACGCACTCGACGAATGGAAGCCGACCGGGTGGCACAAGTGAACCTGTACACCGCGCTGGGCGGTGGCTGGAGCCCGGTCGAGTCGCCACCGCCAGCACCTTGAGTCATGTTTTCTTACACCTTTTGTCGCCTGTTCCGACATTGACAGGTGATCAAAAACCGACCTGCCGGATCATTTTGGTATCATGCGCCGCTTTTACGGTTAACCCGCCCGCCTGTCCTGCCGACTGGCGGGCTCCAAAGGGCGGTATGAAATGACGGCTTTGTTGACTCGCCGCAAGGTGCTTGCGGGAATGGGCGTACTCGGTCTCGGCCTGCTCGCCGGCTGCGACACCCGCGGCGAACTGTCGTACAAGTACGGCAAGGATCTGAGCGACAAGATCCTCGGACGCACCTTCAAACTGAAGGACACCGAAGGCAACACCGTGACGTTGTCGAGCTTTCGCGGCCTGATGCCGATGATCTTCTTCGGGTTCACCCAGTGTCCGGCGATCTGCCCGACGACCCTGGCCCGCGCCGCAAAAATCAAGAAGCTGATGGGCAAGGACGGTGACATCCTGCAAGTGGTGTTCATCACCCTCGACCCGGAACGCGACACACCGGAAATCCTCGACGCCTACGTCAAGACCTTCGATCCAAGCTTCGTCGCGCTGTACGGCACCCTCGAAGAAACCAAGGCCACCGCCAAGGAATTCGACGTGTTCTACGAAAAAGTCCCGGCCGGCGACACCTATACCCTTTCCCACACCGCCACCAGCTATGTCTACGACACCCGGGGCACGTTGCGTGTGGGTCTGTCTCAATCGCTTTCTGCACAAGAGTGCACGGAAGATTTGCTTACCGTCATGGAGGTCTGCTGATGAACCCTTTTCTGAACCACATCAAACGCGCCGCACTGGGCCTGTCCCTGCTGGGCCTGGCGTTCCAGGCATCGGCGCAGACCAAGGTCGACGACGCCTGGGTGCGCGCGACCGTGCCGAACCAGTCGGCCAGCGGCGCGTTCATGACCGTTACCGCCGACAGCGACAGCAAGTTGCTCAGCGTTGCCTCGCCGGCGGCCAAGGACGTGCAGATTCACGAAATGACCATGAAGAATGACGTGATGAGCATGGGTCCGGTGAAGTCGGTCGACCTGCCGGCGGGCAAAGCCGTTCACTTCGATCCGAATGGCTACCACGTGATGCTGATGGGCCTGACCGCTCAGTTGAAGGAAGGCGACAGCGTGCCGCTGACCCTGACCGTCGAAAACGCCAAGGGCGAAAAGGAAACCGTTGAAGTAAAGGCGCCGGTCAAGGCGCTGACCATGGAAGGCCACGATCACAGCAAGATGCATTGATCGACTGATCGAGCCGGCCTGCCCGCACCATGCGGGCAGGCCGGCGCTGTTTCAAACCAGCTTCACCTCAGCCTGGATGTTATTGCGCGTCGCCTTCGAGTACGGGCACACCTGATGCGCCGCTTCCACCAGTTTCTGCGCCGCTGCGCGCTCCATCCCCGGCAGACTCACATTGAGTCGGGCCTGTAGCAGATACCCGCCCGCATTGGTGCCCAGGTCCACCTCGGCATCCACCGCCACGTCGGCGGGCAGACTGATTTTCTCCTGCGCCGCCACCGCTTTCATCGCGCCGATGAAACACGCCGACCAGCCTGCCGCAAACAATTGTTCCGGATTGGTCCCGCCGCCACTGGAGCCGGGCGACGACAGTTTTACATCGAGGATCCCGTCGGAACTGCGCGATGCACCGTCACGCCCACCGGTGGTGTGGGTCTTCGCGGTATAGAGGACTTTTTCGATCTGACTCATGGCGTTCTCCTGAATGAAATACAGCAGATTGTCCACTCGGCGCCTCCCGTCGCAGCTTGAGGTGCGCCACCCGTTTCACACAGCCCTCTCACTATAGACGCGGGTTTGCCGGTCACCCGGCCGACGGACGTGCGGGCACTTAGACCGTCGACGGCCTCAGCAAAAAGCCGTTTCTGGAATCCAGCGTCCACACCTCGACTCCATGGAAAGCACGCTTTACACCAGCAAAGGCTTCAACGAATATGTAAAGCGTCTTTTACATAGGAGTTTAGACATGAACCGATTCAACCGAGAGATGGCAGCGGCCATGGTCCTGTACGCAGTGGTGCTGCTGGCATCGCAATTCGCGCTGATTTATCTGGCGGATGCCAACGCTTACCTGCGCGGCGTCATCGTCCTGATGCCGATGATTCCGGTCGGCTTGTTCTGCTGGACAGTCGTACGCGACATGCGACGTCTCGACGAAATGTATCTGCGTATCCAGTTCGAAGCCCTCGGCTTTGCATTCGCCGCATCGGCCCTGCTGACCTTCACTTACGGCTTTCTGGAAACGGTGGGTGCCCCGCACATCCCGTGGCTTTGGGTCTGGCCGGTGATGGGCGCGATGTGGATGATCGGCCTGCGCATCGCGCGGCGCCGCTACCAATGAAGAACCGCCTCAAGGAACTGCGCGCCGAACGTAAATGGTCCCAGGTGGATCTGGCCGAACGTCTGAACGTTTCGCGCCAGACCATCAATGCGATTGAAAACGAACGCTACGATCCGAGTCTGCCTCTGGCGTTCCAGATTGCCCGGGCGTTCGAGATGCCGATTGAAGACATCTTTGATGATGGTATGGGTTAAGCAACACCTTCGCCCACCGCATCGACGCACTCGGCGCAGATTACGATCGCGCCAGTGCTCTTTTGACCATGCGATGACTTTGATACTGCTTATCGAGTTTGTGTAAATGAGCCTCGATTCGGGCAGCGAAGAGCTTGCGACGTCGCCTTCCGTCCATGTGCAGAGCGCCGAAAAGGACGATGGCGGAAATCAATCCACCCTCTCCAGCGATCCAGGTCGCGATCGCGCCATACACCAACGAAATCAGGAAGATGGTGAGCTTGGGTAGTTTTATACCCAGCTCCTTGAAAAGGAATTCGCCATCAACCAGCAATGCGGACTGAGACAAGCAGTCATTACGCAACAAGGCAAAGACGCTGTAGTCGATGGCCGCCGTGGTGGCATTGAAGACGCTGACGCGATGGTTTCGTTTCAGGTCGAACTCAAGGCCGGAAACATCGACTTCCTCGATCTCGCCATTATCGTTTTCGATTCGCACGACCGTTTCGACATACCCGTCGTCATCAGTGAGCTTTTGGATTTTACGTACCGTGCCACTCCAGACAATAAAATCGACATTCATTTTGCGGTACAGAAAATCGAGCATGGCCGTCCTTGTAGATTCAGAGCATTGCGCGATGGAGTCAGAGCGCGCTGCCAGCAAATGCTACTAAGAGGCCACCACGCTGTCCAGAACGCCCCGGGATTCAACTCCGCGCCCCACCATGCGCCTCTTCAAAGAAATAAACCTTCCAGTTGTCCGCCTTGTTCTTCAGCACGCCCAGTTGCTGCAATTTCTCTGCATAGATAAAGGTGCGTTGCGGCACCACGGTGAAATCGATTTCCGGATCGATGACGATTTTCTCGACCAGCGCCAGCGGCAGCTTTGACTGTTCAACCCGAATGTAGGCCTGAGCCGCCGCAGGCTTGTCGGCCTTGATAATCTGCTCAGCCTCGGCCAGCGCATCGTAGAACGCCTTGTAGGTTTTCGGGTTTTCGTCGTGGAATTTTTCCGAGGTGTAGAGCACGTTGAACGTGGCCTGCCCGCCGAGCACGTCGTAGGAACTCAGCACTTTATGCACGTTGGGATTCTGCAACCCCTGATACTGGAACGGCGGGCTGGAGAAATGCGTGTTGATTTCCGAGCCGCTGGCAATCAACGCGGCCGTGGCATCCGGGTGCGGCAGGCTGACCGAGATATCGTCGAATTTCTTGTATTGGTCGTTGCCGAATTCCCTGGCCGTTTCGATCTGCAACGTGCGTGACTGGAAGCCCACACCGGCCGCCGGTACGGCGATGCGATCCTTGTCGCTGAAGTCCTTGAGGGTTTTCACGTTCGGGTTATTGGTCAACAGGTCGTTGGGCATCGAGCCCAGCGAAGCGATGGCCTTGACGTTCTGCTTGCCTTTGGTGCGATCCCACACGGTAAGCATCGGCGGCACGCCCGCCGAGACCACGTCCAGCGCTCCGGTGAGCAACGCTTCGTTCATCGCGGTGGCGCCGGAACCGATATTGCATATTGATATCACCTGAATTCCAGTCCTCCAGCAACGTCTGCAAGTCCGCCCCCGCGTCATCGAACACAGCTGATGAAACCCGCTGCCCGCCGATGCCCTGCCGCTTTGTAAACCGCACAGGTACGCCAATGCCAAACGAGCGATCAAATGTCGTTTTAACAGCCTGAAACAATAAAACCGTCGCCTCCCTCAAGCCGGAAAACCGCCAGGAAGTACGCCGGTCAAGGTTCAGCCCCTTGCGGATGGATCACAGCGTTCTTCGGGACCGGATGACCCAACCGTTTAAAAAGGCGATCAGACAGCCGACGCTTGGTATCATCGCCCACACTTTTATGACGATTTAATGGCTGGAAGGTCTTTTTTTGTGAGTGCTCTTTTTCAACGGGTTCGGCGCCTGGATGCCCGCCTTCTTTCTCTGGTTTTTCTGGTACTGATCGTGCCGGTCTGTCTGCGGACGGCACTCGGCTGGTCGAGCCTGTTCGGCTATCTGTCGGATCTGGCCATCGGCAGTCTGCTGGTGGTGGTGTTGCACCGCCGTCCCTGGTGGCTGGCGCTGCCGGTGCTGCTGTTTTGGGGATTGCTGGCGGTGGCGACTGCGGAACTGGTCAGCGCGGTCGGTCGCCTGCCGACCGTGGCAGACCTGCATTACCTGATCGACCCGCAGTTCGTGGAAAACTCCACCGGCGGCGGCTTCGCCCATCCCGGCGTGGCTGCTGCATTGCTGATGGCTCTGGTCCTGTGGCTGCTGAGTCACTGGACTCGACGCGCGAAGACGGCCCCCGCTCTGCCCCGTGCAGCCTGGGCGACGCCGGTGCTGCTGTTCTCCGCGTACTGGGGCGCGCAACACCTGGACCCGAGCGATGCCGATCCGTGGCGCCTGTACAACCTGCCGCATCAGTTGTTGGCCGCGCAGTTCGCCGACGCACAGATGCAGGCTGAAGAATGGCTGGAAGGCGATACTCCGGTGGCTCCCCCACCGATGGCCGGTCTCACCGATCTGGATCTGAACGGGCGTCCGTTGCTGGCAGCCAAGGGCCAGGCGCGCAATGTGCTGATCGTCGCCCTCGAAGGCATTCCCGGCGCCTACATCGCCGCCAATCGCCGGGCCATCGGCAGCCATTATCAGGAAGACCTGATGCCCCACCTCAGTCGCTGGGCCGAGCGCGGCATGAACACCCCGGATTACGTGCTGCACACCCACCAGACCATTCGCGGTCTGTACGCCATGCTCTGCGGCGATTACGACAAGCTCGACAACGGCACGCCCAAAGGCGTGGAAATGCTGACCCAGCACGAGCGCAATCAGGCCTGCCTGCCGGCCCAGTTGCGCCAGCACGGTTTTGCCACTCATTACCTGCAAGGCGCAGGGCTGCGGTTCATGGCCAAAGACAAGATCATGCCGCACATCGGTTTTGACGCGACCCATGGCCTGGAATGGTTCACCAACGCCAATTACCTGGAATTCCCGTGGGGCAAGGACGACAAGGCGTTCTTCGAAGGTGCGCTGAAATACGTCGGCGAACTGAAAAAACAGAAGCAGCCGTGGATGCTGACCCTGCTGACCGTCGGCACCCACCAGCCCTACTCCGCGCCAGAGGACTACCTGCAACGCTACGACACGCCGAAGCAGGCCGCCGTCGGCTATCTGGACGATGCACTGGAACAGTTTCTCAGCGGCCTCGAACGCCAGGGCGTGCTGAAAGACACGCTGGTGGTGATCACCTCGGACGAATCCCACGGCATCGACGGCGTACGCCTCGCGTCGTCGTGGGGCTTCAACCTGACCCTCGCGCCGGAGCAGGCGCAACTGCCGCGCCTGAACGCCGGGGTCTATGGTCACGTCGATCTGAGCGCGTCGATTCTGGATTACTTCGACTTTCCGGTGCCCTCCGCCCTCAGCGGTCGCTCGCTGTTTCGCGATTACGATTCGGGCCGTGAAATCATGTCATTCACCAACGGCAAGCTGCGCTATCACGACGGTCGCGGCCTCCTGACCGAGTGCGACATGCCACGCCGCTGCCGCAATTACGCCAGCAATGGATTCATCGCCGAAAGCGCCACGTTCAAGGGCAACACCAGCGGCCAGAATGCCCGGGACATCGCCGCCCGCGCTTCGGCCCTGGACCTGTCGCTGCTGCGTACCCCGCTCAATCAGCGCTATCAGTTCGGCAGTACCAACGTCATCCCGCTCCAGGCGCAGATCAAGGACGACTGGGCCGACAACCTGATCGGCGCGCAATACCTGGAAATGCCCAAGGGCTCCCACACCCGCGTACGCCTGACCGTACGTTCGGTCGATCCGCAGCAGGCGGCGTACATTCAGCTCAAGGCCAAGGAGTTCGAACAGGACGTGCAACTGGGCCTGCCGACCGAGATGGTCGCCACGGCGGATCAGCCGCTGGAGATGGATTTCAGTTTCGACAACCCGCAACCGCGCAAGGCGTTCTCGTTCCACTTGTTGGGGTACGGCCTGGGCGCGGTGGAAGTCAGTGACTTCAGCGTGATCACCGAACTGCCGGGGCAACAGGATCTGCTGGACGAGATCCCGGAAGAAGACACCGCTCAATCGAGTTGAGGTCGACGCCAGCGTCGCAACGACGCTGGCGTCCATCCGGCGTCAGCGATCAGAACGTGGTGCGCAGTCCGACCTGAATGCTGCGCCCTTGTGCCGGCGCAATATCCCGCAGGATCGAGCTGGCGTAACGCACGGTCTGGTTGGTCAGGTTCTCGGCATTGACGAAGGCCAGCCATTTGCTCTGGCCAACATCAAAGTGATAACCCACATTGGCCCCCAGCGTGGTGTAGCCGTCGGTGCTGCTTTCGTTGTCCGGCACTCGATGCTGGGAACTGGCGTGTTCCACATCGATCCGCGCCTGCCAGCGATCCAGCTCCCACAACAACCCCGTGTTCAACCGCAGCGGTGCGATGCGCGGCAAGTCCTGGCCGTTGTCGAGGTTCTTGGCCCGGGTGTAATCGCCCGACAGCTCCAGCGCAAACTTGCCGTAGGCGTTTTCGCCGAGGGTCCAGCGATCCTGCGCTTCGATGCCACTGAAGCGCGCCCGCACGCCGGAGTAGGTGTATTCAGGAATGCCGTCGGCGTCCTCCTCGCCTTCGTCGTTGAGCGTGCGCCCGGTCCCGAGCAGGCCGATGTAGTTGGAGAAATGGCTATAGAAGACGCCGACGCTGCCCTTGTGGGTGCCGTTGTCAAAACGCAGCGCCAGGTCACTGGAGACGGCTTTTTCTTTCGACAGCCCCGCGTCCCCGACTTCATAAGTGCCGGTGGCGACGTGGGTGCCGTTGGCGTAAAGCTCATAGAACGTCGGCGCCCGTTCGGTGTAGCCCAGCGTAGCGGCGACCGACCAGACCGGCGTCAGCGTGTACACCGCGCCGGATGACAGGCTACCAGCGGTGAAGCTGCTGGAGCGATCGGCATTGGCGAAGCGCTCGTTGCCTTTGGCGTCCGGGTCGACCGTGGTGTGCTCGAGGCGTCCACCGAGGGTGAACAGCAGACGATCCGTGGCTTGCAGCTCTTCGAGAATAAACAGTGCGCCGGCGTCGGTATCGGTGTGCGGCACGAACGCTTCCTCGCCCAGCGCCGAGAACTCGTTGCGACTGACCTGCGCGCCAATCACCCCGTTGAACGGGCCCAGCGGCTGATGCCGGGCTTCAACCCGCGCCTCGTAGCCCTTGTTCTTGAACGTGGTGCCGACCTCGCCGCCCTCGATTTCGCGGTGCTGGTAATCGGTGTAGCCAGCGTCGAACTTCATCGAGCTGAACGGGCCGTCGAGGTTGCGGATTTCCGAGGCGAACGCGTAGTGCTCCTGCTCCATGCGGATGCGCACATCGTCTTCGGCCGGCGAGCCGTAGTTGGAATCGTAATTGCTGTACGACAGCCCCGCGTACCCGTCATCCCAGGTGTACGACCCGCCCACCGCACCGCCGTCCTGGCGACCGTCGCTGTTGGCCAGCCGATGCTTCTTCGAATCACCTTCGTCGTTCGCCCGCTCACGGCCGGTTTTGGCGTAGCCCGGAATCTTCAGGTCATTGAACTCACGGGCGCTGGCGTCCAGGTGCAAGGCGAACTGGCCGTTACCGGCTTCAAGCTTGCCAGCGCTGCTGCGGGTGGTGTCGGCGCCGCCGTAGCGCAACTCGCCGGCACCGTGAATACCTTCGATGGCTTCGGTCGGGATGCGGTTGTCGAAGGTGTTGACCACCCCGCCGATGGCGCTGCCGCCGTACAGCAAGGCCGCCGGACCACGGACGATTTCAATGCGTTCGACGTTGACCGGATCCAGCGGCACCGCGTGATCGTAGGACAGCGACGAGGCGTCCAGCGCGCCAACACCGTTGCGCAGAATGCGGATGCGATCGCCGTCCTGCCCGCGAATGATCGGGCGACTGGCACCCGGGCCGAAGTAGGACGACGACACACCCGGCTGCTTGTTCAGGGTTTCGCCGAGGCTGCCCTTTTGCTGCAGCGTCAGGCTGTCGCCGCTCAACACGGTCGAGGGCGAGGCCAGGGTCTGACTGCCCAGCGGATTGCCGGTGATGACTTGCGGTTGCAGTTCCAGCGGGTCGGCGGCAAATGCGGGCGAAGCGATCAGCAGCGCCGAGGCCATGAGTGTCAGGCGGGGTTGGAAGGCGGGGAAACGGGAAGGCATTTCAGGAATCCGTCAGGCAGAAAAGTGAGGATCGATGCCAGCGCTACACAGGGTGTATTACCGGCACCGATCAGATGAAATCATTTTTATGTTATACAATAACATTTCTAATGACCATCACGTTTCTTCCACAAAATTGCAAACCATCGCTCAAGCACGGGCGTTTCAGCGCCCTGCCCGGCGCCGGCACCCAACACTTCGCGTAAGAGACTGCGCCTATCAGGCACCAATAGTCGGCCTATTAGCTGACTCGCCAAGTCGGGTCTAGCCTTACTATTCCGAAGTCGGCACGCGCCGGCCGCAGAAGACCTGATAAGGACCCGAACATGGCAAATGAATCGAAATGCCCGTTCAATCACGCCGCCGGCGGTGGCACGACGAACCGCGATTGGTGGCCGAATCAACTGAACCTGAAAATCCTGAGTCAGCACTCGCCCGCATCCGATCCGATGGGCAAGGACTTCGACTACGCCAAGGCTTTCAAAAGCCTGGATTTCCAGGCCCTCAAACAAGATCTGACGGCGCTGATGACCGACTCCCAGGAGTGGTGGCCAGCGGACTTCGGCCACTACGGCCCGCTCTTCATCCGCATGGCCTGGCACAGCGCCGGCACCTATCGCACCGCTGACGGCCGTGGTGGCGCAGGCTCCGGCCAGCAACGCTTCGCCCCGCTCAACAGCTGGCCGGACAACGTCAGCCTCGACAAGGCCCGTCGCCTGCTGTGGCCGATCAAACAGAAATACGGCCGCAACATTTCCTGGGCCGACCTGATCGTGCTCACCGGCAACGTCGCGCTGGAATCGATGGGTTTCAAAACCTTCGGTTTCTCCGGCGGACGCGCGGATGTCTGGGAACCGGACGAAGACGTGTACTGGGGCTCGGAAAACAAATGGCTGGGCGGCGATAACCGCTACGGCAAGGATCCGGAATCCATGCAGCCGCCGGGCGACGGCACCCTGGTGGCCGAACCCGCCGAGCACGGCAATGAGGAAAGCCGTACCAATCAGGGCGAACGCAATCTCGAGAACCCGCTGGCCGCGGTGCAGATGGGCCTGATCTACGTGAACCCGGAAGGCCCCGAAGGCAATCCCGACCCGGTGGCCTCAGCCAAGGATATCCGCGAAACCTTCGGCCGCATGGCCATGAACGACGAGGAAACCGTCGCCCTGATCGCCGGTGGACATGCCTTCGGCAAGACTCACGGCGCAGGCCCCGCCGATAACGTCGGCCCGGAACCGGAAGCCGCCGGCCTCGAAGAACAAGGCCTGGGCTGGAAAAACAGCTTCGGCACCGGCAAGGGTGCCGACACCATCACCAGCGGCCTGGAAGTGACCTGGACCACCACTCCTACGAAGTGGAGCAACAACTATCTGGAAAATCTGTTCGGCTTCGAATGGGAACTGACCAAGAGCCCGGCCGGTGCCCATCAGTGGAAACCGAAAAACGGCGCGGGTGCCGGCACCATTCCCCACGCCCACGACCCGAACAAACGCATCGACCCGACCATGCTCACCTCCGACCTGGCCCTGCGTTTCGACCCGGCCTACGAGAAGATTTCGCGGCGCTTCCTGGCCAATCCCGATCAACTGGCCGATGCCTTCGCTCGGGCCTGGTACAAGCTGATCCACCGCGACATGGGCCCGTTGTCACGCTACCTCGGCCCGGAATTGCCCCAGGAAGAATTGCTCTGGCAAGACCCGATTCCCGAGGTCACACATCCACTGGTGGACGACAGCGATATCAGGGCGCTGAAAGGAAAAGTGCTGGCGTCCGGGCTGTCCGTCTCGGAACTGGTCTCCACCGCCTGGGCGGCCGCATCGACCTTCCGGGGTTCGGACAAGCGCGGCGGCGCCAATGGCGGGCGTCTGCGTCTGGCGCCGCAGAAATTCTGGCAGGCCAACCAGCCTGAGCAACTGGACAAGGTGCTGAAAGTTCTTGAAGGCATTCAGAACGAGTTCAACGCCGGTGCGACAGGCAAGCAAGTCTCGCTGGCGGATCTGATCGTGCTGGCCGGTAATGCCGGGGTCGAGCAAGCGGCGCAAAATGCCGGGCACACAGTGACCGTTCCGTTCAATCCGGGGCGCACCGATGCAACTCAGGAGCAAACCGACGTCGAATCGTTTGGCTTCCTCGAGCCGCACACCGACGGCTTCCGCAATTACGCCGCCAACACGTACCGCGTGCCGGCCGAAGCGTTACTGATCGACAAGGCGCAACTGCTGACCCTTTCCGCCCCGGAAATGACCGTACTGATCGGCGGCCTGCGTGTGCTGGACACCAACGTCGGCAAAACCCGACACGGGGTATTCACCGACAAACCCGGCACCCTGACCAACGACTTCTTCCGCAACCTGCTGGACATGGGCGTGGAATGGAAACCAACGTCCAAGACCGAGTTCGAAGGTCGCGACCGTAAAACCGGCAGCGTGAAATGGACGGCGACCCGGGTCGATCTGGTGTTCGGCTCCAACGCGGTACTACGGGCGCTGGCCGAGGTGTATGCCAGCTCCGATGCGAAGGAACAGTTCGTCAACGACTTCGTTGCGGCGTGGGCGAAGGTGATGGATCTGGACCGGTTTGATCTGCGCCAATAAGCCTTTTTCATCCCCCCACAAAAACGCCGCTCATCGAGCGGCGTTTTCTATTGCCCTGAAACAGCGTCAGGCAAGGCTTTTGCTGACCACTTCATACACATCGCTGGACAACTGACCGGACGCGAGAATCCGCTCCAGCTCCGCCTTCATCAGCGCCTGACGAGCGCTGTCGTACTTGCGCCAGCGGGTCAGCGGCGCCAGTTGGCGCGAAGCAATCTGCGGGTTGAAGCCGTTCAGCTCGATCACCAGATCCGCGAGGAAACGATAGCCCGAGCCATCCGCCGCGTGGAAGTTGATCAGGTTCTGCCCGGCAAAGGCGCCGACCAGGGCACGCACCTTGTTCGGGTTCTTGATGTTGAACGCCGGGTGCTGCATCAGCGCTTTCACGCGCTCCAGTCCGCCCGGCAAGGTGCTGCCGGCCTGCACGCTGAACCACTGATCCATGACCAGCGGATTGTCCTTGAAGTGCTCGGCGAAACTGGCCAGAGCCTTGGCTTTCTGCTCGTCGAACGGCGAGTTGACCAGCACCGCCAGCGCGGTCAGGCGCTCGGTCATGTTGTCGCAGGTGTCGAACTGTTCCAGCGTTGCCGCCAGCACTTGCGGCTTGCCGCTGAGCATCAGGTACGACAGCGCGATGTTCTGCAACGCGCGACGGGCGAAGTGCTCGGCTTCGGCCACGTACGGGGTTTGCTTCGACAGGTCGCGGTTGGCCTGATAACGCAGCCACAGCGCCTCGAACAGGTTGTCCGCCAGTTGCTGACGGGCGAACTCGCGGGCGGTGTGGATCGCGTCCACGTCAGCGATTTCGCTGATTTCGGTCAGGTACGCCTCACTTGGCAGCGAGAGCATTTCCGCGACCATCGCCTGATCCAGCGTCTCGTCCGACAGCACAGTGCGCAGGGCCGAAACCAGACGCGGATCGAGCACCAGGCTTTCGCCCTTCTGCTGCTGGCCGATCAACTCTTGCAGCACCTGCACCGACAGTTGCTGGCCGGCATCCCAACGATTGAAACCGTCGGTGTCGTGCTGCATCAGGAACATCAGCTGATCGCGGTTGTACGGGAAGCTCAGTTTCACCGGCGCCGAGAAGCCGCGCAGCAAGGACGGCAGCGGCTGTTCGGCGATGTCGACGAAGGTAAAGGTCTGCTCGGCTTCGGTTACCGAGATCACTCGAGTGGTGCCTTGAGCTGCGCTTTCACCGGCCAGACGCAGGGCGATTTCGTTGCCTTGGCTGTCGAGCAGGCCCAGTTCCACCGGGATCACGAATGGCAGCTTTTCAACCTTGTCCGGAGTTTCCGGGCAGCTCTGGCGGAAGGTCAGGCTGTAGGTTTTCGCAGCGGCGTCGTAAGACTCGCTCACCGCCAGACGCGGCGTGCCGGCCTGACTGTACCAGCGCTTGAACTGGGTCAGGTCGACGCCGTTGGCATCTTCCATGGCCTTGATGAAGTCATCGCAGGTCACGGCCTGACCGTCATGGCGTTCGAAGTACAGGTCGCTGCCCTTGCGGAAGCCTTCGGCGCCCAACAGGGTGTGGATCATGCCGACCACTTCCGAGCCCTTTTCGTACACGGTCAGGGTGTAGAAGTTGGAAATCTCGATGAAGCTGTCCGGGCGCACGGCGTGGGCCATGGGACCGGCATCTTCGGCGAACTGGTGGGTACGCAGGTACGCCACGTCTTGAATGCGCTTGACCGTGGCCGAGTTCATGTCAGCGGAGAAACCGGCATCGCGGAACACCGTGAAGCCTTCCTTGAGCGACAGCTGGAACCAGTCGCGGCAGGTCACGCGGTTGCCCGACCAGTTGTGGAAGTACTCGTGGGCGACGATCGCTTCGACCCGCTGGTGCGCGGCGTCGGTGGCGGTTTCGGCGCGGGCCAGCACGGCGCTGGAGTTGAAGATGTTGAGGCCCTTGTTCTCCATCGCACCCATGTTGAAGTCGTTCACGGCAACGATCATGAAGATGTCCAGATCGTACTCGCGACCATAGACCTCTTCGTCCCAGCGCATCGATTTCTTCAGGCTGTTCATGGCGTGCTGGCACTTGTCGATGTTTTCCGGCTCGACGTAGATGCGCAGCGCCACATTGCGGTTGGTCATGGTGGTGAAGGAGTCTTCAACGCACCACAAGTCACCGGCCACCAGCGCGAACAGGTACGCCGGCTTCATGAACGGGTCTTCCCAGGTCGCCCAGTGCCGGCCGTCTTCGCCGGGGCCGCTGGCGATCGGGTTGCCGTTGGACAGCAGCACCGGATAGCTGTGCTGCTCGGCGACCACGGTGGTGGTGAACTTGCTCATCACGTCCGGGCGGTCGAGGTAATAGGTGATCTTGCGAAAGCCTTCGGCCTCGCACTGGGTGCAGAACATCGTGCCGGACTTGTACAGGCCTTCCAGCGCGGTGTTGGTTTCCGGATGAATCTTGACGCTGGTGTCGACCGTGAAGGTTTCGCTGGCCGGTTGCAGGGTCAGGTGATTCTCCGTCAGCTGGTAGTCGGCGGCGCTCAGTTCCTGGTCGGCCAGGGTCACCGAAAGCAGCTCCAACTGCTGGCCATCGAGCACCAGCGGCGGCAGGCCCGGGCCACGGGCCGGGTTGCGGCGCATCACCAGTTGCGCGTGGACCAGACTGTGGTCCTCGAACAACTCGAAGGTCAGGTGTGTTTCGTCGATCAGGTACTCGGGCGCCTGATAGTCCTTCAGGTAAATCATCTTCGGTTGTTCGGTGCGCATGCTGAAGTCCTTATTGATGCACGGCGAGCTGATAGGCCGTGTATTTGCGAATGTTGATCACGCCGGTGTCGAAGATCAGGTACTGGCCCTTGATCCCCAGCAGCGTGCCTTCGGCAATCGGGTTCTTGTCCAGGTTGAAGCTGACGATCTTGGCCGGGTACTGCTCGACCGGGTAGCGGATTTCCAGCGGCTCGACATCGGCGATGGTCTGAATGGCCTGCAGGCCGAATCGCTCCTGCAAACCCTGCAGACCTTCGGCGCAGCTTTCGAACAATTGATCGCGCACCTGCGCCAGGTCCACCGCCGCCGCGTCGCCCTTGAGCAAGGCGCGCCAGTTGGTCTTGTCCGCCACTTGGCTGCGGAACAGGTCTTCGACGAAGCCCGACTGTTGGCGCGTGGACACGCGAATGATCGGCAAGGCCTGACTGGCGCCCTGATCGAGCCAGCGGGTAGGCAACTGGGTCGCGCGAGTGATGCCGACCTTGATCCCGGACGAATTGGCCAGATAGACGATGTGGTCGGTCATGCAGAACGTCTCGCCCCACTCCGGCTCACGGCAGGTGCCGGCCTCGAAATGGCAGCGCTCCGGGCTCATGATGCACACGTCGCACTGGGCCAGTTTGGTCATGCACGGGTAGCAGTAACCCTGACTGAAACTGGTCTTGGTCTTGCGCCCGCAATGGGTGCAGTGGATCGCCCCCAGGTATTCCAGACGCACCGTGCTGCCGATCAACGGGTTGACCGGCACCTCGACGTCATCCAGACGAAACGCATATTGCACGTTCGGCCCGTCCAGGCGCGCCGACATTTTGCTGATTGCACCGCGGCCGATCTCGATCAATGGAGGGCGTCCGACTTGAACAGGATGTTCGGCACTTCGATCGACTTCGACGCACATTCCTGCGGGCCCATGTAACCGGTGCGCTCTTCCTCGGGCAGGTTCTGCATTTCCCAGGCGATCATCGCCTGCAACGACAGCTCGCGCTGTTCGGCGGTGAGCTTGCCACCGTCGGACCATTTGCCGATCTCTACGGCCAGTTTCAGGCTCTGGTAGATGTCCGGTGTGATGTTTTTGATCAATTCGTTAAAAGAGGACATCAGGGTCTCCGTGCTCTTCAATTCAAAAAATTCAGGCAGCCAGTTTACGGCGGTTGTACAAACCGCCCAACAAACCGGTCAAGCATCCGATGAGTAACCCGCTGACGTGAGCGGCGTTGGCGATTTCGCCGAAGCCGATCATCGAGATCAGTCCCGACATGCAGATCACCAGCCACACCAGCATCATCACCAGCACGCCGCGCGGCAGGCGATAGGCCGGGTTCGGCGCCAGCAGCTGGAAGATCCAGCAGTGGCCGAGCAGGCCATAGAGCACGCCGGACAAACCGCCGAACAGGCTCGGGCCGCTCCACGCGAATTGCGCATAGTTGGAAACCAGGCCGAACAGCAATGTCAGGCCGATCAGGTTGATGCTGCCCTGGCGCGACTCGATGCGCCGCCCCAGTTCCCAGTACCACATGCCGTTCATGGCCAGGTGCAGGATGCCGAAATGAATCAGCATCGGCGTGAACAGGCGCCACCACTGCCCCGCCGCCAGGCTGTCGGCCAGTGGTGTGAAGTGGATGTAGTCGCCGACCACCCGGAAATCGAGGAAGGTCAGCCAGCGCATCGTCTCGAGGTTATCGCCAAGGAAGGTCAACCCGCCGACGATCAGGCTCAACAGCAGAATGAACCCGGTGGCCCTGGCGTGTTTCAGTTGCTCGGCGAAGCTCGGACGCTTGAACGTCGGCGCCGCTGGAATTTCCAGTTGCTGATCGGGATCGCCCGCCGGGAAACGCTCGTACAGCGAGCGCACGTCATCACTGATTTCCGACGGCACCCACAACACCTGCTCGCCCGCCTCTTCACTGACGCGATGGGGCACTTGCATGCGTTGCAGCAGTTTGACGAAACCACTCAGGTCCGCCGCCAACGGCACGCGCAGGACAGCTATGGCACTCATCGCAGCACCTCCGGCCGCTCGACGTCGACCCAGACAAATTTATGCGGATCGAGGCGGGTTTCCTGATCCAGACGATAGGCCACCAGTTTGCCGTACAGCACCGCGCTGTAATCCAGGCACGCGAGGTTCGGGCGGATCGGCGCCGGTTTGCCGCTGCGCCAGTAGTGGCCGACGAACAGCAACGGCTCATCGACGCCGTAGCGCAGCAGGGAATTCTTTTCGCTGGAGGTCAGCGGTTTCTGCGCCACCGGCTCCGGCAGTGCGTCGGGCTGGAACACGATGTCGCCGTAGGTCTGCGGATCGTCTTCCCAGAACTTGGTGCGGAAAAACGAACGCACCAGGCCATCGCCGCTGGTCATGGTCAGGCCATCCGGCAGGCGCATGTCGGTGCCGCGCAGCAGGCGATCGAACACGGTACAGGCGAAACTGCCCGGTACCGCCGAGGCCTGGAGGAAGTGCTCATCGATGCAGCCATCGGGGAATAGCGCGCGCAGCGGCTCGATCAGGCCGGCATCCCAGCAGGCATGCACCACGCGGAAGCGTCCGGCGTCGACGAACAGTGGCAGTTGGTAGAACCACTGCTGGAAGTCGTGCCAGTCGCCCGGATGGTCTTCGAACTGGGTCAGGGTTTCCTGCAGCAGACGGGCATGGCGCGGCGTGTGTTCACGAACGAACTGCTTGCCGCTGCCCGGAGGCGCCGGGGTGCTCCAGCCGAGCGCGTTGAATTCGTGGTTGCCCATGATGCACAACGCCTGACCGGCCTCGACCATGTCGTGGACGATATGCAGCGCCTCGCGAATCCGCGGGCCGCGGTCGATGATGTCGCCGACGAACACGGCCATGCGCGACGGATGCCGCCACACCCCGCCCTGCTTGTGGTAACCGAGACGGTCCAGCAGGTGTTCCAGGGTCAGGGCGCATCCGTGCACGTCACCAATCAGGTCATAACTGCGCGCGGGATCGAGCATCAGTCGCCTCCACCACCCAACTTGCTGCCCCAGCCGAGCTTGGTCCGGCAGACTTCGTAGTAGTTGTGGTCGAGCGGATGGATCAGCCGCAGCTTCTGCGCTTTCTTGCTGACGGTGATGGTGTCGCCCGGCGCGCAGGTGAAGTGGTTCTGCCCGTCGCAGGAGACCTGCGGGTAAATCTGCATATCTTTGGACACGACGATTTTCAGCTCACTGTTGCCATCGACCACGATCGGTCTGCCCGACAAGGTATGGGGGTACATCGGCACAATCACAATAGCGTCGAGCTTGGGATGCATGATCGGGCCGCCGGCAGACAGCGCGTACGCGGTGGAACCGGTCGGAGTGGCGACGATCAGGCCGTCGGCCTTCTGGCTGCAGACGAACTGGCCGTCGATGTACAGCTCGAACTCGATCATCCGCGTCGATTTGCCCGGGTGCAGCACCACGTCGTTCAGCGCATCGCCCTGGCCGATGGCCTCGGCGTGGCGACGGACTTCAGCCTGCAGCAGGAAGCGGTTTTCCACCAGATAATGGCCGTCGAGCACTTCCGCGACCTTGATTTCCAGCTCGTCGGGGCGAATATCGGTGAGAAAGCCGAGGCTGCCACGGTTGATCCCGAGCACCGGAATATTGTGCTTGGCCAGTGCCCGCGCCGCGCCGAGCAGGCTGCCGTCACCGCCGACCACGATGACCATGTCGCAGACTTCGCCGAGCATCTTGCGCGACGAAGTTTGCAGGCCATGGCCCGGCAGGACTTCGGCGATGGTGTCTTCGAGAATCACATGCAGGTGACGATCGAGCAGGAAGCGTTTCAGTCGGCGGACGGTATCCAGCACCTGGGAGCTGCCCAGGCGACCGATGATGCCGATATTACGAAATTGCTCCATGGGACTCCTGCGGGGGACTGAGACGGCGAAAAGCACGATTATGGGCGAAAGCGCCGGATAGACAAAATCCTTTCAGCCCCGAGGCTGCGCCGGTGTTTGAGGCTATGCTCGCAAGATGATCCTATTTCCCGATTTGCTGCAGTTGCCCCACCAGTTACGCCATCCCGAGGTGCGTGATCTGGCGTGGGTGATCCTCGCCCCGCCGATGCTCGCCGCTACCCCGTGGCCGCAGCGTCATCCGCTGGCGGGCAGCGACTGGGTCAGCGACCCCGAGCGGCTGGAACACTGGTTGCGCCAGCTCGACCGCGACAGTTACGGCTTGCTGCACTGGCTGTCCCAGGCCCGCACCCGGCGCCTGGGTCTGTATTACGAGCGGTTGTGGCAATTTGCGGTGGAACACGCGCCGGGCATCGAACTGATCGCCGCCAACCTGCCGATCCGCCGCGAAGGCCACACCCTCGGCGAGCTGGACATGCTGCTGCGCGACCGCGACGGCGTGCATCACCTGGAACTGGCGATCAAGCTCTATCTCGGCCCGCAGAACGGCGACGGCCATGATCCGGCGTCATGGCTGGGACCGGGCTGTCATGATCGCCTGGATCGCAAACTGGCGCATTTGAGCGAGCATCAACTGCCGATCTCCGCTCGCCCGGAAAGCCGCGAAGTGCTGGCGACGCTGGATGTCGAATCGTTCAGTGCGCAACTGTGGCTTGGCGGGTATCTGTTGTATCCGTGGCCCGGTCGATCGGTGCCGCCCAGCGGCGCCCACCCGCAGCATTTGCGCGGCAGTTGGCTGCATCAGAAAGACTGGCCGGCATTTGTCACCCAGCGCCCGGCCGGACGCTGGCAACCCCTGCCCCGCCACGCCTGGCTGGCGCCGGCGCACTATCCGGCGGATCAGACCTGGAGCAACGGCCACTTGCAGGCCTGGCTCGATGAACTGGAACCCCTGGCCCCGGCGCAACTGATGGTGCGTCTGACCGAAAATGCCCGGGGCGAGTGGGAAGAAGCCGAGCGGCTGTTTCTGGTGTCGGACCTGTGGCCGAACGTGCCGGGACAGAATTAAACCGACAACCGCACAGCCAGCGCGGCCAGCGTTACCAGCAACACCGGCACCGTCAGCACGATCCCGACCCTGAAGTAATACCCCCAGCCAATCCGGATGTTCTTGCGCTCCAGCACATGCAGCCAGAGCAAGGTCGCGAGACTGCCGATCGGGGTGATTTTCGGGCCCAGGTCGCTGCCGATCACGTTGGCATAGATCATCGCTTCCTTCACCACACCGCTGGCCTGGCTGGCATCGATCGACAGCAGGCCGACCAGCACCGTCGGCAGGTTGTTCATGATCGACGACAACAAAGCCGTCAGCACCCCGGTGCCCATGGCCGCGCCCCACACGCCGTAACCGGCGAACACGTCGAGCCACACGGCCAGATAATCGGTGAGCCCGGCATTGCGCAGTCCGTAGACCACCAGGTACATGCCCAGGGAGAAAATCACGATCTGCCACGGCGCCTCTTTCATCACCTTGCGCGTGGAGATCTTGTGCCCGCGCGCGGCAATCGCCAGCAACAGCGCCGCGCACACCGCCGAGATCGCACTGATCGGAATCCCCAGCGGCTCCAGCGCGAAACAACCGATCAGCAGAATCAGCAACACCACCCAACCGGCGTAGAACGTGGCCTTGTCGTGAATGGCTGTTTCCGGATGTTCAAGCTGTTCCGGGTCGTAGGCCTTGGGGATGTCGCGGCGGAAGAACCACAGCAACATGCCCAGCGTGGCCGCGACGCTGACGAAGTTGACCGGCACCATCACCGCCGCATACCGGTTGAAACCGATGTGGAAGAAGTCGGCCGAGACGATGTTCACCAGGTTCGACACCACCAGCGGCAGACTCGCGGTGTCGGCAATGAACCCCGCGCCCATGACGAACGCCAGGGTCGCCGCCGGAGAAAAACGCAGGGCCAGCAGCATGGAAATCACGATGGGCGTGAGAATCAGTGCCGCGCCATCATTGGCGAACAGCGCCGACACCAGCGCACCCAGCAGCACCATGAAGGCAAACAGCTTGCGCCCGCTGCCCCGCCCCCACCGCGCCACGTGCAGCGCGGCCCAGGCGAAAAACCCGGCTTCGTCGAGCAACAGACTGATGATGATCAGCGCCACGAACGTGCCGGTGGCGTTCCAGATGATTTGCCACACCAGCGGGATGTCGCTCAGGTGCACCACGCCGAAAATCAGCGCGACGATGGCGCCGAACGTTGCACTCCAGCCGACCCCGAGGCCTTTGGGTTGCCAGATCACCAGGGTAATGGTCAGCAGGAAAATCAGTGACGCAGCGAGCATTCGCGACAGCCTTCAATAGGAGGGAAAAATTCAGACCACAAAAAACCTGTGGGAGCTGACTCCCACAGGTTCGTTATCTTGTCAGAAAAGTTGCCGGATCACTTCTTGTGCTGCGCCACCCACTCACCAAAGGCGTTGATGAAGCTTTGCAGGAACGGCTTCACCGACTCGTTCAGCTTGCCCGCGTCATCGAACGCCGTGCCCGCGCCGCCCAGGTAGGCTTCCGGCTGCTGCATGCACGGCACATTGAGGAAAACAAAGGACTGACGCAGATGCTGGTTGGCGCCAAAACCGCCGATGGCACCCGGCGAAACGCTGATCACCGCCCCCGGCTTGCCGCTCCAGACGCTTTTGCCATACGGCCGGGAGCCGACGTCGATGGCATTCTTCAAAGGCGCCGGCACCGAGCGGTTGTACTCCGGGGTGACAAACAGCAGAGCGTCGGATGAACCCACTTTCTGACGGAAAGTGCTGTAGGCTGCCGGCGGTGAATCGCCGTCGATGTCTTCGTTGTAGAGTGGCAGATCGCCAATTTCGACAATGTTCAGCTTGAGATTGGCCGGTGCCAGTTCCGCCAGCGCCAGGGCGACCTTGCGGTTGATGGACGCCTTGCGCAGGCTGCCGACCACTACGGCGACGTTATAGACATTGCTCATTGGAAGACTCTCGACTGTGCGTGGGAGAAGCCAGTAGTTATAGATGATCCGGCGACGATTCCACCAGATGCCGAAGGTTATTTCCCGCGTCTGGAATATTTTTTTCCTGTAGGAAAACTTACCAGGCTCGATGACGGTCTACCAAGCCGCAAATCAAGCGTTTTATCTCCAGAGGTTCTAAGCAGATGGCAGCAGTACTCGTCGGTCAGTTCCATGCAAGAGATGCGGAAGGCCGCGTTTATTCCGTGCATGAGTTCCAGGAATCCAACCCGTCGGCAGACGGTTTTACCGGCACGGAGCCCGTTACCACCTACAAACTGGCGATTGGCGACCGCGTCAACAAAATCGACGACAACGAGTTTCTGCTGGTTCAGTCGGGCATCACCCTGATCCGCGAAGCCGAGCCATCGGTCGCTTCATAACCGATCGTTATGAGCAGAAGTCATCCGCGCCGAGTTGGGGTAGGATTCAGCCACTGACCCCAACGGCCGGACATGGACTTCACGCATGCGTTTACGTCATATCGAAGTGATTCAGGCGCTTTTGCAGACCGGTCACATCGGCACCGCCGCCGAATGGCTGCAACTACCGGCGCCCGAGGTCGAGGAGCGTTTGCGCGAAGCCGAGAGTCAGCTCGGTTTCATGCTGTTCGCCAGCGTACGCGGACGACTTCAGCCGACCCCGGAGGCCCGGGCGCTGCAAGTCGAGATCGGCCACATCTATGAAGCGCTGGAGCCGGTGCAACGGCTGGCCAGCAGTCTCAAACAATACCTCGCCCCGCCCCTGCGGATCATCGGCACCCCACCGCTGGCCCAGCAACTGCTGCCGCAAAGCCTCGCCGCCCTGCGCCGGCGCCTGCCCGACGTACCCTGCACCCTGCTCAGCGAACCGACCCGCGACATCGTCCGACATCTACTGCTGCGCGACAGCGACCTGGGTCTGAGCCTGCACGATCCACAACACCCCGACATTCATTGCCAGCCGCTGGCCCAGGGCAAGTTGCAATTGCTCGCGCCCCACGGCTGGCTGCAACCGAAGCAGAAATACATTTCCCTGCAGGATCTGGCCGGCCAGGCGATGGTCGGTCTCGAAGGCCAGGACCCGCTGAGCCCGGCCCTGGAAAACAAACTTCAGGCCCTGCGCCCCGCACCGACCGTCCAGACCCGGGTGCAGACCCACCAGATGATGCGCAGCATGGTCGAGGCCGGCGAAGGCCTGGCGATCGTCGACCCGTTCACCGCCCTCGGTGCACGGGCGACCGGACTCGACGTCTGCCCGTTGTCGCCGGCAGTGCCGATCAGCCTCTATGCCCTGACCTTCAGACACGCCACGCCGTCCGCGGCGATTCAGACGCTGCTCGGGATCGTCACGGAACAAGCCGAGGCGATGCTGGCGAACTGATCGGGTTCTCCAGCGGGTTATCGAACAATCGATACCAGAACAGCGCCACTTCGGCGGTGTTCGGATCGATGCCGCGATAACGCAGGTGGTCGATGCCGCCGACCACATACCCGCAACGCTCATACAGACGACAGGCGCCGAGGTTGTTGTTCTGGGTTTCCAGCATGATCCCCGGCAGCTTTTTTTTGCGGCTCCAGAACTGCGCCACATCCAGCAAGGCCTTGGCCACACCATGGCGCCGCGCCGGAGCGTGCACCGCCAGTTCATCGATATGGGCGAAGCCGTTCCAGTTGGTGCTGATCACCAGGTGACCGACCGGCTCGTCTTCCAGATACGCCATGAAAATCGCGCTGTCGGCAGCATCGCGAAAACTGCTGAACTCCTCCGGATCGATGCCGTAGCACTTGCGATACGGCACGATGGGCGTCACAGCCCACTGCGCCACGGGTTTGCCGATTTCGGCCGCGCCGTAGGCGGCCACCTCGAAACTGAAATCGCTGCCCCAGATATACGCGGCAAAACCGTCGTCGGCGACCCGCACCGACAACCCTGGGTATTTCGGATTCATGACCGGTTGCATACTCGGAAAAGCCCTCATTCCTTGACGCAATCGACGGTGTATTGCCGTCCATTGCCCTCATCTTCGTGTTGCAGACCGTGTACATCGACCACGAACCCCGGAAACGTTGCATCGAACGTGCGGGCAAACCTGAGGTATTCGATGATCGAGCGCGTGGATTCGGTAAAGCGTTCGCCCGGCATGATCAGAGGAATGCCCGGCGGGTACGGCACCAGCATCACCGCCGCCACCCGACCTTCCAGCGCGTCGATTGGCACCGCCTCGACTTCGCCGCGCACCAGCTGATCGTAGGCGTGGGCCGGTTTCATCGCAATTTCCGGCAGCACCGTGTACATGCGCTTGAGGTGTTTGGCGGTGGCATTGCTGCGGTAGCAGGCGTGGAGTTGATCGCACAGATCGCGCAGGCCCATGCCGCGATAGCGCACAGGATCTTCCTGGGCGACACATTTCAGGCAGGTGTCGAGACTGACGTTGGCGTCGTAGCTGCGCTTGAACTCCAGCAGTTCGGTGAGCAGCGTGCTCCACTTGCCCTTGGTGATGCCCATGGAGAACAGCACCAGAAATGAATACAGGCCGGTTTTCTCCACCACCAGCCCGCGCTCCCAGAGGAAACGGCTGACCACTGCCGCCGGAATACCCTTGTCACTTAAGGCGCCGCCAGCGGTCAGGCCCGGCATGACCAAAGTGACCTTGATCGGATCGAGCAGTACGTAGTCGTCGCCGACCTCGCCGAAACCGTGCCAGTCCGCGTCGGGTTGCAGCAGCCAGTCCTCGGTCTGCACCCGGTCGATGCCCTCCACACCCGGCGGCTGCCAGATCGAGAACCACCAGTCGTCAGCGGCGATGTGCTGGCGCAGATTGGCCAGGGCCCGGCGAAAGCTCAGGGCTTCATCGAAAGTTTCCTGCAGCAGCGAACGCCCGGCCGGTCCTTCCATCATCGCCGACGCCACGTCCAGCGAGGCGATGATGCTGTACTGCGGCGACGTCGAGATGTGCATCATGAAGGCTTCGTTGAACCGGTCGCGATCCAGTTGCCGCGCGCCACCATCCTGCACATGAATCATCGAAGCCTGACTGAACGCCGCCAACAGTTTGTGGGTGGAATGGGTGGTAAACACCAGCGGACTGTCCTCGCTGCGCGAGGTGGCCATGCCGTAGCGGCCGGCAAAAAATTCGTGAAACGCCGCGTAGGCGTACCAGGCTTCGTCGAAATGCAGGACTTCGACGCTGTTGCCCAGGCTCTGCTTGATCAGTTCGGCGTTGTAACAGAGGCCGTCGTAGGTGGAGTTGGTGATCACCGCCAGTTTGACTTTCGGTTCGCGGCCCTTGGTCAACGGGCTGGCATCGATCTTGGCCTGGATCGATTCGCGACTGAATTCACTGAGCGGAATCGGGCCGATGATCCCCAGTTCGTTGCGCTCCGGGC
The DNA here is from genome assembly GCF_046487845.1 of Pseudomonas sp. PHC1. NCBI lineage: Bacteria > Pseudomonadati > Pseudomonadota > Gammaproteobacteria > Pseudomonadales > Pseudomonadaceae > Pseudomonas > Pseudomonas sp. PHC1. The sequence goes on from NZ_JBJXHJ010000025.1 coordinate 31,974, forward strand.
ACAGATACAGCGCAATCGCGCCGGTCATGATGATCGCGTGCAACACCGACTTGTGGCAGTTGCGGTCCACCAGCACCAGATCATCGCGGCCAACCATCGAGTGCCAGACGATCTTATTGGCGGTCGAGGTGCCATTGATCACGAAAAAGGTGTGATCGGCGCCGAAATTGCGCGCGGCCCTCGCTTCTGCCTCGGCCAGCGGCCCGGTGTGATCGAGCAGCGACCCCAGCTCCGGCACCGAAACCGACAGGTCCGAACGCAGGGTGTTTTCCCCAAAAAACTGGTGAAACGCCTGCCCCACCGGACTCTTGTGATACGCCACCCCGCCGCCATGCCCCGGGGTGTGCCAGGAATAATTGGAATCGGCGGTGTGCTGCACCAGCGCCTTGAAGAATGGCGGCAGCAGGCCGTCCAGGTACTTGCGCGCCGCCCGCGCCACTTGCCGGGCGAGAAACGGCACCGTGTCTTCGAACAGGTAGAGAATGCCGCGCAACTGGTTGAGCTCGGCCATGGCATCGGCCGGGGCGTTTTCCAGGGTGACTTGCTCACCAAGGGCAAAGATCGGCAGATCCGGCGCCCGTACCCGGGCCAGACCGATCAGTTCGGCCATGTTCTGCAACAGATGGGAGTTGGTGCTGGCATCTTCGGCGGCGATCAGCATGCACGCCAGACCATGGTGGGTCGACGCCACGAGCCGGCCTTCGGTGTAGTCCGTGGCCGAAACGATACTGAAACCTTCCAGCTCCAGCTCTCGGGCGATACCGCGAATGCGTTCACCGGCAACCGTGTCGGCCTTGATGTCGCGGTGGACGATCAACACCGGGAACTTCAAATCTTTGTACATGAGGCTCAGTGTCCTGAGGCGGCGGAGAGTGATCTGCCAATGTCCTCAGGGTAGAGGGTCGGAGCGGATGTGGCGAGGGTGGCCAGTTGTCAGTACTGCCAAAAAAAGGATCGTCCGAACACGGACTGGGTGTGCGGACGATCCTTCTGTGCCTTACGCCTGGGCTTCGGCTTCCAGCAGCTGAGTCCACAGCGCTGGCGCGCCGGCCGACTTGGCGATGATTTCCAGGCGCACCTGATGTTCGGCCAGCTCGGCTTCAGTGGCGCGAATGATCCGCCCCGGTTTGCGATCCGCCGGCAGACGGCGGATTTCGGTGGCCGAGTTGTCCGCGCCCTCGCCCGTGCCATTGCCGTCGGAGGCGTTGCCGGCCAGGGACAGACTGGTCTGGCCACCGGTCATGGTCAGGTAGACGTCGGCGAGAATCTCCGAGTCGAGCAACGCGCCGTGCAGCTCACGGCCGGAGTTGTCGACGCCGTAGCGTTTGCACAAGGCATCGAGGCTGTTGCGCTGACCCGGGTGACGTTCCCGGGCCATCATCAGGGTGTCGAGGATCGTGCAGTGCTGCGTGATGTCCGCGCGATCCTGCTGGCCCATCAGGGCGAATTCGTTGTTGATGAAGCCGACGTCGAACGCCGCGTTATGGATGATCAGCTGCGCGCCGTTGATGAACTCGAAGAACTCGTCGGCCACTTCGGCGAAGCGCGGCTTGCCGACCAGGAATTCGTTGGTGATGCCGTGAACGGCGATCGCGCCTTCGTCACTCTCACGATCCGGTTGCAGGTACACGTGAAAGTGCCGGCCCGTCAGGCGTCGACCGATCAGCTCGACACAACCGATTTCGATAATCCGGTGGCCGTCGGTCACCGGCATGCCGGTGGTTTCGGTATCGAGTACAACGGATCTGGTGGCCATCAGTGTTCAGCTCTCAACGGGGTCAATCGTACAAAAGCGGCGATGTTAACACGCTCGCCGGGAGTGTTTCAGTCGCAAGGACTCAGCTCTGCTTGTAACCGCGAACTTCATCCACCCCTCGGTTGGCCAACTGGTCAGCCCGCTCGTTGCCGTGGTGGCCGATGTGGCCGCGAACCCATTTCCAGGTAACCTGGTGGCGGTTGACCTGCTCGTCGAGCGCCTTCCACAGGTCCGCGTTTTTGACTGGCTCCTTGGCAGCGGTTTTCCAGCCGCGCTTTTTCCAGTTGGCCATCCACTCGTTGATGCCTTTCATCACGTATTGCGAGTCGGTCACCAGCAGCACTTCGCACGGACGCTTGAGGGCTTCCAGGCCGCGAATCGCGCCGAGCAGCTCCATGCGGTTGTTGGTGGTGTTGGCTTCGCCGCCCCACAGTTCCTTTTCGACGCCCTTGCACACCAGCAAGGCGCCCCAGCCGCCCGGGCCGGGGTTGCCCTTGCAGGCGCCGTCAGTGAACAGTTCTACGCTATCGACGCTTTCGCTCATGCCAATCTATCCAGAAAAATGCGTGGCCTCGCCGATCACGGATCGACAATGACCGAGGCCGGGATACACCCGGCCACAAATAAAAGAAGGTTTACGGTTCGATACGCCGACGATTGACCTTGGCCATCGGCAGCGGGATCAGCTTGCCCATCGGCTCGCGACGTTCCTGACGCACCGGACGCAGACCGACCACGATCTTGCGCGCGACCAGTAAATAGAAGCCGCCGCCCGACAGTTGCCAGTCGCCGGCCTTGCGTTCCCAGCCGGCCAGGCGGGCCTGCCACTTGGGTGACGCGAGCGGCGGACGATAGCACCCGAAGCGGCGTTTCTCCAGCGCAAAGCCCAGCAGGTTGAGCCAGTCCGCCACCCGTGACGGCGAGATGCAGCGCGCCCGACGCAAGGCGTCATGGGCGAACACATGGCGCAGTCCCCAGGTGCTCCAGGGGTTGATGCCGACGATCAGCAGATGCCCGCCGGGGCGCACGCTGCTGGCCGCTTCGCGCAGAAGACCATGGGGCGACAGGCAGAAATCCAGGCCATGCTGCAACACCACCACGTCGGCGGCGTGCTCGCTCAACGGCCAGGCCTGTTCTTCGCAGACGATCTCCACGCCCGGCAACGGCGCGCCGAGCCGCACATTGCGCTGCACCTGCGGCGCCGACGGCGGTGTTTCGGCGGACGGGCCGTAATGCACCAGATAGCCGCCGAAGAACCGCCCCAGCTCGTCTTCGAGCATGCGCCGTTCTTCATCCAGCAGAAATTGCCCGAGGGGGCCGGACAGCCATTCACGGGCGGCCCCGATCAGGGCCAGCCAGTCAGGATCGGCCTGAGCGAACGCTTTATCGATCATTGCATTCTCCAACACGCCAGGAACCTCTAAGATGCGCCAATGTTACCCGCTTGGCGAATTCGACGATGATACAGATCAGTGCCCTGCCCGCCTTCACCGACAACTACATCTGGTTGTTACAGGATCATGCCACCCAGCGATGCGCGGTGGTCGATCCGGGGGATGCCGCCACCGTGCAGGCGTGGCTCGACGCGCATCCGGGCTGGGTGCTGGGCGACATCCTCATCACTCACCATCACCACGACCATGTCGGCGGCGTCGAGACGCTGAAAAAGGCCACCGGCGCCACGGTCTATGGACCAGCCAGCGAAAACATTCCGGGGCGGGACGTGGCCCTCAAGGACAACGACACGGTGCGCGTGCTCGGCTGGGACTTCGACGTCCATGCCGTGCCCGGCCACACCCTGGGACACATCGCCTACTACCATCACGGCCTGCTGTTTTGTGGCGACACCCTGTTCGCTGCCGGCTGCGGCCGTCTGTTCGAAGGCACGCCGCAACAGATGCACCAGTCGTTGAGCCGACTGGCGGCGCTGCCCGAGGACACGCTGGTCTACTGCACCCACGAATACACCCTGAGCAATCTGAAATTCGCCGCCGCCGTGGAGCCGGACAACCGGGACATTGCCGCCCGTCTGGAAAAAGTCAGCCAGCAACGTGCAAGCGGCGTCATGACCCTGCCCTCGACCCTCGCCCTGGAAAAACTCACAAACCCGTTTTTGCGCACCGGTGAAATATTAGTTACACAAAAAGTGGACGAACGGAACGGCCCTCAAAACCGGGCGCCGAGTGAGGTTTTTGCAGCTCTGAGGGCATGGAAAGATACGTTCTGAGCGGCTCGCCGCCTGGTACAAAAATTCTGAATGGTTGACCGCAGGGGGTGCGCTTTCTAGAATCGCCCGACATTTTTGCCCGGAACTTACTTCCAGCCAATGTCGTCATCCATACGTAAGTCCGTCAATTCAGATGCATTGACCCGCCTGGCGCAAGTCATCGCGGTGGCTGTGTCCGCCACGCTGGCGGGCTGTTCCAGCCATGCTCCGCAGACTGAAGCGACGCATACGCCGAACATGGCTGCGCGAGCCAAGCAGAAGCCCATCTGGTTGTCGGAAAAGCCCAGCCCGCAGGTGCCTCAGGACATCTGGGAGCGCATGCGCAACGGTTTCCAGCTGCAAGAAGGTCTGGGCGTGAACCCGCGCATCGAGCAACAGCGCCTGTGGTTCGCCAGTAACCCGTCCTTTCTCGAAAACGCCGGCGAACGCGGCAGTCTCTACATTCATTACATCGTCGAGCGCCTCGAAGAACGCAACATGCCGCTGGAACTGGCGCTGCTGCCGGTCATCGAAAGTGCCTACAACCCGATGGCCTATTCCCGCGCCAACGCAGTGGGCCTCTGGCAGTTCATCCCGTCCACCGGGCGCTACTTCAACCTGCGCCAGACCCGTTTCTACGATGGCCGTCGCGACATTACCGCCTCGACCACGGCCGCAATGGACTACCTGACCCGCCTGCACGACATGTTCAACGGTGACTGGCTGCTGGCACTGGCCGCGTACAACGCCGGTGAAGGCACGGTCAGCCGCGCCATCGAGCGCAACGAAAAGCTCGGCCTGCCGACCGATTACTGGAACCTGCCGCTGCCGGCGGAAACCCAGGCTTATGTGCCGAAACTGCTGGCGCTCTCGCAAGTGGTCCTGACACCTGAAGCCTATGGCGTGAACCTCAACCCGATCGCCAACGAACCGTATTTCCAGGTCGTCGAAATCAACCAGCGCATGGACCTGTCCAAGGTTGCAGCGGTGGCCAACATCGACGAAGACGAGCTGTTCCAGCTCAACCCGGCGTTCAAGCAGCGCACTACCATCGACGGCCCGCAGCACCTGCTGGTGCCGACCTCCAAGGCACAGTTGCTGACCGCCAGCCTGCAGACCATGCGTCCTGAAGAGCTGATCAGCCCGCGTTCGCTCAAACCGGTATTCGAAGGCGCCGATCCGAGCGAAATCGCCCAGGCCAAGCGCGCCTATCGGGTCAAGCGCGGCGACAACCTCGGTTCCATCGCCAAGGCCAACAAGGTCGCGGTCAAGGACCTGCAACGCTGGAACAAGCTGACCGGAAACAACCTCAAGGTGGGCCAGACCCTGGTCATGCAGGACACCACCAAACGCAAACCGGCGCGTAACAGTAGCGGTCGCATCAATACGGTCATCGCGGCCAACAGCAAGACCAGCAGCAAGACCAGAGAAAAGGACGACGGTAAACAGACCCAGTACAAAGTCAAACGCGGCGACACGCTGTACGTGGTGGCCAAGCGTTTCAACGTCGAGATGCAGCACCTCAAGCGCTGGAACCCGAGCGCCGGCAAGGCGCTCAAGCCTGGGCAGATGCTCACGGTCTACCAGCCGCACTGACAAGGAGCCCCTGAAATTCAGGGGCCTTTTTTTCGCCTGTCATTTTTTGATATTTCCTTAGATTGGCGCAGACAGCTCCCGCAATTAACCGCGCATTAAGCCCCTGTCTTTTTCCTGTCCATACAAGCTGTTACTGTACGGCCCACAAAGCCCAAGCCGCCTGGATCGGATCTGACTTGAAGCGTCCCCTCCTCCTGCTCCTGATCAGCCTGGCCTTGAGCTCCCCCGTCAGCGCGACGATCACCGAAAGCCACGGTTATGCGCAGTTCGGCACGCTCAAGTACCCGGCCAGATTTACCCACTTCGACTGGGTCAACCCGCAAGCGCCCAAGGGCGGTACGTTGCGGGTGATGGCGTTTGGCACCTTCGATACGCTCAATCCCTACACGTTCAAGGGCACCAGCCCGGTCACCACGGCGAATTTCCTGCAATACGGCATCAACGAGCTGAACGAGCCGCTGATGGTCGGCACCGGGCAATACGCGCCGTCCGGTGACGAACCGGCGTCCAGTTACGGTTTGATCGCCCAGTCGGTGGAGTACAGCGAAGATCGCAGCTGGGTCGTGTTCAACCTGCGCCCGCAAGCGCGCTTCCACGACGGCACGCCGATCACCGCGTACGACGTGGCGTTCTCCTATCGCCTGCTGCTCAAGGAAGGTCACCCGCTGTACCGCACCGCCCTTCAGGAAGTGCTGCGGGTCGACATCCTCAACCCGCAGCGCATCCGGTTTGTGCTCAAGCGCAGCGGCAATCCGTTGCTGATCCTGCGTCTGGGCGAATTGCCGGTGCTGCCCCAGCATTACTGGAAGGGCCGTGACTTCAAGGCCACCACCTTCGAACCGCCGCTGGGCAGCGGGCCGTACCGCATCACCTCGGTCACGCCGGGGCGGCAGTTGATTTTCGAGCGGGTCAAGGACTACTGGGGCAAGGACCTGCCGGTCAATCGCGGCAAGTACAACGTCGACCGCATGGAAGTCGAGTTCTACCGCGACAGCGATGTGGCCTTCGAAGCGTTCAAGGCCGGCGAGTTCGACATCTATATCGAGCATCAGGCCAAGAATTGGGCCAACGGCTACAACTTTCCGGCCGTGCGTCGTGGTGACGTGATCAAGGCGCAGATCCCGCACCAGATCCCGACCCAGAGCCAGGGTCTGTTCATGAACACCCGGCGCCCGGCCTTCGCCGATATCAAGGTGCGCGAAGCGCTGGGCCTGATGTTCGACTTCGAATGGACCAATCGCGCGCTGTTCAGCGACGCCTACAAGCGCACCACCAGCTACTACCCCAACAGCGAATTCAGCGCCGTCGGCCTGCCGGTCGGCCATGAATGGCTGATGCTAAAACCCTACAAGGATCAACTGCCAGCGCGGCTGTTCACCGAGCCGTTCACGCTGCCGCAGACCGACGGCCGCGGCATCCCGCGGGAAACCCTGCGCAAAGCCTTGGCGTTGCTGGCCGAGGCCGGCTGGAAGCTCAACGGCCAGCGCCTGCAGAACGCCGCCGGCCAGCCGCTGCGTTTCGAACTGCTGCTGGTCAATCCGAATCTGGAACGGATCCTCCAGCCGTATATCGAAAATCTCAACCGCATCGGCATCGACGCGCGTCTGCGCACGGTGGATCGCGCCCAGTACAAACAGCGTCTGGATCAGTTCGATTTCGACATGATTCTGATGACCCTCAGCCAGACCCTCAGCCCCGGACTGGAACAGTGGCAGTACTTCCACTCCAGCCAGGTCGGGGTCAAGGGCAGCAAGAATTACGCGGGCATCGCCAACCCGGTGGTCGACCACCTGCTCGAGCAACTGCTCGCCGCCCGCACCCGCGATGAACAGGTCGCCGCCGGCAAGGCGCTGGATCGCGTGCTGCTCTGGCAGCACTACAGCATTCCCAACTGGTACCTCAATTATCACCGTCTGGCGTACCGCAACCGGTTCGCCTTCGTCACCACGCCGCCCTACACCCTGGGCCTGAGCGCGTGGTGGCTGAAATCTTCGGAGAAAGATCGATGAAACCTATCCGCGCCCTGCTCGTGCAGGCCAGCGGTCTGCTGTTCGCCGGGCTGGCCTGTGCCGCTCCGCAACACGCCGTGACCCTGTACAACGAGCCGCCGAAATACCCCGCCGACTTCAAGCACTTTGATTACGTGAACCCCGACGCGCCCAAGGGCGGGATCTTCCGTCAGGCCGGCTTCGGCGGTTTCGACAGCCTCAATCCGTTCATCAGCAAGGGTGTGCCGGCAGATGATATCGGCATGATCTACGACACCCTCGCCAAACAGGGCCTGGACGAGCCGTTCACCGAATACGGTCTGATCGCCGGCAAGATCGAAAAGGCCCCGGACAACAGTTGGGTACGCTTCTACCTGCGCCCCGAAGCGAAGTTTCACGACGGCCACCCGATACGCGCCGACGACGTGGTGTTCAGCTTCCAGACGCTGACCAAGGAAGGCGCGCCGATGTATCGCGGCTACTACGCCGACGTTGAGGAGGTAATCGCCGAAGACCCGCTCAAGGTGCTGTTCAAGTTCAAGCACACCAATAACCGCGAACTGCCGCTGATCCTCGGTCAATTGCCGGTGCTGCCGAAACACTGGTGGGCCGAGCGTGATTTCAACAAGGGCAACCTGGAAATCCCGCTGGGCAGCGGCCCGTACAAGGTCACCCAAGTGAAGGCCGGGCGCTCGGTGCGTTATGAGCGGGTCAAGGATTACTGGGGCAAGGACTTGCCGGTCAATCGCGGCTTCTACAACTTCGATGTGATGACCACCGACTATTACCGCGACAACACCGTCGCACTCGAAGCCTTGAAGGCCGGGCAGTTCGATTACTGGCTGGAAATGGCCGCGAAAAACTGGGCCAATGCCTACAACGTGCCGGCAGTGACCGAAGGGCGACTGATCAAGGAGCAGATTGCCAACAGCAACCCGACCGGCATGCAGGGCTTCGTCTTCAATCTGCGTCGTCCGGTGTTTCAGGACGTGCGGGTACGCCAGGCCCTCGGCCTGCTGTTCGACTTCGAATGGACCAACAAGCAACTGTTCAACGGCGCTTATGCGCGCACCCGCAGTTACTTTGAAAACTCGGAAATGGCCGCCACCGGCCTGCCGGATGCAGAACAGGTGGCAATCCTCGATCCGTTCCGCCGCCAGCTGCCGGCGCAGGTGTTCAGCGAAGCCTTCGAAAATCCGAAAACCGACGCCAGCGGCATGATCCGCACGCAACAGCGCGAGGCGTATCAGTTGCTGCAAGAGGCCGGCTGGAAAATCGTCGACGACAAGATGGTCGATGCCACCGGCAAACCGGTGGTCATCGAATTCCTGCTGGCGCAGACCGAATTCGAGCGCGTGCTGTTGCCGTTCAAGCGCAACCTCAGCGACCTCGGCATCGATCTGGTGATCCGCCGCGTCGACGTCTCGCAATACGTCAATCGCGTGCGTTCACGGGACTTCGACATGATGGTCGGCAGCTTCCCGCAGTCCAACTCGCCGGGCAACGAGCAGCGCGAGTTCTGGATGAGCGCCGCCGCCGACAAACCCAGCAGCCGCAACTCCATGGGCCTGAAAGACCCGATCGTCGATCAACTGGTCGAAAGCCTGATCAACGCCGATTCGCGCAAAAGCCTGGTGGCCCACGCCCGTGCACTGGACCGTGTGCTGCAATGGGGCTACTACGTGATCCCCAACTGGCACATCAAGACCTGGCGCGTGGCGTACTGGAACCACATCGGCCACCCGAAAGTCTCCCCCAAGTACGACATCGGCATTAACACCTGGTGGGTCAAACCCGATACTCCACCTGCGGTAGAAGTCGAAACCCAACTGCAAGTCGACCCTGCGGGCACGGAGTAATCAGATGCTGGCGTACATTTTTCGGCGACTGCTGCTGATCATCCCGACCCTGTTCGGCATTCTGCTGATCAACTTCGTGATCATTCAGGCCGCGCCCGGCGGGCCGGTGGAGCAGATGATCGCCAAGCTCGAAGGCTTCGAAGGCGCCACCAGCCGCATCGCCGGCGGCGGTGCCGAGGTGTCGGTGGCCGGCTCCTCCTATCGCGGCGCGCAGGGCCTGGACCCGGCGCTGATCAAGGAAATCGAGAAGATGTACGGGTTCGACAAGTCGGCCCCGGAACGTCTGTGGATCATGGTCAAGAACTACGCGAAGCTGGATTTCGGCGACAGCTTCTTCCGCGACGCCAAGGTCATCGACCTGATCAAGGAAAAGATGCCGGTGTCGATCTCCCTCGGGCTGTGGAGCACACTGATCATGTACCTGGTGTCGATCCCGCTGGGGATCGCCAAGGCCACACGGCACGGCAGCCATTTCGACGTCTGGACCAGTTCGGCGATCATCGTCGGTTATGCGATTCCGGCGTTCCTGTTTGCGATTCTGCTGATCGTGGTGTTTGCCGGCGGCAGTTATCTGGACTGGTTTCCGCTCAGGGGCCTGACCTCGAACAACTTCGATGAGCTGAGCCTGGGCGGCAAGATCCTCGATTACTTCTGGCACCTGGTGCTGCCGGTGACGGCACTGGTGATCGGCAACTTCGCGACCATGACCCTGCTGACCAAAAACAGCTTCCTCGACGAAATCAACAAGCAGTACGTGGTCACCGCCAAGGCCAAGGGCCTGACCCGTCACCGCGTGCTCTACGGTCACGTATTCCGCAACGCGATGCTGCTGGTGATCGCCGGGTTTCCGTCGGCGTTCATCGGCATCTTCTTCACAGGTTCCCTGCTGGTGGAAGTGATCTTCTCCCTCGATGGCCTCGGGCTGATGAGTTTCGAAGCGGCGATCAACCGCGATTACCCGGTGGTGTTCGGCACCCTGTTCATCTTCACCCTCCTGGGGCTGGTGGTGAAACTGATTGGCGACCTTACCTACACCCTTGTCGATCCGCGCATCGACTTTGCCAGCCGGGAGCATTGAGATGAACCTGTCCCCTCTCAACCGCCGGCGCTTCGAACTGTTCAAGGCCAACAAGCGTGGCTGGTGGTCGCTGTGGCTGTTCCTGATCCTGTTCGGCCTGAGCCTCGGTGCCGAACTGATCGCCAACGACAAGCCGCTGGTGGTGCACTACGACAACAACTGGTACTTCCCGGCGATCAAGCGCTACCCGGAAACCACCTTCGGCGGCGAATTCCCGCTGGAAGCCAACTACAAGAGCCCGTACATCCGCGAACTGCTCAAGGCCAAGGACGCATGGGTGCTATGGGCGCCGATTCCGTTCAGTTACCAGAGCATCAACTACGACCTGAAAGTCCCGGCCCCCGCCCCGCCCTCGGCGGACAACCTGCTGGGCACCGACGATCAGGGCCGCGATGTGCTGGCGCGAGTGATCTACGGCTTCCGGATCTCGGTGCTGTTCGCCCTGACGCTGACCGTGCTCAGCTCGATCATCGGCGTGATCGCCGGCGCCTTGCAGGGCTTCTATGGCGGCTGGGTCGATCTGGCCGGCCAGCGTTTCCTGGAGATCTGGTCGGGTTTGCCGGTGCTGTACCTGCTGATCATTCTTGCCAGTTTCGTCCAGCCGAACTTCTGGTGGCTGCTGGGGATCATGCTGCTGTTCTCGTGGATGAGCCTGGTGGACGTGGTGCGCGCCGAGTTCCTGCGCGGGCGCAACCTCGAATACGTACGCGCGGCAAGAGCGCTGGGCATGCAGAACGGCGCGATCATGTTCCGCCACATCCTGCCTAACGCCATGGTGTCGACCATGACCTTCATGCCCTTCATCCTGACCGGCGCCATCGGCACCCTCACCGCCCTGGACTTCCTCGGTTTCGGCTTGCCGGCCGGCAGTCCGTCACTGGGTGAACTGGTGGCCCAGGGCAAATCCAACCTGCAGGCGCCGTGGCTGGGCATGAGCGCGTTTGCGGTATTGGCGCTGATGTTGAGTTTGCTGGTGTTCATCGGCGAGTCCGCTCGCGATGCCTTCGACCCGAGGAAGTGACATGAATCAGGACAATCTGATCGAAATCCGCGACCTGGCCGTCGAATTCGGCATCGGTGATCGCGTGCAACGGGTGGTCGAAGGCGTGAGTTTCGACATCAAGCGCGGCGAAACCCTGGCGCTGGTGGGCGAAAGCGGCTCGGGCAAGTCGGTGACGGCGCATTCGATCCTGCGCCTGCTGCCCTACCCGCTGGCGCGGCATCCGGCCGGCAGCATCAATTATTCCGGACAGAACCTGCTGGAGCTGAGCGAGAAGACCATCCGGCACATTCGTGGCAACCGGATCGCGATGATCTTTCAGGAGCCGATGACCTCGCTCAACCCGCTACACTCGATCGAGAAGCAGATCAACGAGGTGCTGGGCATTCACAAGGGCCTGACCGGCAAGGTCGCGACCCGGCGCACGCTGGAGTTGCTGGAAATGGTCGGCATCCCCGAGCCGCACAAGCGCCTCAAGGCCCTGCCCCACGAATTGTCCGGCGGCCAGCGTCAGCGGGTGATGATCGCCATGGCCCTGGCCAACGAGCCGGAATTGCTGATCGCCGACGAACCGACCACCGCGCTGGACGTGACCGTTCAGCTGAAAATCCTCGACCTGCTCAAGGAATTGCAGGCCCGATTGGGCATGGCGCTGTTACTGATCAGTCACGATTTGAACCTCGTGCGAAGAATTGCGCATCGTGTATGTGTCATGCAGCGCGGTTGCATCGTCGAACAGGCATCGTGCGCAGAGCTGTTCCGTTCGCCGCAGCATCCGTACACTCGGGAACTGCTTGGCGCGGAGCCCAGCGGAGGCCCGGCGAGCAATAAAATCGGGGCGCCGCTGCTTGAAGTCGAAGATCTGAAAGTCTGGTTCCCGATCAAGAAAGGCCTGCTCAAGCGCACGGTGGATCACGTCAAGGCAGTGAACGGCATCAACTTCAGCCTGCCTCAGGGGCAGACCCTGGGGATTGTAGGCGAAAGCGGTTCCGGCAAATCCACCCTGGGTCTGGCGATCCTGCGGTTGATCGGCAGCCAGGGCGGGATCCGTTTTGAAGGCAAGCAGCTGGACTGCCTGACGCAGAGCGAAGTCCGGCCGCTGCGCCGGGAGATGCAGGTGGTGTTTCAGGACCCGTTCGGCAGCCTGAGCCCGCGGATGTGCGTGAATGACATCGTTGGCGAAGGCTTGCGGATCCACAAGATGGGCACCGCCGCCGAGCAGGAAGCGGCAATTGTTGCGGCATTGAAGGAGGTAGGTCTGGATCCGGAAACCCGGCACCGCTACCCCCATGAATTTTCCGGTGGGCAACGGCAGCGGATTGCCATCGCCCGGGCCCTGGTGCTCAAACCGGCGCTGATCCTTCTGGACGAGCCGACTTCGGCCCTCGACCGGACGGTGCAGCGGCAAGTGGTGGAGCTGTTGCGTTCACTGCAAGCCAAATACAACCTGACGTATTTGTTCATCAGCCATGACCTGGCTGTCGTCAAAGCGCTGAGCCACCAGCTGATGGTGGTCAAGCATGGCCAAGTGGTCGAACAGGGAGACGCGCAAAGTATCTTTGCCGCCCCCCAACATCCGTATACACAGCAGTTGCTGGAAGCCGCTTTTCTGGCACCAGCCACTGCGCAATAACCTGAAAGAGGAGCAACACATGGGTTTTCTCGCCGGTAAGCGCGTACTGATCGTCGGTGTCGCCAGCAAGCTGTCCATCGCATCCGGCATCGCTGCCGCCATGCATCGCGAGGGCGCTGAGCTTGCCTTCACTTATCAGAACGACAAACTGAAAGGTCGTGTGGAAGAGTTCGCACAGGGCTGGGGTTCGAGCCCTGAGCTGTGCTTCCCGTGCGACGTGGCCAGCGATGAAGAAATCGCCAAGGTCTTCGAAGAACTGAGCAAGAAGTGGGACGGCCTGGACTGCATCGTGCACTCCGTCGGCTTCGCTCCGGGCGACCAACTGGACGGCGACTTCACCGAAGCCACCACCCGTGAAGGTTTCCGCATCGCTCACGACATCAGCGCCTACAGCTTCGTGGCCCTGGCCAAAGCCGGTCGCGAAATGATGAAAGGCCGCAACGGCAGCCTGCTGACCCTGTCCTACCTGGGCGCCGAGCGCACCATGCCGAACTACAACGTGATGGGCATGGCCAAGGCTTCGCTGGAAGCCGGCGTGCGTTACCTGGCCGGTTCCCTGGGCCCGGACGGCACCCGCGTCAACTGCGTATCGGCCGGTCCGATCCGCACCCTGGCCGCTTCCGGCATCAAGAACTTCCGCAAGATGCTGGCCGCCAACGAAGCGCAAACCCCGCTGCGTCGCAACGTCACCATCGAAGAAGTCGGCAACGCCGGCGCCTTCCTGTGCTCCGACCTGGCGTCGGGCATCAGCGGTGAAATCATGTACGTGGACGGCGGCTTCAACACCACCGCCATGGGCAATATCGAAGAGTAATCTTCGCGCTGCCGTTAAAAAGCCCGCCCATCATTGGCGGGCTTTTTCATGCCTGCGATTTGATTGACACCGCTTTTCCTGTGGCAACCAGCCTGCTGGTGATCGCGGTGTGTCAATCAACGCCGCGAGTGCGCCTGATAACGTCATCGCGAGCACGCTCGCTCCCACAATCGAAAAGCACAGCGCTAGACTCGGTTCACCTCAACTGTTGATAGAGATCGCGCCATGTCACTCAGCCCTTTCCATCTGGCCATTCCCGTGTACGACCTCGCCGCCGCCCGGCATTTTTACCGTGAAGTGTTCGGGCTCGAGGAAGGTCGCTCCAGCTCTCACTGGGTCGACTTCAATTTCTTTGGCCATCAACTGGTGATTCACCTGGCGCCGAAGAGCGCTTCGCAGGAAGCGGCGCACACCAACGCCGTGGACGGCCATGACGTACCGGTGCCGCATTTCGGCGTGGTGCTGGGCATGGAGCAATGGCATGCGTTGGCCGAGCGTTTGAAGTCACTGGACACGCGGTTCGTGATCGAACCGGGGATTCGGTTTCAGGGACTGGTGGGCGAACAGGCGACGATGTTTCTGTTTGATCCGTGCGGCAATGCGCTGGAGTTCAAGGCGTTCAAGGATATCGGGCAGTTGTTTGCCAAATAACAGCGCCTGTGAAAGCGCCGTGGGAGCGAGCTTGCTCGCGATGAGGTCAGCACTAGCAACGCTTCAACGCCTGCTTATGCTCATACATCGCGGCATCCGCATCCGCCAGCAACTTATCCACGGTGTCATGGCGCTGCGGTTTGTATTCGATCTGGCCGACGCTGAAGCGAATCGCGTAGCCGCGGTGCAACGTGGCATTGCGCTCTTCGAGGATTTCCTTGAGTCGCGCCATGATCGCCGTGGTTTCGACATGGCTTGAGCCGGTCAGCAACGCCACGAACTCATCACCGCCCAACCGTCCCACCACATCGCTCTCGCGAAAGGCGATACGCAACACATCGGCGAAAGTCTTGAGCGCACTGTCGCCCTCGGCATGCCCATAAAGGTCGTTGATCTGCTTGAAATCATTGAGGTCGAAAAACAGCAGCGTCGCCGGCTTCTCCAACCGTGCGCAGGCATCCAGCGCGTGCTGGGCCAGCATCTTGAAGCCGCGACGGTTGGACAGCAGCGTCAGCTCGTCCATGCTCGCCATCTGCACGGCCATCAATTCCTGCTCGGCCATGCCGGCCAGATCGCGCAACAGGGCACGCTCCTCATCGTCGAGATCGCGAGGTTTGGTGTCGATCAGGCACAAGGTGCCCATCTTGTTGCCGTTGGGCACGGTCAGCGGATACCCGGCGTAGAACCGGATGTTCGGCTCCCCGGTAACCAAAGGGTTGTCGTGGAAACGCTCGTCCTCTCGGGCGTCAGGTACAAGCATGAGCTCGTCCCTGAGAATCGCATGGCCACAGAATGAAACAGAGCGTGGCGTTTCGGTCGTGTCCAGACCCACGCAGGACTTGAACCATTGCCGCTCCTTGTCCACCAGCGTGACCAGTGCGATCGGCACGTTGAACAGACGCTTGGCCAGTCGCGTCAGCCGGTCGAAGCGCTCCTCCGGTGCGGTGTCGAGCAGCTTCAGGTCCTGCAGCGCTTGAATGCGCGCAGCTTCATTGGCGGGTTTGCCGGGTACCAGCATCACACACTCCTTTGTCGTCGATGCCCTTGAGCGTAGCCCGAATCAGCGATGACTCAACCTCTCATCCGCCGGCCACCGGACACGGCCCGCCCGCATCGGCCCAGAGTTTGAACTGGGTCACGAAGATGTCGTGCGGCACCGGCACCGGCGCGCGCCCTGCCCCGGGATTCCAGCCCCAGAGCACCAGTTTGTCCTCGTTGACGTGCTTGATCAGCGCGGCAAAATCCCGGTCACCGTTGCTGGCGCGGTCTTTGATCATCGCGCACAACCGATCCGGCGGCAGGCCGATCCAGGCCATTTTGTGGGCGGCCGGCGGCAGGCTCCAGTGCGGCGCCCCCGGTGGCGCATGAGGGCCGTAACTGGCCGGCGGATTGCTTTCGGCGTGACAGGTAGCGCAGGGCAAACCGGCCGCGCCCTTGCCGTCCATGCCGCGCACCACGCTCATCGCGTGAGGAATGCCAGCGTCCAATTGCAACGGCGAATCGCCGGGAATGTGACAGTTCTGACAGCGCGGGCTCTGGAAGACTTTCTGCACCGTGCCGAAGGCTTTCAAGGCTTCCTGATCGTCGGCAAACAGATCCGAGGCGTAACCGCCCAACCCAAGCAGCATCACCGTGCCCAACAACAGATGTCGTTTCATCTCACACCCCCGACAGTTGCAGCGGCAGTTCCCGCAGGCGCTGCCCGGTCAGGGCGAACACCGCGTTGGCCACCGCCGGCGCCGTGGGCGGCACACCGGCCTCGCCGATGCCACCGGGTTTCTCGCTGCTGGGCACGATGTGCACCTCGACCACCGGCATTTCATTGAGGCGCAAGACCTGATAGTCGTGATAGTTGGACTGCACGACTTGGCCGTCCTTGAGGGTCAGTTTGCTGTGCAGCGCCATGCCCAGGCCGAAGGTGATGCACGACTCCATCTGCGCCGCAATGCTCTGCGGGTTGACCGCAATCCCGCAGTCCACCGCGCAGACCACGCGATGCACGCGAATCGCCAGATTGTCCTGGGACACCTGCGCCACCTGCGCCACGTAACTGCCGAACGACTCGTGCACCGCCACGCCCAGCGCATGGCCGTCCGGCAGCGGGGCTTTCCAGTTGGCTTTCTCCACCGCCAGATTCAGCACACCAAGATGCCGGGCGTGCTCCTTGAGCAACGCTCGTCGGTATTCCACCGGATCCTTGCCTGCCACCGCAGCCATTTCATCAATCAGCGACTCCATGACAAATGCGCTGTGGCTATGGCCCACCGAACGCAGCCACAACACGTTGATCCCGGTGGTCGGCGAATGCAGATCGACCTGATGATGAGCCAGACCCTTGATGTACGGGCTGTCGGAAACGCCTTCGACCGAGGTCTGGTCAACGCCGTTCTTGACCATGGTTTTCTCGAGCATGGTGCCGGCCATGATCGACTGCCCCACCAGCACATGCTGCCAGGCCAGCGGCAGGCCGTCGGCGCCGAGGCCGATCTTCGCCTGATGCAGGAACATCGAGCGGTAGTAACCACCGCGAATATCGTCTTCACGCGACCACACGGTTTTCACCGGCATCGCGGCAGCCTTGGCCACTTGCACCGCTTCGGCGACAAAGTCCGAGGTCGGGTTGGCCCGCCTGCCGAAGCCGCCGCCGAGGAATTCGGTGTGGATCTCGACCTGCTCCGGTTTGAGCCCGGTGATCTTGCCGGCGACCATCTGATCCAGGGTCTGGAACTGGGTACCGGTCCAGATCTCGCACTTGTCGGCGCTGATCTTCACCGTGCAGTTGAGCGGTTCCATCGGCGCGTGGGCCAGGTACGGCACGCTGTATTCGACGTCGATTTTCTTCGCGGCCTTGCCGAAGTTACCCTTGGCATCGCCGGCCTGCGCCGCCGAGGTGCCCGGTGTGGCCGCCAGTTTGCGGAAGCTCGCCAACAATTTTTCACTGCTCAGATCAGCGTTCGGCCCCAGATCCCAATCGACCTTCAGCGCATCGCGACCGAGTTTCGCCGCCCAGTAGTGCTCGGCGACCACCGCCACACCGGTCGGCACCTGCACCACTTTGTGCACGCCGGGAATCGCCAGGGCTTCTGCGCCTTCGAAGGATTTCACCGTGGCGCCAAACACCGGCGCCCGGGCGACCATCGCCGTCATCAATCCGTCGAACTGCACGTCCATGCCGAATTTGGCGCGACCGGTGATTTTTTCCGGGGTGTCGAGGCGTTTGGTGGGTTTGCCGATGACTTTCCAGTCCTTGGCTTCCTTGAACGTAATCGACTTCGGATCCGGCACCGGCAGTTGACCGGCGGCGTCCGCCAGTTCGCCGTAGGTGGCGCGGCTGTCGCCGGCAATCACCACGCCGGATTCGGTGCGGATCGTCGACGGCGCCACATTGAAGCGCTTGGCCGCAGCCTCGATCAGCATCTGCCGCGCCGTGGCGCCGGCAAGTCGGTAGCGGTCGAACTCCATCCAGGTTGAAGTGGAGCCGCCGGTAATCTGCATCCCGCCAAACGCCGGCATGCCGTAATCGGCGGCCGAGGCTGGGGAGTGCTCGACACGGATCTTCGACCAGTCAGCGTCCAGCTCTTCGGCGATCAACATGGTCAGGCCGGTCCAAATGCCCTGGCCCATTTCCGAATGGCCGAGCAGCACGGTAACGCTGTTGTCCGCCGCGATGCGCAGGAACGCGTTCGGCGCAAACACTTTGCCTTCATTCTCGGCCGCCATGGCGAACCGGTTGCCGCCGGGCACCACGAACGCCACCACCAGACCACCGCCAAGCACAGCGCTGCCCTTGAGAAATCCACGACGGGATACAGGACTGTTCATCACTCACTTCCCCCGCTCAGCCGATGTCGGCGGCACGTTTGACCGCCGCGCGGATTCTTGGATAGGTGCCGCAGCGGCAGATGTTGCCGGAGAGCGCCTGATCGATATCGCTGTCGGTGGGTTTGGGAATTTTCGCCAGCAATGCGGCGGCGGACATGATTTGCCCGGACTGGCAATAACCGCACTGCACCACGTCCAGTTCGGCCCAGGCCTGCTGCACCGGGTGCGAACCGTCGCTGGACAAACCTTCGATGGTGAGGATTTTCTGGCCATGGGCGACGGCCGTGGCCGGCGTGATGCACGAGCGCAGCGGTGCGCCATCGACGTGTACGGTGCAGGCACCGCACTGGGCCATGCCGCAGCCGAATTTGGTACCGGTCAGGTGCGCGACATCGCGCAGAACCCAGAGCAACGGCATGTCCGCGGGGACATCGAGCTCTTGATCCTTGCCATTGATGTTCAAGGTCAGCATCGGGGACTTCCTCAGACTCACGGTGTTCTGAAGGGCGCTGCGACGGCCATCGTTGGCGGTGCGCGCCTCGGCTTATCCCTTTCAGCTAAGCGCATTTTGACCCGACGACCAGCCGTCGCGACCACCGGTCATCCGCCACCGTTCGGAAAATCATCGATCAGGGTGCCGGGTTTGCTCCTACAGTTGATACCGCTTGTCATCGCAAGACCTGCCCTTTCACACTTTCCAGGAGTCGCGAACATGGGATTTGTCACAACGAAAGACGGCGTCGAAATCTTCTACAAGGACTGGGGCCCCAAGGACGCCCCGGTCATTCACTTCCACCACGGCTGGCCGCTGAGTGCGGACGACTGGGATGCGCAGATGCTGTTCTTCCTGGCGCAGGGTTTCCGGGTTGTCGCCCACGATCGGCGGGGGCACGGGCGTTCCAGCCAGGTCTGGGACGGCCACGACATGGATCACTACGCCGACGATGTGGCGGCGGTGGTCAATCATCTGGGGACGCAGAAAGCCGTGCATGTCGGCCATTCCACCGGTGGCGGCGAAGTGATTCACTACATCGCCCGGCATGGCGAGGATCGGGTATCGAAAGCCGTGATCATCAGCGCCGTGCCGCCGCTGATGGTGAAAACCGAGAGCAACCCCGGCGGCCTGCCCAAATCAGTGTTCGACGATCTTCAGGCGCAACTGGCAGCCAATCGTGCGCAGTTTTATCGCGACGTGCCCAGCGGGCCGTTCTACGGCTACAACCGCCCTGGCGCCACGCCATCGGAAGGGATCATTGCGAACTGGTGGCGCCAAGGCATGATGGGCGGCGCCAAGGCCCACTACGACGGCATCGTTGCCTTCTCGCAGACCGACTTCACCGCCGACCTGAAAAGCATTTCGATCCCGGTGCTGGTGATGCACGGCGATGACGACCAGATCGTGCCTTATGAAAACGCCGGCGTGGCCTCGGCGAAACTGCTGAAAAACAGCACGCTGAAGATCTATCCGGGCTTCCCCCACGGAATGCCGACCACCGAGGCGCCCACAATCAACGCGGATCTGCTGGCATTTATTCGCGGCTGATAGTGGCCGGGGTCAGGCGCCCTGCCTGATCCCGGCTATTCTTCGGTTCGCCCCGTTCGCTCACGATCACGCTCGTAGTGTCTGGCCAATGGAAAGGCCGGCAGCCACGACTCGCGACGCACCGTCCACAGCTCGTAGGTGGGCTGGAATTGATCCGGTGCATCCAGCGCACCCAGACTCACCTCGACTTCATCGCCACTGCGGCCGAACACCGACGAGCCACAGCGCGGGCAAAAATGTCGCCCCGCGTAGTCATGGGTCTCGCCGCTGATCGTCACCGCCGCCTCGGGAAAGATTGCCGATGCAGCGAACAGCGCGCCCTGGTGTTTGCGGCAGTCAAGACAATGGCAAACGCCCACCCTGTAGGGTCGCCCTGACGCCTCGATCCGTACTTCGCCGCACAGACAACCGCCGGTCAATCGGTCCATGGGACACCTCGCCTGAAAATGGAATATCCGGTGAGTGAAAATAGCAGCCCACTGGGGGAACGCTTACAATCGTGGCCCATTAACACTCTCCAGGCAGACCTGCTCTTTCATGGCGCTCGATCCTCTCACGATGCTCACCATTTCCACCGCCCTGGCCGCGGCGGCCGCCCTGTATCTGGCGGTCGAATGGCGCAGCATCCGCGAACCTTCCCTGCTGTTCTGGAGCGCCGGTTTCGCCACCATCACCGTCGGCTCGAGCCTGGCCCTGCTGCGCGCCAACGGTTATCCATTGATCGGCATCTGGTTCGCCAACGGCTTGCTGGTGGTCGCGCACTGGCTGTTTCTGCTGGGGGTCGCGCGGTTTACCCAGCGGCGGTTGTCGCGGGCCTGGTACTTGATGTTCCTGCTCTGGCTGTCGTTGCTGCTGTTACCGGAAGATCCGTCGTGGTCGAAGATCATGTTGATGGCCAACTCGCTGCTGGTGGCCGCGTTGATGCTGCGGGCCAGTCTGTTGCTGCGCCCGCACGGCAAATCGTTGAGCGTCGGCGCGGTGCAATTGCGTTATGTGTTGCTGATCCACGGCGCGTTCTATTTCACCAAGGCGATCATTGCGGTGATTCCGGGCACGCTGATCGATCTGGCGTCGCTGCGTGGCGAGATCATTCAGATTTCCCTGGTCGAGGGCGCAATGGCGATCATGTTGATCGCGCTGTCGATGACCGGCACCGAGCGCTACCGGCGGGAAAAGCAGATTGCCGAACTGGCCGCCCGGGACCCGCTGACTGCGCTGTACAACCGCCGCGCTCTGGAAGTCCGTGCTCCGCGCCTGCTCGACCAAGTCTCCAGCACCCGCCCCGGCGCGCTGCTGCTGATCGACATCGACAACTTCAAACTGATCAACGACCTGTACGGCCACACCGCCGGCGACCGGTTGCTCATCGCCCTCAGCGAAATGGTCCGCGCGGTACTGCCCAAAGGCGCACTGGCGGCACGCCTGGGCGGCGACGAATTCGTGATGCTGCTGGGCGATGCGTCCCACGCCCAGATCATGGATCTGGGCAGTGCGCTGCGCGAGCAGTTCCAACAGATGACTTCCCAGACCTACACCACCCCGCAGGCCGTCACCCTGAGTATCGGCGCCAAGGTGTTCGATCAGCCGCCGGCAAGTCTCGCGGCGTTGATCGAACAGGGTGACAGCGCGCTCTATGCATCCAAGCGCGGCGGTCGCAACCGGATTCAGCTGGCCGACTACACCTGACCTATCCTTGCCTGCATCCCGCAACGTTGGAGTTCGCCATGTCCTCGCCGGAATCCGCCCTCCTCCAGAGCTGGCACCACAACGCCCGGGTCTGGACCGAAGCCGTGCGCAGCGGCGCCATCGAGAGCCGCCGGCAGGTGACCGATCAGGCGATGCTGCTGGCGGTGATGGGACGCCAGCCGGAGCGCGTGCTCGATCTGGGTTGCGGCGAAGGCTGGCTGTTGCGGGCGCTGGCCGAGCGCGGGTTCGACGCGGTGGGTGTGGACGGTGATGCAACGCTGGTCGAGGCCGCGCGCGAGGCAGGCTCATCGCCCGTGGAGGTCGCCAGCTACGAAGATTTGGCTGAGGGGAAGGTCGACATCGGCCGCGATTTCGACTTGATCTGCGCCAACTTTTCCCTGCTGCATCAGGACATCATTGCGCTGCTCGCGGCCATGAACGCCCTGCTCGTGCCCGGCGGAGCACTGGTGATCCAGACGCTGCATCCGTGGTCGGTGGCAGCGGGTGATTATCAGGACGGCTGGCGGGAGGAAACCTTTGACGGATTCCAGGGCAAGTGGTCGCCGATGCCATGGTATTTCCGAACCTTGTCCAGTTGGCTGAATGCGCTGGACATGGCCGGCCTTCAGTTGACCGGCCTGCGCGAGCCGCAGCATCCGCAGAGCCCGGTGCCACAGTCGTTGTTGATGATTGCCGAACGTCGCAGGTAAACCCCTGGAGCCTCGGCTTGATTCGCAGCAACCGACCATTCGGCCCGTTGCGCTGCCAGCCGACCACAGACTGACTACGCTATTAATCCAGCGTGTCCAACCTGCCGAGGATGACTGCCATGCAACGCTTTCAAAAGCTGACTCCGTGCCTATGGTTCGACGATCAGGCGGAAGCGGCGGCGAAGTTCTACTGCTCGATCTTCGACCACTCGAAAATCACCGCCCTCACCCACTACAGCAAGGTCGGCGAGGAATTCCACGGCCGCCCGGAAGGCTCGGTGATGACCGTCAGTTTCGAACTCGACGGCCAGAGTTTCACCGGGCTCAATGGCGGGCCGGTGTTCAAGTTCAATGAAGCGATTTCGTTTCAGGTCAATTGCCAGAACCAGGAAGAGGTCGACCATTTCTGGGGCAACCTCGGTTCCGGCGGGCCGGTAGAGGCGCAGCAATGCGGCTGGCTCAAGGACAAGTTCGGCGTGTCGTGGCAGATCGTGCCGGTGGCGTTCATGCACATGATGACCGACCCCGACCAGACCAAGGCCCAACGGGCGATGCAGGCCATGTTCGGGATGAAAAAACTCGACATCGCCGAACTCGAGCGGGCCTTCGCCGGCCAGAACTGAACCGCTGACCCAGTCAACCGCCCATCGGGAATCCTCGTGACCTGTCAGATATGACAGGTGTTTTTGTCCTGAGGCTGCTCGACCATGGCTATTCCTCCATTTGAAGGTATGCCGCCATGAACAACCTCACTACAGTGGATTTCGAAGATCAGACCTCACAGGATTTTGCGCCTGGACAGACGTTCACCAGCAACGAGGTACATTTTCGCCTTTTGCCAGGCACTGAAGCGCCCATGTCCATCAGGAGCTCAAGTGGTACGCACGTCAACGGGCAAGTCCTGGTCGTTCGCTCAGGCACCGTGGACATCCATCCGAGCCAGGCCCCAAAGAGCTTCAGTTTTTGGTATACAAACGCAGATAAAGGCTTGATTGTGAGTTTTCTTGCGCAAGATGGCTCAATAATCACCGAGATTCATGTCCCCCCTCGTGAGGGTGGCGAGAAAGAATTCAATCACACCCTTGAACGTACGTTTACAACGGCTCGGGTCAAAGTCCCCGCTAACGACGTACTCATCGATCGTCTGCAGTTCAGCGAATCGCGTTGACTGGCCAACGGCAGTCCAAGCTCGCTAAACTCAGGCCCGACTGCCGGACACCACAACGATGAAGAGCGCTGCCGCCAAGACCCCCGAACAAGCCCCGCGCTTCTGGCGCAACGACGCCCTGCCCTTCATCGAAGCACGGGGCATCGCCGATGGGCGTGAGGTCTGCTATTCACGACATTCCCACGCGCACTTTTCCATCGGCGCGATCACCGCCGGCCGTAGCACCTATGTGCATGAGCAATCCTCGTTCGAAGTGGCGGCCGGCACGGTGGTGCTGATGAATCCGGGGGACGTGCACGCGTGCAATCCGATTGATGATCAGCCGTGGTCATATTTGATGTTGTATGTGGAAACGCCTTGGCTGACGGATCTGCAGCATCAGTTGGGATTCAGTGCGGAGCTTGAGTTTCGGCGATTTTCCGATACCCATTTGAATGATGCTCGACTGTTTCGCGACCTGAATGCGTTGTATGGCGTGCTGGTCGACGAACAGCAAGACGTATTGCGCAAACAGAGCGCGGCCGTGGAGTTTTTCAGCGAGCTGCAACTGCGCCTGGACCCCATCGAACAACCGTTGCGAGAACCGAACTTCAAACTCGAACGCGCCGCCGACTTCATCCGCCAACACTGCACCGACCTGCTCAGCCTCGACGACATCTGCGCCGCCGCCGAACTGTCACCGTCCTACCTGATCCGCGCCTTCAAACAGCATTACGGCATGACGCCCCATGCGTTTGTGGTCAACCAGCGCATTCAGTTTGCCCGCGAGTGTCTGCGGCGCGGGCAGTTGATTGCGGATGTGGCGCTGGAGGCGGGGTTTGCTGATCAGGCGCATTTTCAGCGGGCGTTCAAGCAGCATCTGGCGGCTACGCCGGGGCAGTACCGGGGGTGAAAAACAGAACGGCCCGCGTTGGTGCGGGCCGTTGGGGTAATCGACGAAGTCATTCACCATGACTTTGCCGCCGGTAAATAAATGCGTCCCCATTTATCTCGATGTATAGGGCGGCCCCGGAGCAAAACGGTCGGTCAGTTGAGTCTTATCCTGATTTGATCAATGACAAAGCCGGTATCAGCGCCTCCTGGCTCTTTAAAAGCATCGACCCTGAACGAACGGATATCTGGCGCAGTAAACGTAGTCATTTGGGGCCCCACCGCGCCGCCACTGGTGGGGAGCGTCAGGCTACCAATGGGTTGGGATGCACTGTTGTAAAAGACAACACGATTGCCGGGCACACTCACCCCGTGACTCAGAAACTCGACGCTGTATCCACTTGCCCCCCAACTGAATTCGCAGTCGGATCCGCTTCCCAACAGAAAGGTCCTGTAGATTCCTGGCACCTCATAGCCTGATAGAATCCGGGTCGGGTTGATTGCCCAGCCCTGCGATAACAACCTGACAGTCAAACCGCTGCTGAAGCGCACTGGCGAATTGATCGAAAAAATTTGATCGCGCTCGTATTGCCAGTCTTCCTCGATTGCATTCGGTTGCCGGACTGTGAGCGTCCATACGTCCGTCACCGAGGAACTGGCATTGACTCGCAGTTCAAAACGATGTGGCCCCGGAGTCAGCTTTAATTGCTGCTGAATGAACGCGCCACTTGGGTTGTACGTTCCCACAGCCGCCGCGGGAGGATACTCCCCATTGTGAATGATCTCGTATGGGGTGCCGGGCGGCCCGCTTCCGCCCAGCTCGATCCCGGTAGACGGTGTGCTGCTTCCGGAAGGGATCGGAGATCCACCGGGATAGGTCGTGCAGTAAGTGAAAAACGGATTCTGAGTGCTCATGACGTTTGTTCCTTGACCGGATCGGTCCACAGAGGACTGAACACATCAAGCCCGCTTCGAGAGACATGCCGCTACTGTCAACTTTGACAGTAGCGATGAGTGGTCATGATTGATTCAGCGCCCCCCCCCCCCCCGGCCGAATACCCCGATTGGCAGGGCTCCAAATAAATACGTCTGCGTTTTTCCCCGGGGTTTGCTGATCAGGCGCATTTTCAGCGGGCGTTCAAACAGCATCTGGCGGCTACGCCGGGGCAGTATCGGGGGTGAAAAACAGAACGGCCCGCGTTGGTGCGGGCCGTTGGGGTAATCGACGAAGTCATTCACCATGACTTTGCCGCCGGTAAATAAATGCGTCCCCATTTATCTCCCATTTATCTCAGAACCCGCCCCCAAGGCCCAAAAGCCGGCGGATTCTGGCGGATGCGTAGGCAATGGCGCGAGTTCGCGTGGCTTGCCGGAAGCATCCTTAAACACCTTTAAACCCAAGCCCCCGCCACGCTCACGGCAGCAACAGATACCCCGCACTCACCGCCAACAGCAACGCCATCACCCGGTTGAACAAGCGCATCCCCGCCGGGTTGCCGAGATAGCCGCGCAAGAACGTCCCGGCATACACCCAGCACCCCACCGACAGATAGCAGATCACCAGATACACCGCCGCAAACTGCCACACCAGCCGCGCCTCGCCATCGGCGACAAACGCGCCCATCCCCGCCACGCAGGCCAGCCAAGCCTTGGGGTTGAGCCATTGCATCACCGCGCCATAGAGCATCGATGGCGCACGGCGCGATTGATCGGCATTCAACTGCCCGTCATCGGTAGCCAGCTTCCAGGCCATGAACAACAAAAATGCCACCCCGGCCAGTTGCACCACACGGGTCAGCGACGGCCACAGGGCCAGCAGTTCGTGCAGCCCCAGCCCCATCAACACCAGCAACAGCACAAACCCCAGCGTCGCCCCGGCCACATGCCGCTGGCTGGCGCGAAAGAGGAACAAGGCGCTCACAGTAGCCAGCGGACACCGGGTGGTATTGAAGGAAATTACCCCCGCATGCGCAGACCCACTACGCTCTGGCTATGCGACCACATTTGACCAGGAAGTCTGCCCTCGATGATTTTGATTCTGTTGCCCAGCACCGATTACGACCCGACCGAAAGCAGCGTGCCCTGGCAGGCAATGCGCAGTGCGGGCATCGAAGTACGCTTCGCCACCCCGCAGGGCTTGCCCGCCCACGCCGATCCGCGCTTGGTGAAAATCGGCTTCGGCCCGTTGAGCCCGATGCTGATGACGCGCAAGGCCGATCTGGACAGTTATATGCAGATGATCGAGTCCAATGCGTTCAAGCAGCCGCTGGCGTATGCCGATGTCGATACGACCCGATTCGACGGTCTGCTGATTCCCGGCGGGCATGCCAAAGGGATGCGCACGCTGCTGGAATCGACGCAGGCTCAACAGATCGCCCTGCAATTTTTCAAAGCCGAAAAACCCGTGGCAGCGGTATGTCATGGTGTGTTGTTACTGGCCCGAACGCTCGATCCCGACACCGGCCGTTCGGTGCTGTTCGGGCGCAAGGTGACGGCGTTGCTCTCGGCCACCATGGAGTGGCCCGCGTGGCTGATGACCGCTGCTTGGCTGGGGCGCTACTACCGCACTTACAAGCAGACCGTCGAAGCGGAAGTGAAGGCCGCCCTGTCGCGCAAATCCGACTTTGTCCGCGGGCCGCTGATCGCCAGGCGCGATTGCGCAAAGAAGCCGCAATCGGGATTTGTCGTACGCGACGGCCAACTGCTGACAGCACGCTGGCCCGGCGACTGCCATCGATTCGCCGCAGAATGGGTGGCCATGTTGCAGCCACCCGAGCGCTGATCCGCTTTCAGTCCAGACGCGGCACGGTGAAGCGGAATTCGCTGCCCTGCCCCGGCTCGCTCTCGGCGACGATCTGCCCGCCGTGGGCCTCGACGATACCCTGCGTGATGTACAGACCCAGCCCGGTGCCGGTCGGATTGCCTTCTTTCACCGTCCAGTAACGGTCGAACACGTGTGGCAAGTGATCCTTGGGAATGCCTTCGCCGCTGTCGCGTACCGTGAAGACGATGTCGTCACCGACCGATTTGGCATACACATCGACCGTGCCCAGGCGCGGCGTGAACTTGATCGCGTTGCCGACCAGATTCGACAGCACCTGAAACAACCGCTCGGGGTCGGCATGGATGCTCAGATCGGGATCGGCCTCGAATGAGATGCTGATGTCCTTGTCCAGCGCCAGCGGCGCAAGCAGTGACTGCGCCTCTTCGAACATCTGTGCAACATCGAGTTTCTGCGGCGCGATGGTGTAGCGGCCGGCGTCGATTTTCGAGGTGTCGAGCAAGTCCTCCAGCAGCGTATTCATGCGTCCGGCGGCTTGCTGCATGGTGTCAATGGCGGTCGAGATGCGCCGCGAAGTGTGCGGCCCGTCCGAGCTGAAGGCTTTTTGCATCATGCCGCAGAGCATCGAGATCACGGTCATCGGGTTGCGCAAGTCGTGGGACACCACCGCCACCAACTCATCGCGGGCACGCACCGCTTCCTGCTCGCGGCGCACCTGACGGGCCAGATCATTTTCCAGGGCCGAGCGACGCAGGTCGTTGGCGGCGAACAGGTCGCCGTGGCTCCACTTGGTGGAAATCCCGGCCATCTCGACCTTCCAGATTTCGAACGAGGTACGCGGTCGCAGGCGCAGGCCGGCGTCGGAGTTTTCCAGGTCCAGCGGCTTGCGCGGGTCGCCGCTCCAGTTGATGTTCTCTTTGACTTCGGGGCGGAACCACAGCACGCCGTTGTCCACCGGTTTGGGCAGGCTCATGGCAAGCACGCCGCTGGCAACCTGCTGATAGTGCGCGGCCGGCGGATAGACACTGGCCAGGTGATGACTGGCAAACACCGGCTCGCCGCGCTCCTGCAACCATTTGTGCAGAGCGCGAATTTCTTCCGGCTCCGGGCAGTTGCCGTACCGGTGCAATTGCTTGTCTTCGATGATCGCGATGCCGCCGGCATTAGCCAGTGCCATCAGGACCTGCGGCTGATTGGCCAGGCCATCGAAGACGTTCTGTGGCGAATCGATCATCGCCTGATTGAGCAGCGCCAGCGCCTCGACCTTCTCCTCGCGTTGGCGGCTGACCTCCAGCGCTTCCATCGCGCTGATCTGCAGCGACAGCACCTGGCCGATGGTCTGGCATGCGGTGCGCAACTCGTGCGGCACATGCAGCGGCTGACGGTTACCACAACTGATCAGGCCCCAGAGCTTGTCGCCCTTGAGCAGGGAAATGCTCATCGAGGACAGCACGCCCATGTTCTTCATGTACTGACAGTGAATCGGCGACACGCTGCGCAAGGTGGCGAAACTCAGGTCCAGCGGGGTCTGGGTGTCCGGGCGCAGCTTGGGTACCAGGGGCACCGGTTGATAGTCGGCATTGGGGATGATCCGCAGCCAGTTGGTGCGGTACAGCTCGCGGGCTTGCTCGGGGATGTCGGAGGCCGGGAAAAACAGACCGTTGAAGACTTCCATCGACGGATCGGACGCTTCGGCGATGACCTGGCCGTGGCCCTCTTCCTCGAAACGATAGATCAGCACCCGGTCGTAACCGGTCATCGCCTGAATTTCCTTGACGCTGATGTCGTACAGCGCCTGCAGGCTCTGAGCCTTTTGCAGACGCGCGAGCATCCGCCCCAGGTGGGTTTCGGTACCGGCGACGTTGCGCGGCTGGAAGTTTTCGACGTGGATTTCCAGCTCCAGGATCAGCACATCCTGATGCCGGTGCAGCAAACCTTCGAACGCGGTGTCGTTGAGGCGAAAGTGCAGCGGCGGCGCATCGGACAAGGCCGGTTGCTGCAAGGCCTCACGAACCTGCGCGGCGTGGGCATCGCCGATCAGGCTTTGCAGTGGCTGGCCGATCAACTCTTGCGCGGGACGGGCGAGCAACGTCTCGACGTTGGCGCTGACCTGAATGATCGAAAGGTCCGGCTCGCTCAGGGTCAACAGCAACCCGTGAGGCTGGATCGCGCCGGGAAAGCGGATCGGCTCGTCGGCGCAGTTGGCCAGCAATTCTTCAAAGGCTTCTTTGTCTTGCGGGTTCATACCAGAACCTCCTGGCTTTCGAGCCAGTGCTCGAAACAGCTGAATGTAGTGTGGGCGGCCGCCACGACGGCTTCACGCTCGTCGGCGTCCATCGGGCGACTGCCCAGGTATTCGATGAAGTCGCGCCAGCGCCGGCCGGTGGCGGCGCCGTAGATATCCAGAAACGCTGCGCCATTGTCCGCGCCGAGATTCAGCCGCGTAGCGATCTCGCGACGCAGGATCTGCCCGCCGAGAGTCGCACCTTCCAGCACGTACAGCACGCCCAGACAGGCGGCGGCGGATTCGATGGCGGGCAACTGGCGGCAGATCGGAAAATCTCCACCATTTGCCCCCAGCGCGTGCAAATCGCGTTGCAGGGTCGGCGCCTTGAGGCGTGAAGTCAGATCGAAATCAGCGGGCATCGCGTCGCTGTCCTGCAGCGCGGCTTCCAATGGCTGATAGAAGCCGTAATAGGCGTGCATCAGTCGCTCGAAAGCGTGCAGATCAAGGGTATCGGAGAAGAAAGGAAGGCGTTTTTCCAGCGCAATGTGCAGTTCGGCCGTGCCAGTGCGCAAATCCTGCAACACCGGTGGTACATGAACCTCGCGGGCCTTTGCTTGCATGTAGTCGCTCGTACAGTGGGCCGCCTGGGGCCATGGGGGAATTGGAGAAGCTTGGCGCGAAAGCTTACACGGCAATTGGCCTTTCTGACCCGTCAGATGGTTTTTTCTGGCGGATTCATCACCCTGTGAAGGATTCAGAGTTGACGAGACGGCGGAAAGTTCGAATGGATTCGCGCCCGTCCATCGCTGTACCGCGACTCTGCAACCTGACTGTACGGTTCAGGCCGGCACCTGCGCATGATAGAAATAACGCTCCCGCCACCGGAGCCCGCACCATGGATCTCGTCACCCTCTCCCTGTTTCTGCCCGCCTGCTTTGCCTTGAACATGGCGCCGGGACCGAACAACCTGCTGTCGGTCAGCAACGCCACCCGCTACGGCTATCGTCGCGCCTGCGTGGCCGGGGTCGGTCGGTTGCTGGCGTTCGCCGGGATGATCGCCCTTGCGGCGGCGGGGCTGGCGGTGGTGCTGCAAACGTCCGAACTGTTGTTCTATGGGATCAAGATCATCGGCGCGGGGTATCTGCTGTATCTGGCGTGGCAGCTGTGGCGGGCCGATCCTGCCGGCGAAGACGCCGTTGCGGCGCCCGCGAACGGGCTTCTGGCCCTGGCGCGTCAAGAATTTTTAGTGGCGGCGGGCAATCCCAAGGCAATTCTTATATTCACCGCTTTTCTGCCGCAGTTCGTCGACCCGGCTCGCGCCATCACCCCGCAGTTCATGCTGCTGGGCGTGCTGTTCCTGCTGCTGGAATGGATCGCCATCAGCGCCTACGCCTACATGGGCCTGCACATGCGCCGCTGGTTCGCCGAGCCACGCGGCAAACGGATGTTCAACCGTTGCTGCGCGGGGCTGCTGTCGGCGGCGGCTTCGGTGTTGCTGATGGCCAAGCGGGCCTAAACCTCGGACGGGCCTTTGAGCTCGACCTGGTTGCCGTCCGGGTCGAAGCAGTACAGCGACAGGCCGTAGCCCTCGGCGCCAAAACGGGTGGCGGCTTTTTCGACGGTCAGGCCACAGGCTTGCAGATGGCTGACCAGGGCCGCTTCATCGAACGGCTCGATGCGCAGGCAGAAGTGATCGACATTGCGCCGTTTGCTGCCGGCAGCGGCGCCGCCCTTGCGGCCGATTTCCCCGTCGAGATCGACCAGATCGATCATCGACGTGCCGGCGCGCAGGTGCACCAGACCGAATTTTTCGTTGCGCTTGACCACTTCGGCACCGAAGACCCGGTCGTAGAAATCAATGCTGCGTTGCAGATCGGCGACGCGCAGCACGATGTGATCGATGTGTTGAATCGTGAACGGTGGCATACCTTCATTTCCCGAGTTGTAGCGACCCGATCACTGTAGTGCAGCGGCCCGAAAATTCACTGTCGATTTTTCGGTGGAGCCATCGAATAACTGGTTTTATCCTCGCCCCATGAACATACAGACCGCTGTCCTGCCGCCCCACGCCGAAATGGTTCGCGCCATGCTAGAACGCGACACTGCCTATGAAGGCGTGTTCTTTACGGCCGTGAAAACCACCGGGATCTTCTGCCGCCCCAGCTGCACGGCGCGCAAGCCGAAACCGGAAAACGTCGAATTCTTCGCCCACGCCGACGACTGCCTGTCCGCCGGTTACCGCGCCTGTTTGCGCTGCAAACCGCTGGACGCCGCGGCCATCGCCCCGGACTGGGTGCAACGGCTGCTGAAAGCGGTCGACGCCGATCCCGAGGTGCGCTGGAGCGATGCGCAATTGCTCGCCGAGGGCATCGAACCGCTGAAGCTTCGGCGCTGGTTCAAGCAGCATTTCGGCATGACCTTTCATGCATGGCTGCGCACCCGCCGGCTCGGCATGGCGCTGGGCGGGATCAAGCAAGGCACGTCCATCGACCACGCCGCGTTCGACTCCGGCTATGAATCCCTCAGCGGTTTTCGCGATGCGTTTCAGAAGTCGTTCCACATCACGCCGGGACGCGCGGCAGCCAGCGAGCCGCTGCTGTTCACTCGCCTGACCACGCCGCTGGGGCCGATGATCGCCATGGCCGAGCGACGCGGGCTGGTGCTGCTGGAATTCCTCGACCGTCCGGCGCTGACCCGCGAAGTCGAAGAATTGCAGAACCGCTACGGCTATGTAGTCGCACCGGGGCACAACGCGCATTTGCAGCAGATCGAAAACGAACTGGCGCTGTATTTCGCCGGCAAGCTGAGCGAATTCAGCGTGCCGCTGCACCTGCCCGGCAGCGAGTTTGACCGGCAGGTCTGGAGCGAACTGCGGCAAATCCCCTACGGCCACACCAGCACCTACGGCACCATCGCCGCACGGCTGGGCAAACCCGGCGCCAGCCGCGCGGTGGGGCTGGCCAACGGGCACAATCGGCTCTCGATCGTGGTGCCGTGCCATCGGGTGATCGGTGCGGACGGCTCATTGACCGGCTATGGTGGTGGACAACCGCGCAAGGCGTTTTTGCTCCGGCTGGAAAGCGCAGCGGTGCAGCTGACGCAACAACTGGCTTTCTGACAAACCGACCATAAACCATGCCTGATCCCTATCGACCGGCCAGCGAATTTCTGGCCAGCCTCGACACCGACTGGCAGCGCCACATCGCTGCTGTCGGGCCCTGCCTGCATCAGCCGCATCCGGCGCGCGATCCCTATGAATCGCTGGTGCGGGCGATTGCCTATCAGCAACTGCACGCCAAGGCGGGCGATGCGATTGTCGGGCGGCTGGTGGGGTTGTTTCCCGGGCAGTCGTTTCCGCGTCCAGAACAAGTTCTGGCTACAGACTTTGATCGGCTACGCAGTTGCGGGTTTTCGGCGGGCAAGGTTGCGACGATTCAGGGAATTGCCCAGGCGACCCTGGACGGTGTGGTGCCGGATTACGCCTCGGCGCTGGCGATGGGGGATGAGGCGCTGATCGAGCGGTTGGTCAGCCTGCGCGGGGTTGGGCGCTGGACGGTCGAGATGTTGCTGATTTATAGCCTGGAGCGTCAGGACATTCTGCCGGCCGATGACTTTGGCGTGCGCGAGGGCTATCGGCGGTTGAAAGGGCTGGAGGTACAGCCGACACGCAAGCAGATGATCGAGATCGGGTTGGCGTGGAGTCCGTTTCGCACCGTGGCGGCGTGGTATTTGTGGCGGGTAGCGAAGCCGTAGACCGCGATAGCGTTCTTCGCGAGCGCATTCACCCCCTCTCTTCCAGGCTCAACCGCATCGACAAAGCCCAACCGGAGGCCAGTCATGCACCTTGAAGGCTCCTGCCACTGCGGTGCGGTTTCATTTTCCCTCGACAGCGCCCGCCCCTACCCTTATCAGCGTTGCTACTGCTCGATCGGGAGAGTGATCAGAAGGCGGCGTTTCACTGGAACCTGGCCGACGCCTGACGAGGCACTGTCGAATGCAACAAAAGCCTGATTAGATAGCGCCTCCCGCCGAATCGAACGTGGAGCCACACTTGAGCGAAACGCCAAAGGACTTGCCCCGTCCTCAACCCATCAGCCTGCGCCAGGCCTGGCCCTTCTGGCTCAAACTCGGTTGCATCGGCTTCGGCGGCCCCGCCGGGCAGATCGCGATCATGCATCAGGAACTGGTGGAGCGCCGGCGCTGGATTTCCGAGCGGCGCTTCCTGCATGCGCTCAACTACTGCATGTTGCTGCCCGGCCCGGAGGCCCAGCAACTGGCGACTTACATCGGCTGGCTGCTGCACCGCACCCCTGGCGGCGTGCTGGCCGGGGCGCTGTTTGTGTTGCCTTCGCTGCTGATCCTGATTGCCCTTTCGTGGGTGTACATCGCGTTCGGTGATGTGCCCGCCGTGGCCGGAGTGTTTTACGGGATCAAACCGGCGGTGACCGCGATTGTGTTGCACGCGGCCCATCGCATCGGTTCACGAGCGTTGAAGAACAGCTGGCTGTGGGCGATTGCCGGGGCGGCGTTCGTGGCGATCTTTGCCTTCAACGTGCCGTTCCCGCTGATCGTGTTCGGCGCGGCATTGATCGGTTATTTCGGCGGACGCTGGGCGCCGCAGCGGTTCAGCAACGGCGGCCATCGTGGCAGCGAAAAATCCTTCGGCCCGGCGCTGGTGGATGACGACACACCACCGCCCGAACATGCGCGGTTCAACCTGCCGAGGGTGATGCGTCTGGTGCTGGTGGGTGCGTTGCTGTGGTGCCTGCCGATGGCGTTGCTGACCGCGTTGTTCGGCTGGGACGGCACTTTCACGCAGATGGGCTGGTTCTTCACCAAGGCAGCATTGCTGACGTTCGGCGGTGCTTATGCCGTGCTGCCCTACGTGTATCAAGGCGCGGTCGGGCATTACGGCTGGCTGACCCCGACGCAGATGATCGACGGCCTGGCGCTGGGCGAAACCACGCCGGGGCCGCTGATCATGGTGGTGGCGTTTGTCGCGTTCGTCGGCGCTTACGTGCAACCGACGTTCGGTGCGGAGCACGCGTTTGCCGCCGGCGCGCTGGCCGCGACGCTGGTGACCTGGTTCACCTTCCTGCCTTCGTTCCTGTTCATCCTCGCCGGCGGGCCATTGGTGGAGTCGACCCACAATGAACTGAAGTTCACCGCACCGCTGACTGCGATCACCGCAGCGGTGGTCGGGGTGATCCTCAATCTGGCGTGTTTCTTTGCCTGGCACGTGTTCTGGCCCAATGGATTCGCCGGGCAACCGGACGTTTTCTCGATCCTGCTGGCCCTGGCAGCCGCCCTCGCCCTGTTCTTTTTCAAGCGCGGGGTAATCGAGGTGTTGATCGTTTGCGCCCTCGTCGGGCTGGGGTTTTACCTGTTGCGCTGAACCGGGGTGAACGTCAACGCCTGCGTAAACAGCCGTTTACTTCTCCGGGGATTCCCCCTTACTATCCAGCCACACCGGCCTGGCGGGACACTCCCGCCGCCGACGTTTTCCGCCAACGGAAACACGCGTCATGAGCACGTCACTCCAACAATCAGAATCGTTGAACGGCTCTGCACTGTGCGCCCTCCTTCACAGGGGCCGCGCATGAATCGCATCGTCAATCTCCCCATGGCCCTGAGCCGTTCCAAGCTGCGTCACTCCGCACGCCCGCCGGATATCTGCCTGCCCGTCTGATCGCGCCGTTAAAAAATCGCGACAGTTCCCCCTCTTTTTTCGATATCCCTGCCAGGACGCCCGCGCCTTTTGCCGAGCTGCGTCCGGCCCGAATCTGCGCGCCTGTGCGGCGCCATCGTGAGTGATTGATTATGAAATTCGCAGCCATTGAAGACGCCCGTCACTTTCTTGAGCAGAACCCCGACATCGACATGATCGAGCTGTTCATCCTCGACGCCAACGGCGTACCGCGCGGCAAGCTGTTGCACCGCGAAGAACTGCTCGCCGTGTACGAAAGCGGTCGCCCGCTGCCGAGCACCATCCTCGGCCTGACCGTGCAGGGTGAAGACGTGGAAAACTCCGGTCTGGTATGGGACGTCGGCGACATCGACTGCCGCGCCTACCCGCTGGAAGGCAGTCTGGTGCGCCTGCCGTGGCGGCAGATTCCGACCGCTGCGGTGCAGGTCAGCATGCACCCGGAACAAGGCATGCCGGCGAGCATCGCCGACCCACGCCATCTGTTGATCAAGGTCATCGACCGCTTGAAAGCCGAGGGTTACCACCCGGTAATGGCCTGCGAGCTGGAGTTCTATCTGCTCGACGCCAAACGCGATCACAACGGCCGCCCGCAACCGGCGCTGGATGCCGACGGCGGTCGACCGCGACACACCCAGGTCTACGGTTTGCGTGAGCTGGAACAGATCGAACCGTTCCTCGCCGATCTCTACAGTGCCTGCACACTGCACGGTATTCCGGCGCGCACGGCGATCTCGGAATACGCGCCGGGCCAGGTGGAAATCACCCTCGAACACGGTGATGCGTTGGAGGCAATGGATCAGGCCGTGCGTTACAAGCGGCTGGTCAAAGCCGTGGCGCACAAGCACGGGATGCAGGCGACATTCATGGCCAAGCCGTTCGATCATCTGGCCGGCACCGGCATGCACATGCACGTCAGCCTCGCCGATGCCGAGGGGCGCAATCTGTTTGCCTCTGAAGATCCGGCGGGCACCCCGCTGCTGCGCACGGCAATTGGCGGGATGCTCGCGTCGTTGCTCGATTCGCTGCTGCTGTTCTGCCCCAACGCCAACTCCTACCGCCGCTTCCAGGCCAACAGCTACGCGCCACTGGCGCCGACCTGGGGTGTCGACAACCGCACCGTCAGCCTGCGCGTGCCCGGCGGCCCGGCCAACACCCGGCACATCGAACACCGCATCTGCGGCGCCGATGCCAACCCGTATCTGGCAGCGGCGGCAATCCTCGCGGGCATTCATCGCGGGATAAAAGAAAACATCGATCCAGGCGAGCCGGTGCAAGGCAATGGTTATGCGCAGGCGAAAGAGTTGCTGCCGACCGATTGGCTGACTTCGCTCACGGCACTGGAGAATTCGGTGTGGGCACGGGATGCGCTGGGACAGGAATTTCTCGGGGTGTATCTGGCGGTGAAGCGTGCGGAATACCGGCAGTTCATGGCCGAAGTGGGCGAGCAGGACTGGCGCTGGTACCTGACCGAAGCCTGATCCCTACTCCCCTGTTTTTACTTTGGATACCGACATGACCGAACGCAGCAATTCCTACTACACCGCGACCCTCAACCAAGACACCGACTACCCGACCCTGCAAGGCCGGCACCAGGTCGATGTGGTGATCATCGGCGGCGGTTTCACCGGCGTCGCCACGGCCGTGGAACTGGCCGAGAAAGGCCTGAAAGTCGCCATCGTCGAAAGCCACAAGATCGGCTGGGGCGCCACCGGGCGCAACGGCGGGCAGGTCACCGGCAGCCTGTCCGGCGACGGCGCGATGCGCAAACAGATGCGCAACACCTTGGGCGATGAGGTCGACGATTTCATCTGGCACCTGCGCTGGCGTGGGCACGAAATCATCCAGCAACGGGTCGAGAAATACGCGATTGATTGCGACCTCAAGCACGGCCATTTGCATGCGGCCTACAAGCCGAGCCACATGGCCGGTTTGCGCAGTGATTACGACGAAGCCGTGCGCCGTGGCATGGGCGATGAAGTCAGCCTGCTCGACCGCAGCCAGGTGCGTGACCTGTTGCAAAGCGACCTTTATCACGGTGCGATCAAGAACACCCGCAACATGCACCTGCACCCGCTCAACCTGTGCATCGGAGAAGCGCGAGCAGCGGAAAGCCTCGGCGCGCTGATCTTCGAAAACAGCGAAGTGCTGGAGATCATTCACGGCGACAGTCCCGGCGTGCGCACCGCCCACGGCCGGATCGACGCCAATCAGGTGCTGCTGGCCGGCGACGTCTACCACAAGCTCGAGCCGGGCCAGCTCAAGGGCAAGATCTTCCCGGCCATGGGCGGCATCGTCACCACCGAACCACTGGGCGATCTGGCAAAGCAGATCAACCCCGAAGACCTCGCCGTTTACGACTGCCGCTTCGTCCTCGACTACTACCGCCTCACCGCCGACGGGCGCCTGCTGTTCGGCGGCGGCGCCAACTACAGCGGCAAGGACTCACGGGACATCGCCGGCGAACTGCGGCCGTGCATCGAGCAGACCTTCCCGGCGCTCAAAGGGGTCAAGATCGATTACCAGTGGAGCTGCGCAATGGGCATCGTCATCAACCGCATCCCGCAACTGGGCAAGCTCTCGGACAACGTCTGGTATTGCCAGGGCTACTCCGGCCACGGCATCGCCACGACCCACATCATGGGTGAAATCATGAGCCGGGCGATCACCGGGCAGATGCAGCAGTTCGACACGTTCGCCGCGTGCTCGCACAT
The DNA here is from genome assembly GCF_046487845.1 of Pseudomonas sp. PHC1. Classification (NCBI taxonomy): domain Bacteria; kingdom Pseudomonadati; phylum Pseudomonadota; class Gammaproteobacteria; order Pseudomonadales; family Pseudomonadaceae; genus Pseudomonas; species Pseudomonas sp. PHC1. The sequence continues at coordinate 69,781 of NZ_JBJXHJ010000025.1, forward strand.
TCGCGTGCCGATGGGCGATCTGCTGGGGAATCCGATGCTGGCGGCGGGCATGTGGTACTACCAGATGCTGGAAAAACTGCGCTGATCGAGCGGGCCCCATCGCCAGTGATGGGGCCTTTTTTGGCTGCAAAACCTCAGTCGGGCAACTGCTCCACCTCAATCCCCAACCGCCGGTAATCCTCGACGCTTCCCGACGCCACATGCCGTTCGGTAATCAGCGTGTGCAAGCGCTCGCACGGCGCCACCACAAACGGTTCCACCGCGCCGAGCTTGTCCGCCGTGGTCACGGCAATCACTCGCGCCGCACAGTCGAGCAGCGCCTGCTTGACCGGCACTTCATCGAAGTGCAGCGAGGTGATGCCCACCTCAGGATGAATCGCGCAAACCCCGGTGATCGCCAGATCGGCCTTGATCCCCGACAGCAGCCGCAGCGCCTCATGACCGCCAGCGGACATGGTTTTCGGATTCAACTGCCCGCCCGCCAGAATCACCTTGATGCCCGGGTATTCGGACAACGCGATCGCCGTCATCGGTGACGCCGTGACTGCCGTGAGGCTGATGTCCCTGGGCAACGAGCGCGCCACCTGCAACGAGGTGGAACCGGAGTCGAACATCACTGTTTGCCCGCTCCGTACCTGCTGCGCCGCCAACTGCGCCAGACGAATCTTCACCTCGTCGATCTCGTCGAGCCGGGTGAAGTAATCCTTGCCGGTGTCCTTGGGCCTCGGCAACGCGCCGCCGTGCACCCGCTGCACCAGCCCGGCGTTGTCCAGCTCGGCCAGATCGCGGCGGATGGTGTCTTCGGACACCGCAAAATGCTGACTCAATTCGGACGCCATGACCTTGCCGTCACGTTCGAGGATCAAAAGGATTTTCTGCCGGCGCAGGGAGGGCAGCTCGGAAACGGAATGATCGTGCATGGTTTTGCCTGTTTGTGCTTTTAATTGCAGGTTTGTGCGAGCTTAACCAGGCAAACCGGCAAACACAACGCGGGTATCAATGGCTTCGATCATTGGAATCACAAAGCCGAATTTTTTCTTTTGACGCGCCCCCGGCAGAATGGCCTCACTTTCAAATGGACCAGGATGAACACCCCATGAACCTCAATTTCGCTTTCGCCTGCATGGTCGTCGTGTCGTTTGCCATTGCGCTCGTGCACGCCTGATCGAAACCAATGCTCAATCGGCGATCATTCCGCCACCACCCGCGCCTTGCGCACGAACAGTGCATGCACCTTGTCCCAGAAATTGCCGCCCAGCACGAAGAAACTGCCGACGAACATCAAGTCGCCCAGCGCCTGCATCTGCCAGAGATTGGGCCGCACACCGGGGAAGAAATTGTCGAAATACGGTTCCAGGAAGGACGATAGCAGCGGCAGGCAGAACATCACCACGCCGATCTTGTGGCGCATCGGGCTGACTTCGGCCACCGGGGTCGGAATCACGCCGGAGATATAGCGGCCGATCGTGCGCTTGAGTTCGGCGAAGCCGGCCTTGCCCATCACCGCGATCACCAGCAACAACAGCACTTTATTGCTGATGAACAGCACCCCGGTCAGCGCCGCGACTTTCGAGCCCGGCACGTCGAGGGCGGCGGCAATCGGCACCATCAGCCACGAACCGAGCATCAGGCAGATGATTGCCACGCCGACCTTGAAACGCCAGTTGGCGCTGGTGGGGGCAAGTGGTTCTTGAGCAGTGTCCATGGTTTCCTACCTATTTGTCCGGAGCAGGTTCGTTGGCGTTCGTCTGAAAAAGCGTAGCAGCTGATTGCTTCGATCAACCCGCAATCGGCGGTCTATGCTCCAGTGACATTTCCCGCTGGGACCACCCGGTATGCTTGCAACGCCAACCCTGCTGATCCGTCCCGGCCACCTGCTGCTGCTCGGTGCGCTGAGCCTTGGCGGCTGCCTGCGGCTGGGCCCGGAGTTCCAGCCGCCGGCGGAGGCCTGGAGCAAGCAATGGCAAAGTCCAGCATTGGAGCAGGCCAGCGAACGCGGCACGCTGCCGGATTTGCGCCAGTGGTGGCAGGTGTTTGCCGATCCGGTGCTCGACCGATTGATCAGCGACGCCGAAGCCCGCAACAGCAGCCTGAAAATCGCCGGCCTGCGAGTCCTCGAAGCCCGCGCGCAATTGGGCATCGCCGACAGCGGTCGCTATCCGCAACTGCAACAGGCCAGCGCGGACAGCCTGTACATCGACCGCCGCCAGTCCGGCGGCAGCAACCCGCAGGACTTGCACTTCTGGCAGCACAGCGCCGCGTTCGATGTCGGCTGGGAGCTGGATTTCTGGGGTCGCTTCAGTCGCGCCATCGAGTCCGCCGACGCCAGCTACTTCGCCGCCCAGGCCAACTACGAAGACGCCCTCGTTTTGCTACGCGCTCAAGTGGCCGACACCTACTTTGCCCTGCGCACCACGGAAGCCCGGCTACGGGTCGCCCGGGAAAACGCCGCTCAGCAAAAGCGCAATTTCGAGATCACCGAAAAACTCTTTCGCAGCGGCCAGACCGCCGAACTCGACCTGCAACAGGCCAGGACCCAATACCTCGGCACCCTGAGCAGTATTCCGGCGTTCGAAGACCAATTGCTGCGGACCCGCAATGCGCTGGCCGTGCTGGTCGGCCAGCCGCCCGGTGGCGCGGCGTTTCTGGCGGAACAACCGGGGCTGATTCCGCTGGTGGATCGTGCCGTGTTGCAGGATGTCCCGGCCAACCTGCTGCTGCGCCGTCCCGACGTGCGCGCGGCGGAGTTGAACGTTGCCGCGCAGTCGGCGCTGGTCGGCGTGGCCGAGACCGATCTGTATCCCTCGCTGACTTTGCTCGGCAGCATCGTCTGGTCCAGCGACACCCTCGGCGCCACCCCGCGCAGCCTCGACCTGATCGGCGGCCCGAGCCTGCGTTGGAACCTGTTCGATTACGGTCGCATCCACAACAACATCCGCGTGCAGGATGCGCGCTTGCAGCAACTGATCGAAGCCTATCGCGACAAAGTCCGTCAGGCCGCCCGCGAGGCCGACGACGCCGCCAGCGGCCTGACCAAAGCGCTGGAGCGCGAACGCATTCTGGGCGAGGCCGAAGGCGCGGCGCGGCGATCGCTGGTGCTGGCCAACACCCAATATCGCGAAGGCTATTCGGACTTTCAGCGGGTGCTCGACGCCCAGCGTGCATTGCTGGAGCTACAGGACAACTATCTGGTCAGCCGCAGCAACGCCGTGAGCAATCTGATCGCGCTTTACCGCGCCGTGGGCGGTGGCTGGCAAAGCGCCGGGCCGCAGATTGATTCAGCGACCCGCCAGCACATGCAGCAACGCACCGATTGGGGCGATCTGCTGAGCGCCCCGCCGCCCCCACCGACCTATCCGATTCCCTCGCAGGTAGACCGCCATGAGTGATGAAGCGCCGCCGGATCCGGCGAAAAAAGGCATCCGCTGGGTGCTGCTGGTGATTGTGCTGAGCCTGGTCTGGTATCTGCTGGCCGACCGCTTTACGCCCTACACCCAGCAGGCGCGGGTCGGCGCGTTCGTAATCCCGGTGGCGGCGGAAGTCGCGGGCCGGGTGATCAAGGTCAACGTGCGCAACAATCAGGACGTGCAGGCCGGCGACATCCTCTTCGAGCTCGATCCGCAGCCGCTGCAGATCGCCGTCGACCGGGCCCGCGCCGATCTGGAAAACACCCGACGCACGGTCGGCGCCAGCACCGCGGGCATCGCTTCGGCTCAGGCGTCGTTGCGGGCAGCCCAGGCCAATGAACTCAAGGCGCGCCAGGACAATCGGCGGCTTGAAGGCTTGTATAAAGAAGATCCGGGCACCGTTTCGGTACGGCTTCTGGAAGTGTCCCGGGCCAACCACGAAGCGGCGGTCAGCAAGGTCGCCGCCGCCCGGGCCGAAGTGCTGCGCGCCCAGGAGCAGGAAGGCGGCAACACCGACACCAACGCCAAACTGCTCAGCGCCGCCGCCACACTGGCGAAGGCTGAACTGGATCTGGCCAACACCCGCATCGGCGCGCGTTCGGCGGGACTGATTACCGACCTGCGTACCGACGTCGGCCAGTTCGCCGCTGCCGGCAGTCCGGTAATGACCCTGATCACGATCCAGGACGTGTGGATCAGCGCCGACCTCACCGAGAACAACCTCGGCCGGATCAAGCCCGGCACGCCGGTGTCGATCATCCTCGACGCCCTGCCCGGCGAAGTGCTCGACGGCCGAGTGCGCAGCGTCGGCTATGGCGTCAGCGTCGGCCAGACTCCACCGCCCGGCACCCTGCCAACGATCCAGAACAGCCGCGACTGGCTGCGTCCGGCGCAGCGTTTTCCGGTGATCATCGAGTTCAGCGAAGAAGCTAAAAAGCGACTGTTCGAGAGCCGTTCGATCCGTGCCGGCGGGCAGGCGGAAGTCATGGCGTTTCCCAGCGAGGGCAATCTGCTCAATCCACTCGGGCGGATGTTTGTCTGGTTGATGAGCTGGCTGTCGTATGCCTATTGAACGCAGCGTCCCGGCGCAACGGGCCCTGCGCCTGGCCTGCGGCACGGCGTTGTGCACTGCCGCCAGTTACGGCCTCGCCTTGCCGCTGTCGTTTCTGTCGCCGGTATTAGCGGTGTTGCTGCTGGCGAGCATGCCCCGGCCATTGCCCGCCAAAACGGCGTTGGTGCTGACGCTGGTCGCCGCGCTCACCACCAGTCTCGGCCTGTTGCTGGTGCCGTTGCTGCGCTATTACCCGGTGTGTGGCGTGCTGCTGATCGGTGTCGGCCTGTTTCTGGTGTTCACTTACGGCTTGCGCGGCGGCAACGTGCTGATCATGACGTTTCTGGTGATCGGCATGACCATGATCTCCGCCGCCGGTTTTGCCTCATTCGAACTGGCGATGGCGGTGATCGGCGCGCTGGTCAAAGGCCTGTTGCTGGCCGTCGTCATCGTCGGCCTGAGCCACGTCCTGTTCCCGGAACCGGCCAACAGCCCGGCGCCACCACCCGCCCCCACCCTGCCCGCCGAAGACGTGCCCCGCGTGGCGTTACGCGCAACATTGATCGTGCTGCCGACCTTTCTGCTGGTACTGATCGACCCGGCCAGCTACCTGCCGATCATCCTCAAAGCCGTCAGCCTCGGCCAGCAGAGCACCACCACCCGCACGCATCACGCCGGGCGCGAACTGCTCGGCTCGACCTTGCTCGGCGGGCTGCTGGCGGTGTTGTTCTGGTGCGCGCTGAGCCTGTTCGTGCACCTGTGGATGTTCTTTCTGTGGATGCTGCTGTTCGGGCTGTTGGTGGCGCGCAAACTCTATCGACTGCACCCGACGCAACTGACGCCGGGGTTCTGGCTCAACACCCTGATCACCATGATCATCCTGCTCGGCCAATCGGTGGAAGACAGCGCAGCGGGCAAAGACGTCTACACCGCCTTCGCGGTGCGCATGGGGTTGTTCATTCTGGTGACGCTCTACAGCGGTGTGATGATGCACCTGCTCGTCGCGCACCGGGAAAACCGTCAGGGCGTGACCTGATAACCCCGCCCTTGCAGGCAACCGGTGTAGGCGCTTGAACTGGCTAAAGCATCGGTCCGCCGTTGCTCACGCCGATCCTGCCGCTGCCGCGCACCGCCAACCACCGCACCCGCCGCAGCGGTCTGCTTGGCGCGGTCCTGGCGGTAATCCTGCTTGCGGTCATCGTCCACGGCTTCGTAGAACTCGTCGTGCTGACGCCCGCGCACCTCAGCGGCGGTGGCGCCGGCCGCGGCACCCACTGCGGCGCCCTTCAACCGACCGCCGGCTTGCGGTGTCGACGTGGTTGAGGTGGACGCGATGGAGTGGCAGTCGTTGATGTCGATCTGGGTTTGTTGAGAGGTCTGGCCCTTGAGCGGGACGACGGATTCAGCGCTGGCCTGTGTGGCGCACAGGCACGCTGCGATGAACAGTGAATGGCGGAACATGATGACCTCCGACGCGGCGGGGTTGCCTGTGGGGCGGGGTAATCTGGGAGTGTAGTTCACGGGGGTTCACAACTCCGGGCGAACGCATCAATGGTTCACACTCCGCTTGTTGGGTACCATCCCGACACGCCAATCTTTGTGTCCCGCATCCCGATGAAACTACTTAGCCGAATCATGGCTTTCGTGAAACCCGCAAGACGAAAGCTTTTTGCCGGTTACAGCGAGCAAGCGCTCAAGACCCGATTCGCCTCACCGTTACCAAGCGCCAGCCTGCCGAAACTATCGACGGTGGTATCTGTAGCAGCGTCCGGGATCAATGCTTATTACAGCTCCCTTCTGATGGTCGCCGATGACCTTTGCAAGTTTCAGCGACTGGTGGAATCACATTTCCAAAAGATCGACGAGCGCAGATTCAAAGACCTGACCGCTTTTGAATATGAAGATGTCACGAAACAAGAGCTGTTGATTTACTTCCCCTCCACCACCGAGTTCAACGCGCTGACCATTCGTATCTTGACCAACAGCGTCGAGTTTCTGAGTAGCCTTGGAAATCAGACCTTTTGCGTGCCTCCGCCCTGGATTGCTTTCGACGATTACCCCGCGTCGTGGTGGGGCGGCAATATCCAGGGCACGCAGAGTTTCTATAACGACAACTACTTTCTTCCGTATTTCATCCGACTCGGTGACGCTGAGAAACAAGCGTACTTTGCAAGATTCCAGGCCCCTACCGAGTGGATTGAACAGTTAGCGCTGATGTATGTCGACGGATGTTGAACCCTGAAGGACAGCCATTCACGTCTCCCGTCAGACGTCTTCCCGCACCCGCCGAACCTGCACCAACAACGCCGGCGCAAAGTGCAGCAACACCATTCGCGCCAGATGGTGAGTGAGGATAAACACCACATTCAGCCCGCCCGCGAACGCCACAATCGCGATGGTTTCGATGGCCCCCGGCATGTAGGCCAGCCACAGCGACAACGCATCGCTGCCCAGCACCCGTGCGGCGGCCAGTGCAAAAACCGCCGCTACCAGAATCATCAAACCCACCGACACCAACGCCGTGCGGCCATGACGTCCCAGTTCCGCGAGGCCCAAGCCCTGGAATCGTGAGCCGATTCGCACACCGAGAATCAGTGCTGCCAGATTCAAACTCCAGTCCGGCATGTGAAAGCCGTGCAGCCATCCTGATTTCACGAACACGGCGGTGATGATGATTGCTGTCAACATGAACGGCGCCGGCACGCCAACGGCCAGCAGCAAACGCCCGACCACCACGCTCAAACCGATCACCGACAGCACGGTCAGCGCCATGCCCGTGGACAGCGGCTCGACTTCGGCCACTGCAACCGGCGCCGTTCCGGGAATCAGCAAACTCACCAGCACTGTAATCAACAGCAGGCGCATCAAGTGCACGATGATCACCTTGCTCGACGCCTGATGCGACTCCAACAAATCGAACACCGCCGCCAGCGCGCCCGGATACACCGCCAGCAAGGCATCCGTGCGATTCCACCCTGCCCCGCGCGACAGCCACCAGGCGGCCAGCGCCACTTGCACGGCCAGGCACAGCAGCAATACGCCGAGGCTCGGCAACATCGTTGAGACCGTCGCGCTGTCCCAGGCTTCGAACATCAGCCCGGTGGCGATGCCCAGCGTGACCTGGATGTAACCCAAGCCATAAGGCGTCGCCGGCGCGATGCCGAATTTGGTGACGACAAGGGCGGTGACAAGGATTGAGCCCAACAGCAACCCGTGGGGCACACCTTCGAACTGCAACAGCACGCCGAACCCGGCAGCAATCAACAAACACAGAATGGATTTCATGGTCGCCTTCCTGGCTATTCAATTTGAGTCAGGCGCGCAACCGTCCAATCGCCCGCCGATATTTTTCGACCCGCTCCAGATCCTCCCAGCTCGGCGAGGCAATCCGCGACAGATCGCTGTTCTCTTCCAGATCCGCCAATTTCACCACCCGCCCGATCGGGTTCTGCGCCGCCCGCTCGACGAAGTCCTCGTAGGACTCGCCCGGCATTTTGGTCACCGATTCGATGGCGGACAAAACGGCCTCGCTGAAGCCTTCCTTGCGCAAATCCTCCAAGCTGATGCCGCAGTCCTCGACCACATCGTGCAGCACCGCGACGATGCGTTCTTCCAGGCTGCTCATGCGCAACATGACCTTCAGCGGATGCAAAATGTACGGCGCACCGCCCTTGTCCACCTGCCCCGCGTGGGCCGTGGCAGCAATCGCGATGGCGCGTTCCAGTGTCTGGGTCATGGGGTTTCCTCGGGTCAGACGCCGTACCGGCCGCCAATATAGAAGTGACGCTTGAACCAGCGCCCAATCGCCTGCAAACGCCCGGCTGGCTGCGTCGGCTCGGCGTATCGCTGGAGGATCAGTGAGACCAGATCAGCCTGGCTCTCCCCCGAATGCGCGTCCATCAACTCGGCCACCCAGGCACAACCGGCCTTCTTCAAATGCTCCCGCCATTCACCGGGCCAGCCATCCAGCTCATCCAGCGCCAACCACCGCGCACCGCCCTGCTCGACATGCCCGCCGCCAATCGATTGCTCGAAGCAGAACGGCGTCGCCGGTCGGGACAGGTCGATGCTGAAGATGTAGATGTCCTGGGTTTTGTGCTGCGGCGTGGGTGCGTTATTGCGGCTGCCGATCTGAATCATGCGCGGGTCCATCCCTGGCGAGGCGTTACAAACTGTTTCATGTATACCTTCACGGATTCACCCCGCCATGGCAAATCAAAAATCAACTGAACCGCCCCCATCAACGTCCGGAGACGCTCCAAAATTTCCGCCCTGCACATAGGCCGTCCATGAACTTTTCTTTAAAATGATGTCAATGCGATATCGCTGTTTGTCCTCAGACATACGGCCCCCCCCCCAGCGTCAGGCTGTTTCCTGACAATCATGGAAGCCCCCCCGATGAGACTGATTCTCGTGATGTTATTGATGTTGAGCGGCTACGCGCACGCCGGTTGTGAAAACATCAAGGACGATGACCAACGCAACTATTGCAAGGCCAAGGAAGGCTGGGGGGGCTGCCAGAACATCAAAAATGATGACATGCGCAACGCCTGCAAATCTGAAGCCGAGGGTAGCGATAGCTGTGGGAACATCCGAGACGATGATCAGCGCAATCTCTGCAAAGGCAAGAGAGGCATCGACAGCTGCGCGAACATTCACGACGATGACCTGCGTAACTTGTGCAGGGCCCAACAAGGTCGGGGTGGCTGCCAGAACATCAAAAACGATGAGATGCGCAGAGACTGCAGAGCCACGACCAATGGCTGAAGGTTGCCGCTGACGCCGCAGCCACCAGGAGTCACTCCGGTCCGGTCATCTCGAGAATGATGTTTGCCTGCCTCTGGCACGAGGCGGGCACTCGGGATTGACCGCCCCGGTATACTCCCCCGCCATGCTTGCCCTGCATGACGCCTCAACCTGGAAAGGACACCGATGAGCAGTATTCCACTCTCCGAACAGATGGGCGCAATGGCCTTGGTCGATGAGTTGCGCCATCAGCGCAAACAGGTTCAGGAACACCTCGACCTGCCGCGACGCCGAGCCGAAATTGCCGAGCAAATTCGCACCTATTACCAGAACCACAACATCGCATTCGACGACAACCTGATCGAGCAAGGCGTGCGTCAGGTGTTTGCGCGTCGCCTGCTGCTGGAAATACCGCCCACGGGTGCCATCGACACCTGGCTGGTCAACTTGTTAGTCCGGCGTTCCAGTGTGTTCAAAACGCTGCGAACCTCTGCCCTGGTGCTGTTGGTCATTGCCTTCGCGGTCTACAAATTCACCAGCCCGACGGTTTACAGTCCGGCCGAAGTGCGCAAGGTCAGCACCGCCGCCGCGATGGTCCGCGATGATCGCAAAAAGCTGTTCCTGGAAGTGGACAAGCAGCGTGGCGCCGTAGAGGCCCTGGCTCGAAGGCTGGCCGAACAACCGGACCCGCACGCCAGCGTATTGCTGCAGCGCGCCCGAAGTGCGTTGCCGGCTACCGACGTGCGCACGTCTATCGGCCTTTCCGAACCCGTCACATCGGCAAACGCAGCCGCGATCGATACTCGCGTCAAAGAACTCGAGGAGGGCCGGTATGCGATCAACCGGTCTCTGAGCGATGTTGAAAACAACGTGAAGTACGCCCGACGTATCCTCGACACTCGCAATGACCTTGAAACAATGCTGCAAGACCCGCAGTTTGCACTCGGGATTGCCCACTCCAGCAATCTGGACCAGCGCCTGGCGGAAATCGACCAGTTGCTCAAGCAAGTCAATGACTACGACAGTCACCAGGATGCACAAGATGCGTACAACGATCTGCGTAGCGATCTCTGGGACTATGAACAAGACATGCTCAAACTGCAGTCGAAGCGCTACCGCTCGCTGAAAGAGCGCATCACCTCCCGCTGGGTACCGGATGAAATCCGAACCCAGTTGCGCAGAAAAGTCGAAGTCATCCACCAGGTCCTGAAAGCCGGTGACTCGACGGCCGCCGAGCGAAAAATCAATCATCTGATCAGCTCGATGAAAGATGCAGGCTACTGGCGCCGCTGGGGTGGTTCGGGAGAATGACAGATTGAAAAGGACACCCCCCATGAGCAGCACCGCACTCTCCGAGCAACTGACGGCGATGGCGTTCATCGACAAATTGCGCCATGAGCAAAAGCAGATTCAGGATCATCTGGACCTGCCCAGCCGCCGCGCGGACATCGCCGAGCGCATCCGCGCCTACTACATCAGCAACGCCATCGAGTTCGATGACAAACTGATCGAACAGGGTGTGCGGCAATTTTTCGCCCATCGATTGGTGCTGGAAACACCGGCGCTCAACGGGTTCGATGCGTGGCTGGTCAAGTGGCTCTGCCGCCGCGGCGCTTCGCCGGCGAGCGTCAAACCGGCAAACAGACGCCGGTGGCCGCTCATGCTGCTGATCCTGTTATCCAGCGCGCTGACCCTGTGGGCGACTCACCACTACAAGGATGCCGGGAGAGTTGACGGCGTCGTCAAAAATGCCGGGACGTTGCGCGACAGAAGTTTCCAGTTGAACGAGAAAATGCAGTCAATCACCAAACGTCTAGCGGTGTTGCGCAAGAGCAACGCCGAGCACCCGAACGCGAACGTCGGCCGTTTGCTCCAGCATGCGCAGTCCAGAGTGCCCGCCAGCGCTTTTCGCAAGGATCTCGGGGTGGATATAAAAATCACCAAAGACAATCTGGACCTGATGGAATCGCAGGTCATGGCACTCAACGCGCAGCAATGGCGGTTCGACGCCGACTCTGAACAGATCTACATCGACATGAAGTATGCCGGTGCAATCATCTGGATGCGCCAGACCCTGCGTGACATCCGCCAGGACCCGAAGAATGTCGCCAGGATCGAACAGTCCAGCAGTCTGAAACAGCGACTGACCCTGCTCGGGCAACAGCTTGAGCGCATCAACAACGAGAAGACTTACGGCGATGCGTTCTCCACGTTCCGCGATATCGACGATGAGCTGTTTGGCCTCAGTCTATAAACCACCGACTGCCTGCCCCCCCCCACGAAAGGACTCCTGATGCGCAACATTTCACTCTCGGAACAAATGAAGGTCGTAGCCCTGATCGACGAACTGCGGTATCAGCGCAAGCAGGTCCAGGAGCACCTCGACCTGCCTCGCCGCCGCGCAGAGATCGCCGAGCGCATCCGTGCCTATTACCTGAGCCAGGACCTGCCCGTGGACGACGACCTGATCGAACAGGGCGCGCATCAATTCTTTGCCCGGCGCTTGATTCTCGAGGCGCCGCCAACCCATCCTGTCGACTCGTGGCTGATCAGGACGCTGGTTGATCGGCAGATGCTGGCCGGTCGCATTCGACGCCTGCTGCCTAGGTTCGGGATCCTGCTGCTGTTGGGAGTCGTACTCGGGGGCGGCCTGCTGTTGCAAAAGCAGTGGGCTTCCGGCGGGGACGACCTGAAGCTTATTGAAGTCAAATTAGCTGCGCATAATTTGTCCGGCAGTCTGCGCGATCAGAACACAGAGGTTGAGAAGCTTCGGACGCTGCTGGCAAAGGTTCAGCACGAAAACGCACAACTGCCGGACGAAACCGCGACCCGCCTGCTCCAGCGTGCCGAACAGAAACTCCCGGCTCGCGGCCTGCAGACCGGTATCAGCAGTAACACCCAAGTCACCCGCGATAACGTCCTGGCCCTGGACTCGCAGATCAACGACCTTGAGCGGCAACGTCTGCAATTGAATCGGGACACCTACGCGGCCGACAAAGACATCCAGCGCGCCAGCGGTATTCTCGGCACACGCCGAAAGGTCCAGGAATTACTGAAAGATCCGAAACGTGCCGCCGCCATTGCCCAGTCGAGCAACCTCGATGAACGCTTGGCCGAGATTGATCTGGCGCTGAAAAACATGGATGACGATCAGGGGGCGGCGAATGCCGCTTACTGGGAGCTGTCGCGTGATCTGTTCGGCGATACCAGCCTGTTGGAGTTGCAGACCAGCCGCTTCCAGGGCTTGCGGGCACGGATTGAACGTAAGGAATTTCCAGCGGAACTACGCGAATCCTTGCAGTCGCGCCTGCAGGAAATCGAAACCGACCTGAACAAGGGCGACTCGAACGCCGCCGAGAAAAAAATCACTCAGACACGACAAAAACTCAGGGCAGCAGGCTATTGGTCGCTGTATTGACCAGGCCGACTTTCAGCCTGCAATTTCCTCCCTTGACCCGCGACTCAACAGGTACAGCAATGACCTCAACCACCCAGAACAAGGCGTCATCGACCAGTCAATCGACCGCCAGACAGACGCCGGCCCACAGTGCCAAAGACTACGAAGACATCCGCCAGGAATGCAGGGAAAAACTGCGCGCCTACAGTGAAAACGAAGCCTATGTCTTCCTGCGCGATCGAGCCTATGGCACCGACCAATACGCGTTCGGCTTTTTCCAGCGCTGGCTCGACGGCCTGCTGGCCAAACGCATCAACTACGCTGGCAATCGCCAGAACGAGCTGATGCTGCTGGCGATGCAGGCGCGCAATGAAGAGCTGCACGGCAAGCCTGCCCGCTGAGCATTATCTTTGCCCCCCCAGAACAGACGACACCACGTAAGGACACTCGATGACCAACTACCTCGAACGGGCACTCACGGGTCTGCGCACGATCGGCATCAACCTGTTTCAACCGGTTCACGATGCACCAGTGCTGGTCCTGCTCGACCGCGTCGCTCAGTACGACAACAGCAAAGTCACCGCCATCGCTTCAGTACTGCAGCAGTCGACCGCGTTCAACAGCATGGTCCGCGAGCAGATTGAAGGCATGGACATTTCCACGCGCTTCATGGACATCACCCAGCGCTTCACCTCGATCCGTGAAGACGCTTCGTCCATGGCCGAATGGATGGACGACGGCCGCCTCGACACCCTGGAAAAACTCAAGCTGAACTGGATGAACCTGCGCCGCGGCTCGATTCCCAGCCGCTTCAATGACATCCGCGAAAGCTACTTGCAGGTGTGCAAATCGGCCAATGACCAGATTGCCCGGGAAAGCGTGGTACTTGAGGCGTACATGGATTTCCGGATGGCAATGAAAGCCGCCGAAGTCGACGCCCAGCAAGTTCTGGCAGTGGCCGGCAAAGCGCTGGAGCAACGCACTCAAGCGCTGAACGACGCCAGTGCTCTGGTCTCCGCTGCCGAGACTTCCGAGCCGGCCCGGCGCGCCAGTCTGGAGCTGCAACGCGATGAAGCCGTACGTGCCTTGCAGGATGAAGACAAGCGCTACCAGATCGTCAAGGACATTGCCGATGATTTGAAGGTCGGGTACAACACTGCTGAAATGGTGTTTGCCCGGATCAATCAGGTGCATGTAATCAAGGAGCGCCAGTATCAGCGCATGGTCTCGTTCTTTTCCACCAACGAAGTGGTACTGACCGGCCTCGCCGTATCCTTCACCAGCAACAGCGGCCTGGCCGAAGCGACCCACACACTCAACGCCACCACCGAAGGCATCAGCAAAGGGCTCGAAACGCTGGGCTCTGCCGGCAATCAACAGATTGAAGCGGCGGTCAAAGCCAGTTACGGCTCGACCATCAAGGTCGATTCGGTTCGCGCACTTGCCGATGCGACCCTGAGCTTCCAGACCGACATGCAGAGCTTGACCGACAGCTACCGCGCCGAATCAAGCAATGCCGCCCGTGACATTGCCGATGCCGTGGAAGATGCCAAGCGCAAGTTTGCAGCGCTGCTGAGCAAGGCGGCCTGACGTCTCCAATGCAAAAAACGCCGATGCCCGCTCAGGCATCGGCGTTCAAGCACGTTGAAGGTTTACGCATATTAAAAAGGGACACCCTCAGGTGTCCCTTTTTGCATTTGGGTGTCCCGTCCTGAATAAGGTTTACACCTTCTGATCTATTTTCAGGAGGACGTAATGGAAACGGCTAAAAGGCGTAG
>NZ_JBJXHJ010000026.1:0-82547 GCF_046487845.1 Pseudomonas sp. PHC1
GTAGGTCATCGTCAAGATTAAATTCCGAAACCCCAATTGCGAAAGCAGTTGGGGTTTTGTTTTGTCCGCGGGAAAGTTTTTGCTCGCGTCAGCGAACAAATTTGCACAGTTATTTTCGAATCAGAACACTAGAATAGATCCCAACTTTTTCGGAGCCAGAGCCCTTATGTCAGATTCGGTTGGCGCCCCCGGGCTGTCAGATTTACCGCTGGATGACTTGGTGGCCTGCCATGAGTGCGATCTGCTGATGCGCAAGCCCAAGCTTGCTCACGGCGAAAAAGCCCTCTGCCCACGTTGCGGTTACGAACTGTATGCCCATCGCCATAATGTGGTGCAGCGCAGTCTCGCCCTGGTCATTGCCGCCTTGTTGCTCTACGTGCCAGCGAACTTTTTACCCATCATGCAGCTCAATGTTCTCGGGCAATCGTCGCAAGACACTGTCTGGAGCGGTGTGATCGGTCTGTTCAATACCGATATGCGCGGTGTTTCGGTCGTCGTATTCCTTTGCAGCATGGCGATTCCCCTGCTGAAACTGCTGTGTCAGTTGATCGTATTGTTGACCATCCGTTTCAACATCGGTCGTAGCTACGGCCTGTTGCTCTACCGCATTTATCACCACCTCAAGGATTGGGGCATGCTTGAGGTCTACCTCATGGGCGTCCTGGTCGCGATTGTCAAACTGGCGGATATGGCGGCCATCACCGTCGGCCTCGGTCTGGCATGTTTTATCGGCTTGTTATTGGTTCAGGTCTGGCTCGAGGTGGTGATGTCCCCGCATCAGATCTGGCAGGCGTTATCAGGAGAAGATGCCCATGCGGGCGATTGATGCAGGCATTTTGATCTGTACCGAATGCCACGAACTGAACAGGCAGGATACCGACAGCGATGTGCAGACCTGCACTCGATGCGGTGCACTGGTTCACGCCCGGCGGCCCAATAGTCTCGCGCGAACCTGGGCGCTGCTGATTACAGCCGCGATTATCTACATACCAGCCAACGTATTGCCGATCATGACAGTCAGCTCGCTGGGACAGGGTGACCCGAGCACGATCATGTCCGGTGTCATCCAATTGGTGCAGCACGGCATGATTCCAATCGCCGCCGTGGTGTTCATCGCCAGCATCCTGGTGCCGACCTTCAAGCTGGTGGGCATCGCGCTGCTGTTGTTTTCGGTGCAGCGCCGCCAGCCCTTGTCCGCACGTCAGCGGATCTGGATGTACCGCTTCATCGAATTCATCGGCCGTTGGTCGATGCTCGACATTTTCGTGATCGCCATTCTGGTGGCGGTCGTCAACTTCGGCCGGCTAGCCAGTGTCGAAGCCAATCTTGGCGCCATCGCCTTCGCCAGTGTGGTGATTCTGACGATGCTCGCCGCTGTCACTTTCGATCCCCGACTGATATGGGATAACACGGAGTCGGACGCCGACCATGACTGATTTGCCTGTAGCGAAAACCCGACCGGCTTCGAACTGGTCTGCCATCTGGGTACTGCCCCTGATCGCCTTGATTATCGGCAGCTGGCTCGGCTGGCGTGCCTATACCGAAACCGGCATCGAGATTCAGGTGCGGTTTGAAAGCGGTGAAGGCATTCAGGCCAACAAGACCGAGGTGGTCTACAAGGGCATGCCGGTCGGCAAGGTGAAAACTCTCAAGCTCGATGATGAAGGCAATTCCAAGGGCGTCATCGCGACCATCGAGATGAACAAGGAGGTCGATCAGTACCTGAAAACCAGCACCCGCTTCTGGCTGGTCAAGCCGAGCGTGACCCTGGCCGGGATCACCGGCCTGGAAACCCTGGTATCGGGAAACTACGTCGCTATCAGCCCCGGTGAAGGCGAGCCGACCCGCAAGTTCAAGGCCTTGGCCGAAGAACCGCCGCTGTCGGACTCCAAACCCGGTCTGCACTTGACGATCAAGGCCGATCGCCTCGGTTCGCTGAATCGCGGCAGCCCGGTGTTCTACAAGCAGATCAAAGTCGGCCAGATCAAAAGTTACGTGCTGTCGGAAGACCAGAGCACCGTTGAACTCAAGGTGTTCATCGAACCAACCTACGCCAAGCTTGTGCGCAAACACACCCGTTTCTGGAACGCCAGCGGCATCAGCATTGACGCCAACCTGTCCGGCGTGAAAGTACGCAGCGAGTCCCTGGCCAGCATCGTCGCCGGCGGTATCGCTTTCGCCACGCCAGAGAATCGCAAGGACAGCCCGCCCACCGATCCTAGCCTGCCGTTCCGTCTCTACGAAGACTTCGATGCGGCCGCCGCGGGCATCCGCGTGAAGGTCAAACTCAGTGACTTCGAGGGCCTGCAAGCCGGGCGCACCCCGGTGATGTACAAGGGCATTCAGGTCGGTAACCTCAAAGCGCTGAAGATCGATCCGGATCTGTCCAGCGCCACCGCCGAACTGACCCTCGACCCGCTGGCCGAAGATTACCTGGTGACCGGCACGCAATTCTGGGTAGTTAAACCATCGATTTCCCTGGCCGGCATCACCGGTCTGGAAGCGCTGGTGAAAGGTAACTACATCGCCGTACGCCCGGGCGACAAGGGCGGCGCTCCGCAGCGTGAGTTCGAGGCCCGGCCAAAAGCGCCGCCACTGGATCTGCGCGCTCCCGGTCTGCATCTGGTGCTGTTTACCGACACTCTCGGCTCGATCGATGTCGGCAGCCCGATCCTCTACAAGCAGGTCAAGGTCGGCTCGGTGCAGAGTTATCAGTTCTCCAAGACTCGTAAGCAACTGGTGATCGGCGTCCACATCGAGAAAGAATACGAAAACCTGGTCAACGCCTCGACCCGGTTCTGGAATGTCAGCGGTGTCACGTTGACCGGCGGTTTGACCGGCGGGATTCAGGTCAAGAGTGAATCGCTGCAGACGCTGATGGCCGGCGGCATTGCCTTCGAAACGCCGCAAGCCAAGGCTCCGCTGCAAAAGCGCATCCCGCGCTTCCGTCTGTTCGCCAATCATGATGAAGCGAATCAGAAAGGCGCCGTCGTCACTATCAAGGTGGATCGCGCTGACGGTCTGCGCAGCGGCACCCCGATTCGCTTCAAAGGCCTGGATGTCGGCAAGATCGAAAGTGTCGACCTGACCGATGATCTGCAATCGGTCATCCTCACCGCGCGCATCACTGAAGTGCCGGAGAAGATCGCCCGGGTCGGCAGCCAGTTCTGGGTGGTCAAACCGGAATTGGGGCTGATCAAGACCTCGAACCTGGAGACGCTGGTCACCGGCCAGTACATCGAAGTGCAACCGGCCGCCAAGAACCTTGGCCCGCAGAAGAACTTCGTGGCCCTGGCCAATGCGCCGGAAGTCACCAAGCAAGAGGCAGGCTTGAGACTTGTATTGAGCGCTGCCCGCCGAGGCTCGCTAAAGCCGGGCGTGCCAGTGACCTACCGCGAAATTGCCGTGGGCAAAGTCACCGGTTATGAACTGGGCCAGACCGCGGATCGCGTACTGGTACATATCCTGATCGAACCGAAGTACGCGCCACTGGTGCGCAGCGGCAGCCGCTTCTGGAACACCAGCGGTGTCGGTTTCGACATCGGTCTGTTCAAGGGCGTAACGGTGCGCACGGAGTCGCTTGAAACAGTGATCCAGGGCGGTATCGCCTTCGCCACGCCGGATGGCGAGAAAATGGGCAATCCGGCCCGCGCCGAACAAACGTTCCCGCTGTTCGACAAATTCGAAGACGAGTGGCTGACCTGGGCGCCGAAAATCCCCCTCGGCAAATAATCCCGCCCAATGAAAAGGGCCGCGATCCAATGGATCGCGGCCCTTTTTTATGCCCGTCAGTGACGCATCAAACCGCATCCAGCTCCGGCTCGTCCGCCTGGACATTGACGGTGGCTTTCACCCCATCGTGGCGACGGATGTACTTCCAGTCCGCCTCGTCGATGTAGATGCCGGCCGGGCCGCTGCCGCCTTCCAGGTCGATGGCGACACTGGCGCAGACCTGCGGCTTCACACTCGCCAGAATCGGCACGAAGCCCAGTTGCAGGCTGGTTTCCAGCAGAGCGGCCTGGTTCTTCTCGTCGATGTCTGCTGCCTCGTCGAGGTAGTACGGCAGACGCACGCGACCGGCCAGGTCGCGGTCCATCAAGTGCAGCAACAAGTACATGTTGGTCAGCGCCTTGATGGTCATCGTGGTGCCGTTGGACGCCGCGCCATCGATGTCGGTGTGGATCACCGGCTGGCCGTTGACCTTGGTGATCTCGAACGCCAGTTCGAACAAGTCCTTGAGGCCGAGCTGGTTGTGGTTCGCCGCCACCAGCCGCGCCAGGTACTCCTTGGCCTCTTCGTTCTTGTTGTCCTGTTCCGCACTTTGGCTCAGGTCGAACACCGACAGTGTTTCGCCTTCTTCGTACTGACCGGCGCTGTGGATGATCTGGTCGATGTGCTTGAGCGCTTCCTTGTTCGGCGCCAGCACAATGCGGAAGCTCTGCAGGTTGGACACCTGACGCTTGTTGATCTCGCGGTTGAACAAAGCCAGTTGGTGCTCGAGGCTGTCGTAGTCGCTGCGAATGTTGCGCAGGGTCCGGGCGATATCGGTCACGGCTGCGCGGCGGGCCTTGCCGAGGGTCAGGGCTTCGTCGGTGCGGTGCGCGTAAGCGTTGATCAGCAACGACAGACGGCGCTCCATGTCGTCTTCACTGTCGAACTTGGCCACGCCTTTGAGGCGCACCTGCGCGTACAGCGCTTCGATCTGGCCATCGGCGCGCAACAGGCCTTGCCAGCTGTCCTGATAGTCATTGAGCAGCGGCAGCAGGTTGTCCATCGAATCGTCGACCGGATCCATGAACGGCGTGCCGAACGGCAGGTCCGCCGGCAGCAGCTGACGGCGGCGCAGGGCGTCGTCGAGGGTGCGTTGCTTGGCTTCCATGTCGGCGATCTGCCGGCCGACCAGTTGCAGCTTGGCCGACAGTTGCTGGACGCGCTCGGTGAACGCATCGCTGGAACGCTTGAGTTCGTCCTGCGCAGCTTCCATCTGCGCCAGTTGCTCGAGCTTGTCGCCTTCTTCGGCGCTCAGGGTCTGGGTACGACGGAAGTCTTCCAGCGCTTTCTGCGCATCCAGCACCTGCTGGTACAGCGCTTCGGTCTGGGTCTTGCTCGCGGCGCGGTCAGCGGCCACGGCTTGTTGGGTCTTGAGTTGCTTGAGCTCTTTTTCCAGACGTTCTTTCTGATCGCGCAACGCGGCACGGTCGGCCAGTGCTTGCAGGGCCGGCGGCTCGATATGCGAGATGTCGATCGACAGGCCCGGCACTTCGAAACGCTCGCCCTTGAAGCCGTCGAGAATCAGCTCCACGGACTTCACCCACTCGCCGTTCTCGTCCATGGTGATGCCGTGTTCGCCCAGCGGCAGGCTGAACAGCGCGCTGTTGAACAGACGCATCAGGCGCTCGACGTCCTGTTGCGAAAACTCTTCGCGCAGGCGGGCGTAGCTGTTGTTGTCGGCGTGATCGAGTTGCTGCTTCACCGACTTCAGGCGTTTTTCCAGATCGCGAAGACGTTCTTCGAGATCCTCGGCACTGAATTGACGGGACTGCGCCAGCGCACCGGCCAGTTCGTCGTGAGCGTCCTTGGCCGCCAGCAGTTGCTGTTCCAGCACTTTGACGTCATCGACCAATGCAAAGCGGTTCTTCAGTACCGACAACTCGCCGAGCCAGCGCTGGATGCCGGAGATTTCCCGCTCCAGGCGCATCAACTCCTGAGTGCCGCCACGCTGATCGTTTTGCAGATCGTCCTGCTCGCGACGGTAGTGCTCGGCCTGAATCGTCAGCTCTTCCTTGCGCGCCGTGGCGTAGTCCGACCAGGTGCCGAGCAACGAGTCGAGCAGCGGCGACAGGCGATGCAGTTTGCCGCGCAGCACATCGCGCTGTTTGACGCCGTTGGCCAAGGCTTCGACCAACGGGCCGGCAGCCACCAACGAGTTGTAGTCCTGTTCCATGCGACGCACGTCGCGGAAGGCTTCTTCGCACGCCGCGATGTAATCGACGCTGCCGGAACGCAGACTGTGTTCGAACGCATCGAGGAACAGTTGCTTGAGCTTGGCCGCGGTGATTTCGCGCATGTGCAGCAGGTTGATGAACAGCGCGCGGAAAGTCTTCAGGCTCTGCTCGCTGGTCGAGCGCAGCGGAATCAGGGTCAGATCCAGCGGAATCGACGTATGACCGCCCACCAGCAAGCGGCGCAGTTCATCGGGCTTGAGTTCGTAGGCTTTCAGGCCTTCTTTCTCAAGGTTGCTGAACAACTCTTTCTGCCGCAGGCAGGTGTCGTTTTTCTGGTAGTGCGCCAGATCGAGCTTGCCGGCGTAGGCGAAGAACTGGTGACCGAAACCGCCGCCCGGGCCGCGACCGACCACGCCGATCACGTGCGGGCCGTGGGGCAGGTTCACTTCGACCAGGATGTAGCTGGTGTCGGAGGCAAAGTAGAAGCGCCGGGACTGTTCCAGGCTGTACTTGCCGAAACTCATGTCGGACATGCGCGCCAGAATCGGGAACTGCAAGGCGTTGATCGAGGCGGATTTGCCGAGGTTGTTCGCGCCGTAGACCGACAGCGGTTCTTCCAGCGGGAACAGGCCGAGGCTGTAACCGGCGGTGTTCAAAAGGGCAAAGCGGCGGATGCCGTAGCGTTCCTGGCTCATGCGTCGGACTCCTGTTCTTCGGCAATGGCGCGGGCCAGTGCGTCTTCTTCGCTTTCTTCCTCAAATTCGCTGAGATCGAGCGGGTCGTCGGTGGCGAGGAATCTGGCCTCGGCGGCTTCGTCGATCAGCACCGGTGCCGGCAACGGCAGAACGCTGTGCACGCTGGCCGCCAGATCGCGGTCCTGCTGAACCGACAGGCAGACATCGAGGAAGCGGTGCATCGGCGGCAAGAAACGGTACACACCGTTTTCCTCGCTGGCGAAACCGAGCTGGGTCATGCGGCGCATGATTTTTTCTTCGAGTTCTTCGACGGTCTGTACTTCGGCCTGGATGAACAGGTCGCGGTATTTTTCCAGCAGCGAGGGCAGTTCTTCGCGGCCGAGGCTGCCGCCGTCGAGCACGGCGATCGGGTCGCGGCCCTGATCGGCCAGATGCTCGACCAGGATGAAAGTGAACAGCGCCAGACGTTGAGCGGTCTTGTTCACCGCCGCTGCAGCCATGTCCGGCACGAAGTAATAGAAACCACGGGTGTCGCAGACCAGTTCGAAGCCCAGTGCCTTGAACAGCGTGCGGTACTGGTCCTGGAAGTTCGACAGTTGCGCGTACAGCTCCGGGTCGCGGCGGCTGACGTGGTAACCCTTGAACAGCTCGCGGAAGATCGGCGCGAGTTGCGACAGTTCGGATAGATCAAGATGCATTGGGGATGCTCGCAGAATCCTCGGCGGCGGTGTCGCCGGCCGAGAGCAGGGCGAAGGAGCGCAGGCTGACCTGGTGCTCGTGAGTGTGGTATTCGCGGCGTTCCAGACGCTCGCGCTTGAAGCGTTTTTCCCGCGACAGGCGCGAGAACCAGTACAGCAATTCGTCGGTCGCGCCGTCCGGTTCCTGCTCCAGCAGCCAGGTCATCAGATCCGGCATCGGCAGGGACTCTTCGCAGCGGTCGACCATCTCGCGCACGGTGCGCGGTGCGCGCGGGGCATCGCCGGTCTTCTGCGACTTGTGCGCCTTGGGGAAACGCGCCGGTTTCGGCTCGAAACGGGCCAGGGCATAGACGTAGGCTTCAACCTGACTGGCGCTGCCCAGAAAGGTGCTTTGCGGCCGGGTGAACAGCGGCATCGCGGCTTGCGGCACGGCGTCGATGCCTTTGCGGCGAATGGCGGCCAGCGCCAGCGCAGCACCACGGGTCACGGCGTTGTGCCGGCGGGCTTCTTCACGCAGCGGCAGCAGCAGCTCGCGGGCGTGACGCAGGGTCAACTGGGCGCTGGTCTGCATTTCGAGGATGCGTGCGTGGGTGCGCAGCAGCATGTCGTCATCGACCAGATGGCCGAGGCGCTGCTGTTCGCTGAGCATTTTCAGCAGCACGGTTTCGACCTTGCGCACGCCTTGCTCGAAGGCGCCGTCGGCGTTCACCAGATCGATCATCGGCTCGACGTATTCGTCCCACGTCGCCAGCACTTCGGCGTAACGCTGACGCAGCGGAATCTGCCGATCACTGGTCTTGGCCCGCTCGGCCACGGCCACCAGCGCCTGTTCGTCGTTGTCGAGTTTCTTCAGAACATCGCGCACGCGCATGTCGAGCAGGCGCAGCTGACGGGCCAGGTCATTGCCGTCACGGACGTCGAACGCATCCTGGATATAACCGGCCAGACGCTCGAGGTGACGCAGATAGGCTTCGATTTCCAGGCACAGGCCCAGACGGTGCTCGCGGCGCAGATAGGCGAGGAAGTCGTGGATCTGCGCATTGAGTTCGAAACGGTTCGGGCTTTTCGCCACGGGAACCAGAATGTCGAGGCGGATCCACACGTCGAGCAGGCTGGTGATGTCCTGCGGCGTGCTGTCCAGTTGTTGGGCGGCCAGTTGCGTGCGCAGTTCGTTGAGGCTCAGGGTGCCTTGGTCGAAGTGCTCGCACAGTGGCTCCAGAAGTGCCCAGTGTTCAGCGAGGGCGCGCAAGACGCGCTTGGGTTCGATCATCGGAATGGCCGGCTGGTTGGCGATTAAAAGCCGCGATTGTACTGCATCACGAAGGATGCGATTCACTCTCGGGACGGGCTGTCGCTTTTCTTTGCGTCAAGCTATCGGTCAAGACTATCGATCAACAGCGGGCGATCTTGAGCGAAGGGCGGTAGAATCAGCGCACTTCAGTTATCCACAAGTGGCCGACCCTTGCTAATCGAGTCCCGCCGCCGCGCCTATTTGAACGCCATGCAGGTGGTCAACTGGCTGCCGCGCACCGAATTGCCCTTTGCCGCACCGTCGCGGCCCGAGCTGCTGGACATGCCCGAGCCCGAGATTGCCGCGCCGGTGATGCCCGCACCCCAGGCCGAAACTCCGGTGCAACCGGCTGCGCGCCCGGTCGAGCGGCCGAAGATCGAGGTGCCGCGACCTTCGCTGGCCAGTACCCGCACAGCCGCCAAACCGGTGGAAGAAGTCGACGAAACGCCGATCGTCGCCAGACCGGCACCCGTGCCGCCGCCGCGATTTGCCCTGCAATTGCTGCGCGCCGGCCGTTGCCTGCTGCTGGTTGAGTTACCCACAGGGGAAGCCTTCCAGTCCCGCGATCCGGCTTATCTGCTGCTCAAGGACATGCTGCGTGCCGCCGGTCTGCCGGACGCGCCACAGATTGTCGGTGAGCCGGTGCGCTGGCCATGGCTGAACCGCGGCACGATGGATCAGGGCCCGGAGGCGGCCCGGGATTTCGTCCAGGGTTTCCTGTCGGTGCAGATGGAGGCGGCGCCGTGCGCCTGTCTGTGGCTGATCGGCCTGCCGGCGGTGCGTTTTGCCGGCGAAGCGGAGGCCGAGGCGTTCAACCGTGAATTGCAAATCGAGGGGCTTGGCCTGGCGTGGGCCGTGCCCGGGCTGGAATTGTTGATGGAAGAGCCACAGCGCAAGGCCGCCGTGTGGCAAGCCATGCGTCGGCTGATGGCGCGCTGGAAAGAATCGAATGAGTGACGCTGTATCGTTTCGCCCGATGACCGAGGCGGATCTGGACGCTGTGCTGAAGATTGAATATGCCGCGTACAGTCATCCGTGGACCCGCGGGATTTTTCTCGACGGCTTGGGCAAGTATCAGATCTGGTTGATGTTCGAAGGAGAGCAGCAGGTGGGACACGGGGTGGTGCAGATCATTCTTGATGAAGCGCACCTGCTCAATATCACGATCAAGCCGGAAAACCAGGGGCGCGGGCTGGGGCTGACCTTGCTCGAACACCTGATGTCCCGCGCCTGCGCCGCCGATGCCCGGGAATGTTTCCTGGAAGTGCGCGACAGCAACACGTCGGCCTTTCGCCTGTATGAGCGCTATGGCTTCAACGAGATCGGCCGACGCCGGGATTACTACCCGGCGGTCGGCGGGCGCGAAGATGCCGTGGTCATGGTCTGCACGTTGGTCGATTGAAACGCTAAAACATCGCGGTCAAGCTCGCGATGGCGTC
This sequence comes from Pseudomonas sp. PHC1, assembly GCF_046487845.1. Classification (NCBI taxonomy): domain Bacteria; kingdom Pseudomonadati; phylum Pseudomonadota; class Gammaproteobacteria; order Pseudomonadales; family Pseudomonadaceae; genus Pseudomonas; species Pseudomonas sp. PHC1. The sequence goes on from NZ_JBJXHJ010000026.1 coordinate 10,069, forward strand.
CTGTCAGGCAGTACAAATCAACGCTTGCGATCCAGCGGATCACGCCGCGCCAGTTCAGCCTCATCCAGGCCATTGCCGCCGCCGATGTCATCTTCATCGACCAAGCTCAGATCCCAATCCGCCGGATTGTCTTCGCCAGCCTCTTCGGCATCCCGAGCGCCATCTTCATGGATCAGGGTTTCCGGGCTCATGTCGTCGTCAGTCGGTTCATGATCACTGACCGAAGCCCCTGTCATGCCAGCCTCACGCACGCGCTCGTTGGGCATCAATTGTTCGCGTTCCTGCTCCGGGATCTCATCGCCGATCTTCGCACTGGGCTCTTCGTCGTCGAAGTCCAGCTCATGCACCGAACCCATGCGGTCTTCGTTATCATCGATGGGCTCCGGTTGCACCGCATCGTACGGACGTCGTGAATCAGTCATGGCAAATCCTCATACTGTGGGCCTTACTGAGGTGGACTCACCTGGCGCACGAGAATTCAAAGCAAATCACCCATGATCCCCGCGTGACCCCGACAGGCGGTCGACTGTCATACCAGCGCATCTTTCTTGAGGCCTTACCGCATGCATGACTTACAAGACCTGATTGATAACAACGAGCGTTGGGCTGACGCGATCACCAAGGAAGACCCGGATTTCTTCGCCAAGCTGGCCCGCCAGCAGACACCTGAATATCTGTGGATCGGCTGCTCCGACGCACGGGTGCCGGCCAATGAAATCGTCGGCATGCTGCCGGGCGATCTGTTCGTTCACCGCAACGTCGCCAACGTGGTGCTGCACACCGACCTCAACTGCCTGTCGGTGATCCAGTACGCGGTGGACGTGCTCAAGGTCAAACATATTCTGGTGACCGGGCACTACGGTTGCGGCGGCGTGCGGGCGTCGATGCAGGATCGTCAGTTCGGCCTGATCGACGGCTGGCTGCGCTCGATCCGCGACTTGTACTACGAAAAACGCGAAGAACTGGCCAAGCTGCCGACCGAAGAAGAACAGGTCGACCGTCTGTGTGAGCTCAACGTCATCCAGCAAGTGGCCAACGTCGCCCACACCAGCATCATCCAGAACGCCTGGCATCGCGGGCAGAGCCTGTCGATCCACGGCTGCATCTACGGCATCAAGGATGGTCGCTGGAAGAGTCTGAACACCACGATCAGCGGTTTCGAGCAATTGCCGCCGCAGTACCGCTTGCGTCCGGTCGGCGCGCCTTGATCGGTCGTTCAGCGTAAACCTTGCCGACGTCGCCAGCTCAGCAAATAGCGCTGGCCTTCAAGATTGGGTGTTTCGTCGTAACCGGTGATCCATCCACGGCAGCGCGAGGATCCGCAACCGCAGGCGAACTGCCGCAGCAGTTTGTCTTCGGTGGCGGCGTAATCCACCGTCAGCCGTTCTCCCGCGACAATGTCGCGCAATGCCCACAGCCATAACTCGCTCATGTCGAGAAAGGTGTTCGGGTCGCAACAATGCTCGATCGCGCCGCAAAAGCGCGGATCGTACAGATGGATGCCGGCCAGCAGTTGCCGGGTCTGCCGGCAGCGATAGGGCAGCAGTTGGCCCGAAAACCGGCACATTCGAGTGATACGCAGGAATGCTCGGCACGCGATGACAGTGGTGGCCACGCCCTCGGGATCATAAAGAATTTCGAAATCCTGCTTTGAGGGAAATCCCAGGCGCACGGGAAGCCCGGCAAAAGGATAAATGCCCTCGGTATCGCGTGCCGGTCCGGCTGGTAATGCGTAAGTGTTCATAACGGTCCCTGTTGGCTTCGATGTTGCGACTACCCTCGGCTGACATCCTGTCAGTCCTGCAACACGCTCATTGGATCCAAGATCCCGTAAATCACAATAGCGGTCTACTGTCAGATCTGACAGGCGAAATAGACGCTTTCCCGAGTCAGCAGAGGCTCACACGGGAAAGCCGAACGCATGTTCAGAGATGGGCAGCAGGAGCGGCCATGGCCGGCAGCGGGCTCTTCAATTGTTGCAGCCGGGATTTGACCGGTGCGGTCGAGCAGGTCTTGTCCGCTTCTGCCACGGTCTCGTTGCGAATGGTGGTGTAGAACAGCTCGCAGGTCTTGGCTTTCTGCGTCACCTGCCAGGTCTGGGTGCAGCTGTTGAGCAGTGTCTTCGGATCGGTTCCCGGTTTGCTGCCCATCCCCGCCTGCCAGCAGGCGGCGCTCAAGTCTTGTCCCATCACCTTCAGACCGGCCGCATCGGCCTTGGCCTGTGCATCGTCGCCGGTGTAGTTGGCCGGGTCGGCGGCGTACCAGATGTAGCTCGGGTGGTTGGAGCCCAGCACCGGTACATTCACCCCCGCGCTCGGGCTGATGGTTGCCAGGCCCAGTACATTCACGGTCGCACCGTATTGCTGCTTGATCCAGTTACGCACCGGTGCACCAAAGGCAACCATCGGCAGCACGGCGCCGCTGGCGTTCTGGCTGACCTGCTTGACCATGGTGGTCTGGTAATCCTTGAAGTAGTCATACACGCCTTCCAGATCCTTGCCGGCGCTGGCCGGCGCGGCGATCGGGGCGATGTCGATGATGGTCTGGTAGCCCGGCGTCTGGTCGGCGGGGATGCCATTGTCGGTCAGCAGCGCGGCCCAGCGGTCAGTGGTGTTCGAGCGCAGGTAATCCTGGGCCTGGGTCAGCGAGTAATCCGGCGGGAAGTGCAGCAGCTCGACACTTTTGCGGTTTTCCAGGGCCATGCCCAGTGGCAGGAACAGATACCAGCTGTATGCCCATTTGCCGTCGGCGTTGAGTTTGCTGGCGCCGTTGTAGGCCAGGTCGCCGGCGTCCAGCAGTGCGGTCAGCGGTTTGTCGTAGCCCTTCGGTACGCCACTGATTTCGGCATAGAGCTGATCGTTGTCGTTTTTCACCAGCACTTTGGCGTTGGTGTAGCCGTCGCGCTGCACGCTCTGGCTCAGGTAATGGGCGACGGTCTGCTCCAGCGTCCAGTTGCGAAAGCAGATCACGCTGCAATTGTTGGGGTAGGCGAAGAGGCGGGTGACGCGCTCGGTGCTGCCCAGTTTCAGGTCGACATCGGCGTGGGCCGCAGCGCTCAACGTGAGCGCCGCGAGGGTGAGGCCTGCAAGTTTCAACATGCTCAGATCCTTTTCAGCGTGGGTAAAACCTTGGTGGAGGGGCAATCCGGCCCGCTTCTAGCCTAGCCGGGGAACAGGTGTTTCAGCGAATAACCGAGTTGACTGGCAAGAATCACGCCGGTCATGACCACCAGAAACAGCAGTTGCAACGGACTGAAATGCGCCCAGTGCAGTGCGGTCAGCCAAGGGCGCCGGTCGCTCAGTTCGGGGTCGAGAGTACCGATACGCCGCCTGTGGCACAGTCCGATCAGGATCGTGCCGATGTAAGTGAACGCCCCCAGTCCGCCAAGCAGTACCGAGAACAGCGCAATCATGATGGCTTGCGGTACGCCGTGACGGATGACCAGCCAGCGAGTGTCGGGGTTCCAACGGCGCGGAATCAGGGTCTCGGTCAGCCAGAGATCCTGAACGATCACCTCACCGCTGAGAGGCACCCACCAACTCAAGGCATTACGGAAAAACCACGTCGGGACGCAGGCGAAGGCCAACGGAATGATGATGCTCATTTCCGTGGTTTTGTGCTCGGTGGGGAGATAGAACAACCACAGCGCCAACGCAATTGCCGCCCATGTCCGCAAGGAGGTCTCGCCGGCAACGTAACGCGGCAGAAACCGTCGCCAGTAGAAAACATCGGCGTACGGAAGACGGGCGAGCAGGTCGGGGAAGCGCCACTTGAGGGTTTCCGACAGCTGCTGACAGGCCTGCCAGTCCGCCGGAATGAACCGGTCGGTCATGTCCTTCTGTTGCCGCGGCTTCATCGGGCTGATCAGCAGGCGCGCGGCCAGCGCGTCGGGCGTCCCGTTGCGCTGATCTTCGGCCCGGGCGCACAGGTTGTCGTAGAGGCTTTCCTGATTGCAGCGCTCGATCAGCGCCTGCCAGAGCCAGTCCGGTTGCGGATGAATGCCCTTGGTGTCGTCCCAGCCGAACAACTGGGACACGCGGTCGAACAGTGGCACGCTCCACTCCGTGTCCTGCAGCAGTTGCAGAATGATTTGCTGCCAGTGTTCCCGACGGTCGAACACCTGGAGCCAGGGTTGGGCCGTGTAAGTCCTGAGCCGCGCGAGAAATTCGCGCTCGTTTTGCGATGCGAGCAGTGTTTCCAGCGATTGTCGGTAGTCCGTCAGCAACTCGCTGGCGAGAATGCTGCGCTGCCCGTCGGCAATGACGATCTCCTGAAATGGGCCCAGCCAACCGAGGTGCTGCACCGCCCAACGGGCAATCGAAAGGCGCAGGGCGGGTTGATCGAAGCACAACGCCAGCAACCATGTCTGGAACGCTTGCGCACAATCCTGTTGGCGCGCCTGTTCCCAACGCTCGTCCAGATTGGTGTCCGAGAGGCCGTTCAGCAACGGGGATGCGGCTTCAATGGCTTGGTCAGCGGTCGGCTCCACGGGCTCTGAGTTCAGGGGCTGCACCCGCAAGATCGGCAACTCGAGCGGTGCTTCGGGTGCGGCCGGGGTCACCGGGTCGAATGGCGGCGAGGGGTAATCCCACGCATCAGTCCCGGTCTTCTGCAGCGGCTGAGCCATGGACTGCTCTTGTGCCGCCAGCGCGGCGATCCCCGGGGCCAGCATGACGTCGCCGTGCTCCTCGGTCTCTTCGTTTTCAAGGCGCCACTGGGCAATCGACAGTGCGCGCTCATAGGCCTCGCGCAGGCGCTGGAAGCCTGCGGCATCTTCATCGGGCCGGAAGACTTTCAGCAGCCGCGCATAGCTGCGCTTGATATCACGCAGCCCGGCGTCTTCGGGCAGTTGCAGGACAGACCAGCATTCCATGTCGTGTTTCCTTACTGCCAGGGACTGCGGTCGAGGGCGCTCAACTGCTTGCTCAGTTCGGTGCGGGTCTCACGGATCTGCCGTTCGTCCTGAGAGTCCAGGGCGTGCTGGAATTGCTTGGCCCAATGGCCGATCTGATCACGCAGGTCGCCCAGGCTTTCCTGATACAGACGTTCCAGCCGCGCACTGAGCAGAGTGTTGACCTGTTGCTCGCGTGGATGGATCTTCAGTTGCGCGAGGCTTTGCAGACGCTGCTGGATCTCCTCGGGCGTCAGCACACCGGGGTTGTTCTCGATGACCAGCGAGTGTTGCTGACCGGTCAGGGGAATGCTGACCTGGGCTTCGAGCAAGCCGTTGTTGTCGTAGGTGAAGCGCACATCCAGCTCGACTTCGCCGGCCTTGCGCTTGGGCACCTTGATGTCCAGTTGGCCGAGCGCCACGTTGTCTTTGACCAGGCGGCTTTCGCCCTGAAAGATTTTCACGACGACCTGTTCCTGATTGTCGTGAAGGGTCTGCACGGTTTTCACCCGGCTGACCGGGACGATGCTGTTGCGCTCGATGATCGGCAGGTAATGCCCGCTTTCATATTGGCGACCGACCTGGGTGGAGGTCTCGATCCCCAGGGTGTAGGAGCAGACATCGGTGAGCACCACTTCTTCCAGCGCGGCCGATCGGGCCTTGAGCGCTGCCTGAATCGCGGCGCCCTGGGCCACCACCTGATCCGGATCGAGACTGATCGACGGGAAGCGACCGAACAGCCCGGCGGCAAGTTTGCGCACCAGCGGCATGCGGGTGGTACCGCCGACCAGCAGGATCTCGTCGAGGTCGCTGACGCGGATGCGTGCGTCGCGCAGGGCCCGTTCGATCGGCGCGCGCAGGCGTTCGAGCAATGGCATGTACAGCGTCGCCATTTGCGCCTGAGTGATGGTCTGCGTCCACTGCTTTTCGCCGACCTGCACTCTGAATTCGGCGCTGGCGTCCTGCCCCAGTGCGCGGCGCACACGCTCGGCCTCGCGGCGCAGCGGCTGGAGGATGGTCGTGCGCTCGGGGAAGTCCGACACGTTGCGATGCTGATCGATAAAGTGCTCGAGCAGCACGTTGTCGAAATCCTCGCCGCCCAGGAAGTTGTCACCGGCGCTGGCGCGCACCTCCATGACGCCTTCGAAGAGTTCGAGAATCGACACGTCGAATGTACCGCCGCCCAGGTCGAACACCAGGAATGAGGTTTCCTTGTCCCTTTGGTGCAGGCCGTAAGCCAGTGCGGCGGCGGTGGGTTCGTTGATCAGCTTTTCGACTTTCAGGCCCGCCAGCTCACCGGCGATGCGTGTGGCCTTGCGCTGGGCGTCGCTGAAATAGGCCGGAACGCTGATCACGGCTTCCGTGACGGTCTGGCCGTAGGTGCGCTCGACGTCTTCTTTCAGGCTCTTGAGCACCAGCGCCGACAGCTCTTCGGGACGGAATTTTTTATCCCCGAGGTAGACCTCAGTCGCGCTGCCCATATGGCGTTTGAACAGCGACGCGGTCAGGCGCGGGTGGGTGTGCAGGCGTTCACGGGCGGCTTGCCCGACCAGAATCCGGCCCTGATCGTCCAGCCCCACCACGCTGGGTGTCAGGAACTGCCCCAGGGCATTGGGCACCAACTCAGTGGCATCGCCGCGCCATACGGCAACAAGGCTGTTGGTCGTTCCCAGGTCAATCCCGACGATCATTGCAACGAACTCCCTTTGCGCTCAGACAAAAAATGAAACAGATATTGGCGCGCAAGAATATTACCGAGGCAGTGGCGCGGTAAAGAAAGATGATGGCTCTGAGCCATTATTTGCGACAGGCAGCCGCAGAACGGTTCGTTCGGGTGATTTTGTTGAAGAGAAAGACAGGGCGCCGGGGCCGGCACCCTGTCGCCATCGTTTATGGCATCACGGGCGGGAGATAGGAAAGGGTCGTGCCCAGCGCCCACAGCAACACCAGCACCAGTGGCGTGTGCACCAGCAATTGCACGAACGAGAAACCGATCAGATCCCGCGCCTTCAGCCCCAGAACGCCCAGCAGCGGCAGCATGTAGAAGGGGTTGATCAGGTTCGGCAGGGCTTCGGCGGCGTTGTAGATCTGCACTGCCCAACCGAGGTGATAGTTCAGATCGTTAGCCACCTGCATCACGTACGGCGCCTCGATGATCCACTTGCCGCCGCCGGACGGAATGAAGAAACCGAGAATCGCCGAGTACACGCCCATCAGCAGCGCATAGGTGTCGTGGGAGGCGATGCTGACGAAGAACGTCGAGATGTGATGGGCCAGGGTCTGGGCGTCAGTGCCCTTGACCGTGGTCATCAGCGCTGCAATCGAGCCATACAGCGGGAACTGGATCAGCACCCCGGTGGTGGTCGGCACGGCTCGCGCCACCGCATCGAGGAAACTGCGCGGGCGCCAGTGCAGCAACGCGCCGAGCATGATGAACAGGAAGTTGTAGGTGTTGAGCCCGGAAATCGCGGTGATCGCCGGTTTGGTCGAAAACTCGTGGAACAGCCAACCGGCCGCCAGCAATACCAGCAGAATGATCAGCAGCGGGCTGTGTTCCAGCCATTCGCCGGGACGGGTGCGCGGTTGCAGCGGCGGCAGGTTGAAGGCCGGGTCGATGCCGCAGGCCTTGGCGTCACGCGCCGAGTTCGGGCCGGGCGCGGTGGCGTAGGCGATGATGATCGAAATCACGATCAGCGCCAGCAGCATCACCCCCGACTGCCAGAGGAAAATCGTCTGGGTGAACGGAATCACCCCGGTGATCGACAGAATCGACGGCGGCAGGCTGGCCGGGTTGGCCTGCAACTGCGCGGCGGACGACGACAGTCCCAGTGCCCAAACCGCACCAAGGCCCAGATAGGCGGCGGCACCGGCGGCGCGGTAATCCATTTTCAGATCGGTGCGGCGGGCGAGGGCGCGGACCAGCAAACCGCCGAACACCAGCGACAGGCCCCAGTTGAGCAAGGATGCGACCATCGAGATCAACGCGACCCAGGCCACGGCCGAGCGGCCGTTCTTCGGGATCCGCGCCAGACGGTCGATCAGTTTCACGGCGGGCGGCGAACTGGCCACGACATAACCGCCGATCACTACGAAAGCCATCTGCATGGTGAACGGGATCAGGCTCCAGAACCCGTCCCCGAACGCCATGGCGGCGTCAGTGGGTTTGGCGCCCATGGCCAGGGTCGCCAGGGCGACGATGATCACCGCCAGTGCGGCGAATACCCAGGAATCGGGAAACCAGCGTTCGGCAAAACTTGAACAGCGCAAGGCAAAGCGCGCAGAGCGGCTATCTTCGATATCAACGGCCACGGGAATACCTCGGATTTTTATGTTTATTGTGGTCTTCGGGGCTTGGCCGGCCCGTCTGGACAGGTGCCAACAGTAAATCAACGGCGGATTTTTGTGACCGTGTTTTGCAGAAATCAGGACTATGGTCTAACGGGTTGTCCGACGGCCCGTTTGCGTAGACCATGAGCGCCTTGGTTTTTTGCCTGCCAGAGTTCTTTGCCATGACTGCCCAATCCACAGCCCGACCGGTGCCGTTCAGCCGTTCCGACTACAAGACCCTCGGCCTTGCGGCCCTGGGCGGGGCGCTGGAGATCTACGATTTCATCATTTTCGTGTTCTTCGCCCTGACCCTCAGCCAGTTGTTCTTCCCGCCGGAAATGCCTGAGTGGCTGCGCCTGCTGCAAAGCTTCGGGATCTTTGTCACCGGCTATCTGGCGCGCCCGTTGGGCGGGATCCTGATGGCGCATTTCGCCGACCGACTGGGACGCAAGAAAGTCTTCAGCCTGAGCATCCTGATGATGGCGCTGCCGTGCCTGCTGATCGGGATCATGCCGACCTACGCGCAGATCGGCTATTTCGCACCGCTGTTACTGTTGGCGCTGCGTATCCTGCAAGGCGCGGCGGTGGGCGGCGAAGTGCCGAGTGCCTGGGTGTTCGTTGCCGAGCACGCACCGGTTGGTCATCGCGGGTATGCCCTGGGCTTTTTGCAGGCCGGTCTGACCTTCGGCTATTTGATCGGCGCATTGACCGCGACCTTTCTCGCACAAGTGTTCACTCCGTCCGAAGTGCTCGATTACGCCTGGCGTTACCCGTTCCTGCTCGGCGGTGTGTTCGGTGTGATCGGCGTCTGGCTGCGCCGCTGGCTGAGCGAAACCCCGGTGTTCATGGCCATGGAAGCGCAGCGCGAGGCGCGGGTCGAACTGCCGCTGCGCAGCGTGCTGCGCGATCATCGCCTGGCGATGTTGCCGGCGATGCTGCTGACCTGCGTACTGACCTCGGCGGTGGTGGTGTTCGTGGTCATCACCCCGACCATGATGCAAAAAACCTTTGGCATGACTGCCGGTCACACCTTCGCGTTGAGCGCACTGGGCATTGTCTTTCTGAACATCGGTTGCGTGATTGCCGGTCGGCTGGTCGATCGCATCGGCGCCTGGCGTACGGTCATGCTCTACAGCCTGTTGCTGCCACTGGGGATCGGCTTGCTTTACACCTGCCTTATCAGCGGCGGGGATTGGGTCGGTCTGGCCTACGCCATCGCCGGGTTGTGCTGTGGCGTGGTCGGTGCGGTGCCGTCGGTGATGGTCAGCCTGTTCCCGGCGCGGATTCGCGTCTCCGGGATCTCCTTCACCTACAACATTGCCTACGCCGCCTGGGCCAGTGTCACGCCGTTGCTGCTGATCGGTCTGATGCCATGGAGCCCGTGGATCTGCGTGATGTTCTGCGCGGTGATGGGCGCGGTGGGCGTCGCCAGTGCGGCGTATTTCGGTTCGCGGATGCCGCGCGCGGAGCAGTGTGCCGTGGCCGGCACCGCCTGAGTTGTCGAGGCTTAACTATTTTTGTAGGACAAGCCTCGCGCGCTCTTCAGAAAAGATTTCCAAGGCCGATGGTTAGGCTGTGTGTCCGCTCTCCATCCAGTCCATCGGTGCTTTCCCATGTTCAACAAACGCCTGAAGCAAGAGCTGGCGGCTCTTCGTGAAGAACTCTCCAGCCTTCTGCAAGTGAAGGAGAGCCTGGAAAGCGAGATGCTGGTGCTCACCCTTGAGCCCGACGGGCGGATTCAGTCGGTCAACCAGAACTTCCTCAACGAAATGCTCTACAAGAGCCACGACCTGATCGGCCGGGCCATCGAAGACATCGTGCCGGCCCATGTGAAGTCCGACGAGTTTCATCACCGCTTCAAGGCTGCACTGAGCCGTGGCGAGCATTTCGCCGGTGCTGTGCGTCTTTCACGCGGTAACGGCGAAGAGGCGTGGTTGCGCTCCATCGTCCAGCCGATTCGTTCATCGGATGGCCGGATCAAGCACTTCTCGATTTTCTCCAGCGACCTGACCCGCACCATCGAGGCTTCCCGCGAACACGAAAACCTGATCGGCGCGCTGGTGCGTTCGACGGCCGTGATCGAGTTCGACCTCAGCGGTAACGTGCTCAGTGCCAACGAACGTTTCCTCCAGGGCATGGGTTACAGCCTGGCGCAGATCAAGGGCAAACATCATCGCCAGTTCTGCGAGCCGGAGGAGTACAACAGCGCCGAATACCAGAACTTCTGGCGTCGTTTGAACAATGGCGAATTCGTTGCCGGCCGTTTCAAGCGGGTCGACAGCCATGGTCGTGTCGTCTGGCTGGAGGCCTCCTATAACCCGGTACTCGACGCCAACGAAAAGCTCTACAAAGTGGTGAAGTTCGCCACGGTGATCACCGATCAGGTCAATCAGGAACAGGCCGTCGCCGACGCCGCCAATATCGCCTACAGCACGTCCCTGCAAACCGACAGCACCGCCCAGCGCGGCACCCGTGTGGTGACTGAAGCGGTCAACGTGATGCGCGATCTGTCCAGGCACATGCAGACCGCCGGCGAAGGCATTGAGGCGCTGAACGAGCAATCCCAGGTGATCGGCACCATCGTCAAGACCATCAGCGGCATTGCCGAACAGACCAACCTGCTGGCGCTCAACGCTGCCATTGAAGCCGCTCGCGCGGGTGAGCAGGGCCGAGGCTTTGCCGTGGTGGCCGACGAAGTGCGGCAACTGGCTTCGCGCACCAGTCAGGCGACCGAGGAAATCGTCGGTGTGGTGCGCCAGAACCAGGATATGGCGCGCAACGCCGTGGCCCTCATGACCGACGGCAAGCAGCAGGCCGAGCAAGGGCTGGCGCTGGCGGCGGAGGCCGGTACGGTGATCGTCGAGATCCAGGACGGCGCGCAGAAAGTGGTGAACGCGGTCGGCCAGTTTGCCAATCAGTTATCCAACTGATGCTGTCAGGCGAAGGGATTGTCCATGACCATCCCTTCGCGGTTTTTATCCCGCTACAATCGGCTCTTTTCCCCGGAGCAGATCCCATGCGCGAGTCTTTCCGCCGCCCGGTTCCCCTGAACAAAGCCTACCGCCTGCTCAATCACGGGCCGACCGTGCTGGTCAGCGCCGCCCATGCCGGGCAGCGCAACATCATGGCGGCTGCGTGGGCCATGCCGCTGGATTTCGAACCGCCGAAAGTCGCGGTGGTCCTCGATAAGTCCACCTGGACCCGGCAATTGCTCGAAGCTGCGGGCACTTTCGTTCTCAACGTTCCTTGTGTGAGTCAGGCTGACATCGTGCAGACCGTCGGCTCGACTTCAGGCCTGGAAATCAATCGGGACCAGGGGCAGGACAAGTTCCAGGCTTATGGCTTGCAGACCTTTGCGGCTGAACAGGTTGATGCTCCGATGCTGGACGGTTGCGTGGCCTGGCTCGAATGCCGGTTGTTGCCGGAGCCGCGCAATCATGAACAGTACGATCTGTTCCTGGCCGAGGTGATTGCGGCGCAGGCTGATTCGCGGGTGTTCAGCGATGGACGCTGGCACTTCGAGGGGCATGACGGCTTGCGCACTCTGCACCACGTGGCCGGGGGGCATTTCCTGACGATTGGCGATCCGGTGGATGGCAAGACGCTCGAGGTTTGAGCGCCGCTGGATGACAAGTCATGGCCGGATGTTGCAATACAAAAAAAGGCTTGCCTCTCGGTAAGCCTTTTTCAGTTGGCAGTGCTGATTCAATCCCCCAATGCTACCCCTTCACGCCGAGGATCCGCCCCACCTGCCAGCGTTGCCTTCCCCGCAGCATCCTTGACCCGCACGATGGCCTGGGTGCCGCTGGTCATGTCGATTTCGTTGACGGTGTGGCCCTTGTCCTTGAGCGCCTGGATCAGCGTCGGGCTGAACTGGCCTTGTTCCAGTTCTGTCGGGCCGTTGCGGCTGCCGAAGTTGGGCAGGCTGATGGCGCTTTGTGGGTCGAGGTTCCAGTCGAGCAGGCCGACGGTGGTTTTGGCCACGTATTCGATGATCTGCGAGCCGCCGGGTGAACCGACGGTGGCGACGAACTCGCCACTGTTGCGGTCGAAGATCAGGGTCGGCGCCATCGACGAGCGCGGGCGTTTGCCGGGCTCTACGCGGTTGGCGACTTTCTGTCCGTTCTCTTCGGGGATGAACGAGAAGTCGGTCATCTGATTATTGAGCAAGAAGCCCTGAACCATCAGGTGCGAGCCGAACGCTGCTTCGATGGTGGTGGTCATCGATACGGCGCCACCGAAGTCATCCACGGCCACCACTTGTGAGGTGGAAATGCGCAGCGGAGAGCGATCCGGCGCATAGGCAACCTGTATGCCCGGCGGTGTGCCGGGTCTGGCGCTGCCCATGCTGCGTTCGCCGATCAGGCTGGCGCGGCTGGCCAGGTAACCCGGATCGACCAGGCCTTTGACCGGTACCGGCACGAAGTCGGTATCGGCTACGTATTGCGCGCGGTCGGCGTAGGCCAGGCGCTCGGCTTCGGCGATCAGATGGACGGCTTGTGGCGCGGGTTCAAGGCCGGCCGGTTTATCGGTTTTCACAGGTTTGAGCGGTGTGAGGGACAGACGCGGATCGCGGCCCTCCAGCGCCTGCAAGGTGCCGAGAATCTGCGCCACCGCAATCCCGCCCGATGATGGCGGCGGCATCCCGCAAACCTGCCAGCGTTTGTAGTCGGTGCACAGGGGCGCGCGCTCCTTGGCCTGATAGTGCAGAAGGTCGGTCAGCGACAGGCTGCCGGGGTTGGCGTGACCCTGAACCCTGGCCACGATCTCTTCGGCGATCGGGCCTTTGTACAGCGCGTCCGCACCTTCATTGGCAATGCGCTTGAGCACGGCGGCCAGCGCCGGGTTCTGCAAGCGAGTGCCGACGGCTTTGACGCTGCCATCGCTGTTCAGAAAGTACTTGGCCATGTCTGGCGAGCGGCGTATCTCCGGATCGGATTTCAGCAGTGAATGCAGGCGCGGGGAGATTGCAAAGCCCTGCTCGGCGAGTTTGATCGCCGGTTCGAACAGCTTGGCCCACGGCAAGCGGCCGTGCTTTTTGTGCGCCAGTTCCAGCGCTCGCATCACGCCCGGCGTGCCGACGGAGCGCCCGCCGATCTGCGCCTGCGGGAACGGCATCGGTTTGCCGTCAGCGTTTAGAAACAGCTTCTCGGTCGCGCCGGCCGGTGCCGTTTCACGACCGTCATAGGTGCGCACCTGTTTGCCATCCCACAGCACAATCATCGCGCCACCACCGATCCCCGAGGATTGCGGCTCGACCAGGGTCAACACGGCTTGCATTGCGATGGCGGCATCGATGGCGGAACCACCCTGACGCAACATCTCGCGACCGGCTTCGGCGGCCAGTGGATTGGCAGCGGCGGCCATGTGTTTCTCGGCGTGGCTGGCTTGCAGGCCGGTGCGGTAGCCGGAGGCGGCTTCCGGGGCCAGCGGCAGGGTCGAGGAGGGCGGTGCGTTGCAGGCAGTGAGGGCGATGGCGCTGACGATCAGCGTCAGGGCGGGCAGACGAAAGCGGTTCAGGGAAAGGGCTGGAAGCACGCGGGGCTCTCCGTCCGTGGGATAAAAGTCTGACGGACTGTATCGGCCGACCGTGCAGGACGCAAACCATCGGTGTGTTTGTCCTTCATGCCTTGGCGAATTTTCTGTAGGGTCAGAGCCAATAGTGAAGCCAGAACAAACAACAAGAGGCCGCCATGCATAACGCATTTCCGACACAGCCCAGCTATCGCGAACAGCGCGAGCGCTTTCTTGCTGCCGCGAAGGTGGCGGGTGCCACGCTCTCTTCGTACGCGCATCCGCTCAATGGGCCGTTTGGCGAGTCTTTGAGTACCGATATCGCGGTGCTGGGGGATCCAGCGACCAAACGGCGTCTGGTGGCGCTCAGCGGCACCCACGGGGTTGAAGGTTATTACGGCTCGGAGTGCCAGATCGACTGGCTGAAGCATTTCACGCCGGAGTCGCTGCCGAAGGATGTCGCGGTGGTGATGGTTCATCTGATCAACCCGTGGGGCACGGCGTGGCTGCGGCGGGTCAACGAAGACAACATCGACCTCAACCGCAATCACCTGGATTTCAACCGACCGCTTCCGGACAACCGCGCTTACGCGGCGCTCCATGAAATCTACGCCTGCACCGATTTGAACGGCCCCGAGCGGCAAAAGGCTGATGCCTTTCTCGATGCGCAAATTGCCGAGCACGGCTGGCCGGCAGTGATGTCGATTGTCGAGGGCGGCCAGCACAGTCATTCCGACGGGTTGTTCTTTGGCGGACTCGCGCCGAGTTGGTCGAATCGCACGCTGCATTCCATCATCGAGAATCATCTGGCCGGCGCTGAAACCGTGATGTGTTTCGACCTGCACACCGGCGCCGGTGAGTACGGGCATCCGATGCTGCTGACGATAACCCAGGCGCCGTATCCGGCACTGGCCCAAGCGCAATCGATTTACGGCCCGTGGCTCTACACGCTGCACACCGGCGCCGAAACCTTGAGTGAAACCGGCGTTGCCGCGACCGCTACCGGCTACACCTCGCAGGCATTGCTCAATGCGCTGCCGAATGTGCAACTGATGCCGTTCGTGATCGAGTGCGGGACTTATCCGGGGCCGGACGTGCATCGTTATCTGCGCGACGATCACTGGCTGCATCTGCATGGCGATCCGCTGGATGCGGCGGGGAGGGCGATCAAGTTGAATCTGCTGGAGCAGTTTTATCCGGCGGATCCGGACTGGCGGGCGATTGTCGGTTTGCGGACGCGGCAGATTTGGGCGAGAGGGCTGGCGGCGTTAATGGGCGAGGGATAAACAAACGGCTTACCTTTCGGTAAGCCGTTTTGACTGCTTGGATATTTGCAGTGGGTGGGACTATGGCCGGCTGATGTTCACTGCTTGAAGCCTGGCAGTCCGTTGGTAGCACGCCATTCTTTTACGGTCTTCGTAATGCCCACGGCAGAATTGTCCTCTCCTGGTTCGGGATAAAAAATCAAGTCGGTGCCGTCCGGGTGACCGGTCAGCTTTCTGAATTGTGCCAGCAGCTCGCCAAGCTCCGTATCCGATCCACTTTTATTGGTGGCACGTATTTTTTCGATGAAACGGATAAATTCGGTTTCAGTGTATTCAGATATTTTTTCCATGTGCGTTCACTGTTTTTTGTGTTGAAAGATGTGATTTTTAGGGGTGTTGATTCGGAGGTTGTCTATGTCGTAGACAGCGCCGCCATCAGTGATCCGCTCGACGTGATGTATTTCAAATACCCCTCTTGTGCCTACAGACTCCCTGTCTCGAACCGCGGGTGCGTTGCCCGACATTAAACGATCTTGGGCATCCGAATTGAACTGATCGAAAAGTTCTGGATCATCCCGCACGGCTTGCCAGAATGCTTTTCTGAACGCGTCGAAGTTTGAAAACTCCCTCCCACGGTACGCACGGAGTCGTCGCCCGAGGCTCCGGTGTGGATGCCGTAGACCTGCATGACCCCTTCGGCATCACGCCGAAACTGGAAGCGCACGCGAGTGATGGCGCGGCTCATGCTGCGTAGCTGTTCATCAGTGTGAAGCGTGCCGTCGCCCATTCGGGTCGGGAGCATCCCGAGGATAAACACGCTGGCCGGGCCTCCCGCACCGCGGATTGCCCAATTAAGGCGCCACCGTTCGGAAGTTTTCGGCGCCAGATATCATCGAAAGGATCTTTGTCCGGACCCATGACAACTCCCTGTCTGTCTTGGGATCAAGGCAGGGGAGCTTGTCGGTCAATCGGGATGGCGATCAAATCGACTTGCCGGGATGCAGAGGCCTGATCGAACGAATAATCCTCTTCGTACGCTTTTCGCACCCGGTTCCTACGGAATCTGGCTGATCTGCAGAGGAGGCCACTTTTCTCGAGGCATAAAAAAACGGCCTATCTTTTGGTAAGCCGTTTTTAATACTTAGTAGTGTGAAGTCATTTCAGTGATTGACCATGAATCTTCACTTCTTGAATCCTGGCAGTCCGTTTGCTTCATGCCATGCCGCGACTGTACGGGCTATGCCAGAGGACGACGTGTCAGCACCTGGCTCAGGGTAGTAGATAAGATCCATCTTGCTCGGATGCCCAACGATCTTGTTGAAGTGCAGCAATAGAATATCTGCACGGTCATCTGTAGGTGCCTTGTCTTCCTTTCTGATCTCGTCAATGAACTCAACGAAGTCTTGTTCGGTGTAATCAGAGAAATTGCTTTTGATGAAGGGGTCGCTCATGCAGTTGCCTCAATCCTGGTGTATTTCGACGTGATTTTTAGGAGTGTGGACCCTCAGGTTGTCAACGTTATAGACCTCGCCGCCTTGAGATATCAGTTCCACATGATGAATTTCGTGAGAGATTCTTTTACCAGCCGCATCAGCTAATCGGGCGCGAGGCGCCTTTCCGTTGCGCATACGCTCCAAGCTATCTTCGCTGAGTTGCCCGGCTAGCCTGGTATCTTTTGATGCTTCGGCCCAGAAGGCGCGTCTGAATGAATCAAAGCTGGAATATTCACGCCCTCTTAGCGAATCGGCAATGCTGGTTGGGATTGGCGCACCAGATCCCCCCCGGGCATGGTCAAGCCATATCCCGGAAACATCCTCCCCAACCCCCGTCACCGTCCCAGGCGTTAATCTCGCCGGTTTCGAAAACACCACATACAACGACTTCAGCCCGGTCTCCGCCGGAAACACAAGAATACAATCCTCGGCGGTGATGTCTTCGCCGGGCAGGATTTCAATCTGGCTGTCGGTGTTCGCCGCGATCGGATGGACGAGAATCGTGCTGAGTGGTTCGCCGTGTTCCGGATACACCAGCGGCGGCATCGATCCCAGCGGCCCGCGTTGCGGCGTCCACAAAATCGTGATGCCGTTGAGCTTCGCCTCCATGGCGGTCTTGTCGCTGTTCCACTCGACTTTTACGGTGCGCACCGAGTCATCGCCCGAAGCGCCGGTGTGAATGCCGTAAACCTGCATGACCCCTTCGGCATCACGCCGAAACTGAAAGCGCACGCGAGTGGTGGCGCGGCTCATGCTGCGTAGCTGTTCATCAGTGTGAAGCGTGCCGTCGCCCATTCGGGTCGGGAGCATCCCGAGGATAAACACGCTGGCCGGGCCTCCCGCACCGCGGATTGCCCAATTAAGGCGCTGCTGCAGGATTCCACCACCGGCCATGCGCCCCAACGCCAGATCGGCGCCGATGGCTTTCGCTACGGCGTGATTGGCAGCGGGAATGCGCAGGGCGCCTGCCACCATGACTTTGCCGAAGTGAGAGGCGGGCTCAGGTGTTGTGCCGGCATCCGTTCGACACCAGTTGTCCGGTGTGCAGGACTTGGCAAATACCAGATCGTCGCGGGGCGTCGGGGTGGGCCATTCGTCTGTCCGGATATAAACGGGTTCTGGTGGCGGGGGTGGAATCCATCCGGTCCATGTCGCGTTTTCGCTCGGGCGTTTTCGACGCCACTCATCGTCGAAAAGGAATTTGTTCAGGTCCATGACCACTCCCTGTCTGTCCGGGAATCGAGACAGGGGAGCTTGTCGGTCAATCGGGATGGCGATCAAATCGACTTGCCGGGATGCAGAGGCCTGATCGAACGAATAATCCTCTTCATACGCCTTTCGCACCGGGTTCCTACAGAATCAGACCGATCCAGCGGGGAGGCACTTTTCTCGAGGCATAAAAAAACGGCTTACCTTTCGGTAAGCCGTTTTTAGTACTTGGTGGCTACACAGGGACTTGAACCCCGGACCCCAGCATTATGAATGCTATGCTCTAACCAACTGAGCTATGTAGCCAAGTGGCGCGCATTATTCCCCTGAAATGGAAAAGCGTCAAGCGTAAATTCAAAATATTTCTTCTTATTTTCAACCGCTTATCCTCCCGCACCGAAAATCGGGGCGGGAGGGGCTTTCAACGCAGCTGAAATCTTCCGGTGTTGGCACTCAAGGCATGGCTGCCCTGACTCAAGGTGTCCGCCGCAAGGTTCACCGCCCGCGCACCTTCAAGCAGGCGGACCGCCGCCTGATCCACCTGCTGGATATTGCCGCTGACCTCATCGGCGGTGCTCGCCTGTTCTTCGACCGCCGTGGCGATCTGGGCGAGGGTGTCGGTGACGCTCTGCACGGCGCTGGCGATTTCCCCCAGGCGTTCGCCAAGTCCGGTGACCGCCTCGGCATCCGATTGCGCCTGGCCGCACGCTGCTTCCATCAGGCTCACGGCTTCGTTGACCGTATTGCGCAGACTGTCGACCGTACCGGCGATCTGCGCGGTAGACGACTGCGTACGCTGCGACAGGCTGCGTACCTCGTCGGCCACTACGGCAAAACCCCGCCCTTGTTCACCGGCGCGAGCGGCCTCGATGGCGGCGTTGAGCGCCAGCAGGTTGGTCTGTTCGGCGACGCCACGAATGGTATCGACCACCAATTGAATCTGCTGCCCTTGCTCGCTGACCCGGCCGAGCGCTGCTGCGGTTTCGTTCAGACGCTGATTGAGCTGTTGAATACTTGCTGTAGTGCGCTGGCTGTCACGGCTGCTGTCGGCAGCGATGCGCCGGGTGTGCTGGGCACTGCCCGACGCCTGTTCGCAACTCTGCGCCACGCCTTGAGAAGTCGCTGCCAGTTGTGTGGCCGCTGCGGCGATCTGGCTGATCTGCAATTGCTGCGCCTCGACTTCGCTGAGGGCGCCGCTGGAGTGTTCATTGAGGCTGCGCACGGCGTTGCTCAGTTGCGAAGTCTCGTGATCGACACCCAGCAGGCTGGTGCGCAATTGCACCACCGCCACGTTGAGTGCGGTGCTGATCGAGGCCAGTTCATCGCGACCCACGACTGGCACTTGCAGGCTCAGATTACCGTCGCGCAAAGCCTCAGCCAGCAGTGTGATGCCGCTGGCGCTACGACGGATCGAGGCTTGCAGGCAAACGAACAAGTACAGCGCCGCCAGCAACAGCAAACCGAAGACCGTCGCCACAACGATGAACTGACGAATCGCCGATCCATGGTAGTCATCCAGCCGCTGATCCAGCGATACCAGCGATTGCTGGCGCAGCGTGGCGAGGTTGCCGAGCAGGGCATCGAGGCTGCGCTCGAACGCTTCAGGCTTGAGATTGATGCTGCCGCCGAATACGCCGTCATCCAGCACTTTCAAACCCGCATCCAGTTGTTTGAGGCTGTCGTGATACTGCCCGGCCCAGTTTTGCAGGGCTGGCGGCAGACGCGCTTCGAGCAGGCCTGCGGTTTTCACCAACTGCTCGCGGGCATCACCGATGCGGCTGCGCAAGTCACGCAGTTGCAAACGGCTTTGCAGAGTGAACTGGCCGGAAACCACGGACGCCTGGCCGACAGCTGCCAGTCGGCCGACGCGTTCGATCAGGTCCGGTGCGTGCTGGGTGGAAATCTGCGTCAGCAGATAGGTTTCCAGCCACGGCGCAAGAATCAGGCGATTATCCATCGCGATTTGTTCGCGCAGCGCTTGCAGGGCGCTGAGTGCGTTGGTGAAGCGATCATAACCGTCTGGCCACCAGCCAACACCGGAAAGGCTTTTCGAGTCCAGACCATTGAGCGCGGCTTGCAGGGCCTGATAGCGGGTCAGTGTTTCGCCTTCCGCGCCTTCGGCTCGCAAGGCATTGCCCAGATCCAGTGTGGCCTGAGCAACGGCAGGCTGCACAGCATCGAATGCGGCCATCGCGGCGAGGGTGGCGGGCGTCGGCTGACGGTTGGTTTCCGTGGCGCGCCAGCGGGCGGCGCGGTCGCGTTGGGCGGCGAGCAGGTTGTCGAGCGCATCGAGGGCGAGCAACTGCCGCACGCCGGCACGTTCGCCAGCGATCAGGTTGAGTTTTTCGCGATAGTCCTGGCCGATCATCAACAGGCTGCCGGCCAATGGAAGGATAAACAGTAGAAACAACAACTGGAATTTACGCGCGAAGCCAAACCGCCCCAGCAATCCGATCCCCGGTGATAAAAAAAACTGCATGCCCCATGACTCCTCTGGACACCACGCACCATCGGCGTGCATCGCGGTCGTTGCGACCGGGATTGGTGCCCTGCTTAAAGGCCTCGAAAGTTCACCCTTACCCGCTCTGTAGGCCGGCTCTGTAGCGAAACTTCCCATTCTCGATGCCCTTTGTAAGGGCGCCGCGTTCAAGCGGATAAGCAAGGCAAGATTCAGACCATGGCGTTGCGCTATCACTTGCGACGCGACGATTGAATAGTTCGTTAGCTGGCTAAGGGGATGGCGCTGGCGCACCGAAAAATGGCACATTGACGCACCTGCCCGCGTGCACCCATCTGCAGTCCGGAAACTCCCATGGCTATCAGCAACGTTCAGACCGCCGCTGCCTCGGCGTCCGCTCCTCCCCAGAGCAGTCCACTGGTGATGCGCATCATCGGCGCGGTGGCGCTGGCGCATTTGATCAACGACCTGATCCAGTCGGTGCTGCCGTCGATCTATCCGATGCTCAAGGCCAACTATGGCTTGAGCTTTACTCAGGTCGGCCTGATTACCCTGACCTTTCAATTGACCGCTTCGCTGTTGCAGCCGTGGGTCGGTTATCACACCGACCGGCACCCGAAGCCGTGGCTGCTGCCGGCAGGTTCCGTGTGCACGCTGATCGGCATCGTGATGATGTCGATGGTCGGCAGTTTTCCGTTGATTCTGCTGGCGGCGGCGCTGATCGGCATTGGTTCATCAACCTTTCACCCCGAGGCTTCTCGTATCGCCCGCCTGGCTTCTGGTGGGCGTTTCGGTCTGGCGCAGTCGACGTTCCAGGTCGGTGGTAATGCCGGTTCGGCCTTCGGCCCGTTACTCGCGGCGGCGATCATCATTCCTTTCGGTCAGGGCAACGTGGCGTGGTTCGGGCTGTTCGCAGTGTTTGCGTTGTTCGTGCTTTATCGCATCAGCCGCTGGTACGCCCATCACCTGAACCTGTTCAAGCTCAAGGCTGGCCAGGCCGCCACTCATGGACTGTCGAAGGGCAGGGTGACCAGTGCGTTGGTGGTGCTCGGGCTGCTGGTGTTCTCCAAGTATTTCTACATGGCCAGCCTGACCAGTTACTTCACCTTCTACCTGATCGAGAAGTTCGACCTGTCGGTGGCAAGTTCCCAACTGCACCTGTTCCTGTTCCTCGGCGCGGTCGCGGCGGGCACGTTCTTCGGCGGGCCGATTGGCGACAAGATCGGGCGCAAGGCGGTGATCTGGTTCTCGATCCTCGGCGTGGCGCCGTTCACGCTGCTGATGCCACATGTCGATC
The DNA here is from genome assembly GCF_046487845.1 of Pseudomonas sp. PHC1. Classification (NCBI taxonomy): domain Bacteria; kingdom Pseudomonadati; phylum Pseudomonadota; class Gammaproteobacteria; order Pseudomonadales; family Pseudomonadaceae; genus Pseudomonas; species Pseudomonas sp. PHC1. The sequence goes on from NZ_JBJXHJ010000026.1 coordinate 31,523, forward strand.
TGTTCTGGACCAGCGTCCTGAGCGTGGTGATCGGTTTCATCCTCGCTTCGGCGTTCTCGGCGATCGTGGTGTATGCGCAGGAACTGGTGCCGGGCAACGTGGGGATGATTGCCGGGGTGTTCTTCGGTCTGATGTTCGGTTTTGGCGGGATTGGTGCGGCGTTGCTCGGGCATCTCGCGGACATTCACGGCATCGAATACGTGTACTTCCTGTGCTCGTTCCTGCCGCTGTTCGGGGTGCTGGCGATCTTCCTGCCGAAAACCAGAAAGGCCTGACGGACTGAATTTCAGGCATAAAAAAGCCGCGTATCGAACGCGGCTTTTTATTGGGTGCGGCTTTTACACGTTGAAGCGGAAGTGCATCACGTCGCCGTCCTTGACGATGTAGTCCTTGCCTTCCAGACGCCATTTACCGGCTTCTTTGGTCCCGGCTTCGCCCTTGTACTGGATGAAGTCGTTGTAGGCGATCACTTCGGCGCGGATGAAGCCTTTTTCGAAGTCGGTGTGGATTACGCCGGCGGCTTGCGGTGCGGTGGCACCGACGCGGACGGTCCAGGCGCGGACTTCTTCGACACCGGCGGTGAAGTAGGTCTGCAGGTGCAGCATTTCGTAGCCGGCGCGGATCACGCGGTTGAGGCCGGGCTCTTCCAGGCCCAGGGCCTCGAGGAACATGTCTTTCTCTTCGCCGTCATCCAGCTCGGCGATTTCCGCTTCGATCTTGTTGCAGACCGGAACGACCATGGCGCCTTCTTCTTCGGCGATGGCCTTGACCACGTCCAGGTGCGGGTTGTTCTCGAAACCGTCTTCAGCGACGTTGGCGATGTACATGACCGGCTTGGTGGTCAGCAGGTGGAAGCCCTTGATGATCGCCTTTTCGTCGGCGCTCATGTTCTTCATCAGGCTGCGTGCAGGCTTGCCTTCGGTGAAGTGCGGGATCAACTGCTCCAGCAGGGCCTTCTGGGCCACTGCGTCCTTGTCACCGCCCTTGGCGTTGCGCGAAACCTTCTGCAGTTGCTTCTCGCAGCTGTCGAGGTCGGCGAAGATCAGTTCCAGGTCGATGATTTCGATGTCGCGCTTCGGGTTGACGCTGTTGGAAACGTGGATCACGTTTTCATCTTCGAAGCAGCGCACAACGTGGGCGATCGCGTCGGTTTCGCGGATGTTGGCCAGGAACTTGTTGCCCAGGCCTTCACCTTTCGACGCGCCGGCCACCAGGCCTGCGATGTCGACGAATTCCATGGTGGTCGGCAGGATGCGCTTCGGATTGACGATGGCCGCCAGGGCATCCAGACGCGGATCCGGCATCGGCACGATGCCGCTGTTCGGCTCGATGGTGCAGAAGGGGAAGTTCTCGGCCGCGATCCCGGATTTGGTCAGGGCGTTGAACAGGGTGGACTTGCCGACGTTAGGCAGGCCGACGATGCCGCAATTGAATCCCATGGTGTTTCCCCTCGGATTAGAGTCAGGCCTTCTGGCTGTGCAGGTTTTTCATCGCGCGGTTCCATTCACCGGCGAGGATATCCGGCAGCACGCCGAGGGCAAAGTCGATGCTGGCATCGAGTTTTTCCTGTTCGGCGCGTGGCGCACGACCCAGGACGAAATTTGAAACCATACTGGCGACGCCCGGGTGGCCGATGCCAAGCCGCAGGCGGTGAAACGTATTCTGATTGCCCAATTGCGCAATGATGTCGCGCAACCCGTTGTGACCGCCATGGCCGCCGCCGACTTTGAGTTTGGCGACGCCCGGAGGCAGATCGAGTTCGTCATGTGCCACCAGGATCTCTTCAGGCTTGATGCGGAAGAAACCGGCGAGTGCCGCCACGGCCTGGCCGCTGCGGTTCATGTAGGTGGTGGGAATCAGCAGACGAACATCCTGACCCTGATGCGAAAAACGCCCGGTCAGGCCGAAATACTTGCGATCGGCCACGAGATTCACGTTCTGTGCGTGGGCGATGCGCTCAACAAAAAGGGCCCCTGCGTTATGCCGGGTCTGTTCGTATTCAGCGCCTGGATTTCCCAGGCCAACGATCAGTTTGATGGCAGTCACGATAGGGGCCCTTCCTTTGAGTGGTGGATAACATCGCCGCGATCAGGGAAGGCGGCGAAAGTGGACGAAAAATGCTCATTTACCATGGATGTAAACTCCGCGTTCCCGCCCGCTTTCTCGCTACGTTCCAGTCCGCGATGTTACCTGCTCACTCAGGCATGACAGAGTGAATTACTCTGCTGCGCCTTCTTCGGTAGCTTCTGGAGCAACACGTGGAGCGTGGACGTTGGCAACAGCCTTGTCATCGCCGTGTGCCAGAGCAACGAACTCAACGCCTTTAGGAGCCTTGAGGTCCGACAGGTGAACGATGGTGCCGATTTCAGCGTTAGCCAGGTCGACTTCGATGAACTCAGGCAGATCTTTCGGCAGGCAGGAAACTTCGATCTCGGCAACAACGTGCGAGATTTCGCCGCCTTTCTTCACTGGAGCCGCTTCGTTGATGAAGTGCACAGGAACGATAGCGGTCAGTTTCTGGCCAGCTACAACGCGTACGAAGTCAGCGTGCATCACGTGGCCTTTGGCCGGGTGACGTTGCAGAGCCTTGATGATTACGTTTTGCTTGGTGCCACCAACGTTCAGTTCGATAACGTGGCTGTAGGCCGCTTCGTTTTCGAGCAGTTTGGCAACTTCTTTGGCCAGCATGCTGATGGATTCAGGGGCTTTTTCGCCACCGTAAACAACAGCTGGAACCAGGGCAGCGAGACGACGCAGGCGGCGGCTCGCACCTTTCCCCAGGTCGGAACGCAGTTCAGCATTCAAAGTAAAATCGTTCATTTTGTATCTCCAAAATAGCCATGACCGAGTGGCGTTTGCGACCAGCGCCGAACACGGTATGGGCAAAAAAGCCCCGCCCCGGCAGAGATGCCGGGGCGGGGCGCTTTTCGTCAACGAGACATTTCGCGAAGGGCAGGGCCCTTAACGGAACATCGCGCTGATCGATTCTTCATTGCTGATGCGGCGAACCGCTTCGGCAACAACCGGTGCGATATCCAGTTGACGGATACGTGCACAGGCTTGTGCTGCAGCGGACAGCGGGATGGTGTTGGTGACCACCAGCTCGTCCAGCACGGAATTTTCGATATTCTCGATGGCCCGACCCGACAGCACAGGGTGTGTGCAGTAGGCAAAGACCTTGGCTGCGCCATGCTCTTTCAGGGCCTTGGCCGCGTGGCACAGGGTGCCGGCGGTATCGACCATGTCATCGACCAGAATGCAGGTACGCCCTTCGACATCACCGATGATATGCATCACTTCAGAGTGATTGGCTTTCTCACGGCGTTTGTCGATGATCCCGAGATCCACGCCCAGGGATTTGGCAACGGCACGTGCACGCACGACGCCACCAATGTCCGGGGACACGATCATCAGGTTCTCGAAGCGCTGATCTTCGATGTCATCCACCAGAACCGGGGAGCCGTAGATGTTATCTACCGGAATATCGAAGAAGCCCTGAATCTGGTCAGCATGCAGATCAACCGTGAGAACACGGTCGATGCCGACTACGGTGAGCATGTCAGCAACGACTTTCGCGCTGATAGCCACACGTGCGGAACGCGGACGGCGATCCTGACGGGCATAACCAAAATAAGGAATAACAGCAGTGATACGAGTAGCCGAGGAGCGGCGGAAGGCATCAGCCATCACTACCAGTTCCATCAGGTTATCGTTGGTCGGAGCGCAAGTCGGCTGAATAATGAAGACGTCTTTACCACGAACGTTTTCATTGATCTCGGCTGTAATTTCGCCGTCGGAAAATTTACCGACAGAGATGTCACCGAGAGGGATATGCAGCTGACGTACGACACGCCGAGCCAGATCGGGGTTAGCGTTCCCCGTAAAGACCATCATCTTGGACACGCGCAGTACCTGAAGGCTGAGGGTATACCTGGATGAGTATAGGAAAATGGCAGGGGCGGCTGGATTCGAACCAACGCATGGCAGGATCAAAACCTGCTGCCTTACCGCTTGGCGACGCCCCTGTATCTATTGCTTGCAAGTGCCGGGCACTTGATTCCTTTAGAGCAGACTTTGCAGCTTGCGATGCAACATCGAAACGTTGCTTCCTTTTGCTACAAACCCTGTAAGGGTCTCTGTCAGAAGGGCCGAGACTTTATCAGCTTCAGCTTTGCTTGGGAAGCCCCCAAACACACAACTTCCAGTTCCGGTGAGTTTTGCTTCGGTAAAATTACCTAACAAATTCAATGCGTTACGTACTTCCGGGTAACGCCTCGAGACCACCGGCAAGCAGTCGTTTCGACTGTTTCCCTCGGGAACGGGGCGCACTTTAATGGGCGGCGTGTTACGTGTCAACAAAGGATCTGAAAAAATTTCTGCCGTACTAACAGAGACTTGCGGAACGAGTACGACATACCACGGTTCGGCGGGCTCGACCGGGGTCAGTTTTTCGCCGACACCTTCGGCGAAAGCCGCATGGCCACCCACGAACACCGGCACGTCGGCGCCCAGCGTCAGGCCCAGTGCCGCCAGGCGATCTTGATCCCAACCCAGTTGCCACAAATGATTGAGACCAAGCAGCGTGGTGGCCGCGTTCGAACTGCCGCCACCGATGCCGCCGCCCATCGGCAGGATCTTGTCGATCCAGATATCAATGCCGAGCGAGCAGCCGGATTGCTCCTGCAGTTTTTTCGCCGCGCGCACGATCAGGTTGCTGTCGTGGGGCACGCCGTCGAATTCGGTGTGCAGGCGAATAATGCCGTCGTCACGCACGGCGAAGGTGATTTCGTCGCCGTAGTCGAGGAACTGAAAAAGCGTCTGCAACTCGTGATAACCGTCTTCACGGCGACCGAGAATGTGCAGCATCAGGTTGAGTTTGGCCGGCGAGGGCAGCGTCAGGCGTGCAGCGGTCATGCGTTATTGCCCCAGTTTGCGCGGTTGCCAGGTCTTGATGACCAGCGTCACGTCCAGATCGGTGCCGTGCAGCTTGATCCGCTCGGGCAGCCAGTAACCGTTCTGTTCGGCATAACCGAGGTATTCGACCTGCCATCCATCCTGATCCAGATTGGCCAGGCGACTGTTGCCGTCCAGGGTCAAGCGGCTTTTGCTGTCCGGGGCCGGAAGGCCGCGAACCCACCAGGCCAGATGCGAGACCGGCAGTTTCCAGCCCAGTTGCTCTTCGATCAGTGCTTCCGGAGTTGGTGCTTCATAGCGACCCTGATTCGCCACTTCCAGTGACACCGCGCCCGGGCGGCCGGTCAGCCGCGCCGCGCCGCGACCCAGCGGGCCGGACAAGCGGATGTCGTAGTAGCCCTGACGTTGCAGCCAGAACAGCGTGCCGCTGCCCGAGTCTTTCGGCGCGCGGATGCCGATCTTGCCGTCGATCTGCCAGCCGTCGAGACCGGTCAGTTGCTGTTTGTTCGCGGCCCATTGGGCAGGGCTGCCATGGCCCTCGACGGATTCACGGGCGCCGAAGCCCGCGCAACCGGCGAGCAGGGCGATGAAGCTGAAAACGATGACGTGGCGCAAAAACATGAGTTAAAGAGTCTCGGATCCGGTCAGGCGCTTGATGGTGCTGCGCAGGATGGTGCTGTCGGGTTGGTCCTTGAGGAACTTGCCCCAGATTTGCTTGGCTTCGCGCTGCTTGCCTTTGGCCCACAGTACTTCGCCCAGATGAGCGGCGACTTCGTGATCGGGGAAGCGATCGAGGGCCTGGCGCAAGTATTTCTCGGCGTCTTCCAGATTGCCCATGCGAAAGTTCACCCAGCCGAGGCTGTCGAGCACTGCCGGGTCTTCCGGATTGATCTGGTGGGCCTGCTCGATCAGCGCCTTGGCTTCGGCGTAGCGGGTCGTGCGGTCGGAGAGGGTGTAGCCGAGGGCGTTGAGGGCCATGGCGTTGTCCGGATCGCGCTTGATGATCAGGCGCAGGTCTTTTTCCATCTGCGCCAGGTCATTGCGTTTTTCCGCCTGCATCGCGCGGGTGTAAAGCAGATTCAGATCGTCCGGGTACTGCTGCAACGCTTGTTGCAGGACTTTCCAGGCCTTGTCGCCCTGATTGTTGGCGGACAGGGTTTCGGCTTCGATCAGGTACAGCTGGATCGCGTAATCCGGCTGCTCATCGCGCTCGGCGGCCAGTTTGCTCTGGGCTTCGGCGGTCTTGCCGTTGTTCATCAGAATATCGGCCTGACGCAGTTGCGCCGGCAGGTAATCGTTGCCCGGGCCGACCTGGGCGTACTCGATGAGCGCGCCTTGCGGATCGTTGCGCTCTTCGGCGATGCGCCCCAGGTTCAGATGCGCCGAATCGACATGGCTTTCCCGGGCGATGAGGTCTTCCAGATAACCCTTGGCCTCGTCCCAGGCCTTGGCTTCCAGGCAGACCAGTGCCAGGGAGTAACGAAGCTCGTCGTCTTCCGGGTATTGCTGAACCAGGGTGGAGAACTCGACCTTGGCGTCGTCCATCCGGTTCTGCTCTACCAGCATCCGCGCGTAGGTCAGGCGCAGGCGTTTGTCGTCCGGATACTTCTTGATGCTCTTTTGCAGCAACGGCAAGGCTTCGTCGCCACGACTCAGCCCTTGCAGCAGGCGTGCACGCAGCAGAATCGGGGCGATCTCGCCGTCTTCCGGCGGATTGTCTTCGAGCAGGGTCAGCGCGCCTTTGGTGTCGCCATCCTGCTGCATCAGCAGGGCCTTGCCGAAAATCAGCTGATTGTTGTTCGGGTGACGCTGCAACAGGCGGTCGAAACTTTTCATCAGGCCGTTGCGGGTTTCCTGATCGGTATCGGCGGCCGACAGTGCGAGGAAGTCGAAATGGGTGTCGCCCTTGCCCTGCAGGACTTTCTCCATATAGACCATCGAGTCGTCATAACGCCCGGCGCGGGCCAGTTGCACGGCGGCGGCGCGTTGCGCTTCGAGGTCGTCCGGGGCGTTTTTCGCCCAGATCAGCGCGGTATCGAGAGCCGGCTGGTCGGCGCCCAGGTACTCGGCGATGCGGAACGCACGCTCGGAGACGCCCGGATCCTGGGTGTTGATGGCCTGGGTCACGTAGTTGTCCAGGGCAATGTCGAAACGATTGCGCTGGCCGGCGAGCTCGGCGCTCAGCAGACTGAACACCGTTTCCTGGCTGAACGAGCTGTAAACCTTGGGCTTTTCAGGGGCCGGCGTGGTGTCTTCGACCGGTGAGGCACCGTCCTGCGAAACGGGGGCCAAGGCCTGGCAGCCGCTGAGGAAGACAAAAGCGAGGAGCAACGCGGAAGATCTGTTCATATAGGAAGAGGACGACTAACCTGCGGTCGGATCATCATGACACAAGCCTTCGGCCAAACATAACCGAGTCTCGATTGTGGCCATTATAGGGGCCGACAATTGGGACAATAGTCAGCGGTAGTTGTTCTGAATCTGACGAAGTAGGACAATTGCCGGCTTCACGTCACCATCAGCGACCTTGAATGGCCTTCCTTGCACTCGGTATCAACCACAAGACTGCTTCAGTAGACGTCCGCGAGCGCGTGGCCTTTACCCCTGAGCAGCTGGTGGAGGCCTTGCAGCAGCTCTGCCGACTCACCGACAGCCGCGAAGCTGCGATCCTCTCCACCTGCAATCGCAGTGAGCTGTATATAGAACAGGATCAGCTGTCGGCCGATATCGTGCTGCGCTGGCTGGCCGACTATCACCATTTGAGCCTCGATGAGCTGCGCGCGAGCGCTTATGTGCATGAAGACGATGCGGCCGTTCGTCACATGATGCGCGTCGCCTCCGGGCTCGACTCGCTGGTGCTGGGCGAACCGCAGATTCTCGGCCAGATGAAATCGGCCTACGCCGTGGCCCGCGAGGCCGGCACTATCGGGCCGCTGCTCGGGCGACTGTTCCAGGCGACCTTCAACGCCGCCAAGCAAGTGCGCACCGACACCGCCATCGGTGAAAACCCGGTGTCCGTGGCGTTTGCCGCCGTCAGCCTGGCCAAACAGATTTTCAGCGACCTGCAACGCAGCCAGGCCCTGCTGATCGGCGCCGGCGAGACCATCACCCTGGTCGCCCGCCATCTGCATGAACTGGGGGTCAAACGCATCGTGGTCGCCAACCGGACCCTGGAACGCGCCAGCCTGCTGGCCGAGCAGTTCGGTGCCCATGCAGTGTTGCTATCGGACATCCCGGCCGAACTGGTGCGCAGCGATATCGTGATCAGCTCTACCGCGAGTCAGTTGCCGATCCTCGGTAAAGGTGCGGTGGAAAGCGCGCTGAAGTTGCGCAAGCACAAGCCGATCTTCATGGTCGACATCGCCGTTCCCCGTGACATCGAGCCGGAAGTCGGCGAACTCGACGACGTTTACCTCTATAGCGTCGACGATCTGCACGAAGTGGTCGCCGAAAACCTCAAGAGCCGTCAGGGTGCAGCCCAGGCTGCCGAAGAGATGGTTTCGGTCGGCGCCGACGATTTCATGGTGCGCCTGCGCGAGCTGGCGGCGGTCGATGTGCTCAAGGCCTATCGTCAACAGAGCGAACGCCTGCGTGACGAAGAGCTGCAAAAGGCTCTGCGCCTGCTGGCCAACGGCGGCAACGCCGAAGACATCCTCGGGCAACTGGCCCGTGGCCTGACCAACAAACTCCTGCACGCCCCGAGCGTGCAGTTGAAAAAGCTTTCTGCCGAAGGCCGCCTTGATGCGCTGGCCATGGCTCAGGAACTCTTTGCCCTCGAGGGCTCACCGGATAGCTTTTCGGATAAAAAACCGCAATGAAAGCGTCACTGCTCAATAAGCTGGACATCCTCCAGGACCGTTTCGAGGAACTGACCGCGCTGCTCGGCGACGCCGAAGTCATTTCCGACCAGACCAAATTCCGCGCTTATTCCAAGGAATACGCCGAACTTGAGCCGGTGGTACAAGGCTATAAAAAGCTGCTCGGCGTACAAAGCGATCTTGAAGGCGCACAGGCGCTGCTCAAGGACAGCGACCCGGACATGCGTGAGATGGCTGTGGAAGAAGTCCGCGAAGCCAAGGAATTGCTGATCACGCTGGAATCCGACCTGCAACGCATGTTGCTGCCCAAGGATCCCAACGACGGGCGCAACGTGTTTCTCGAAATCCGCGCCGGCACCGGTGGTGACGAGGCGGCGATCTTCTCGGGTGACCTGTTCCGCATGTACTCGCGTTACGCCGAACGCCGTGGCTGGCGCGTGGAGATCCTCTCGGAAAACGAAGGCGAACACGGTGGCTATAAAGAAGTCATCGCCCGCATCGAAGGCGACAACGTTTACGGCAAGCTGAAATTCGAATCCGGCGCGCACCGCGTACAGCGTGTACCCGCCACCGAATCCCAGGGCCGTATCCACACCTCGGCCTGCACCGTGGCGGTATTGCCCGAGCCGGACGAGCGTGAAGCCATCGAGATCAACCCGGCGGATTTGCGCGTCGACACATACCGCTCCTCCGGGGCCGGTGGTCAGCACGTCAACACCACCGATTCGGCGATCCGCATCACCCACATACCGACCGGCACCGTTGTCGAGTGCCAGGAAGAACGTTCCCAGCACAAGAACCGCGCCCGGGCGATGGCCTGGCTGTCGGCCAAGCTCAACGATCAGCAAACTGCCGCCGCGGCCAACGCCATCGCCAGCGAACGTAAATTGCTGGTGGGTTCCGGTGACCGCTCCGAGCGCATCCGCACCTACAACTTTGCCCAGGGCCGGGTCACCGATCATCGCGTCAACCTGACCCTGTATTCCCTCGACGAAATTCTCGCCGGTGGCGTCGAAGCGGTGATCGAGCCGTTGCTGGCCGAATACCAGGCCGACCAACTCGCAGCGATAGGTGAGTAAATGACCATCATCGCCAGCCTGTTGCGCGCCGCCGAACTGCCGGACTCGTCGACGGCGCGTCTGGACGCCGAATTGCTTCTGGCCGCCGCGCTGGGCAAGTCGCGCAGTTTTCTCCACACCTGGCCCGAGCGCATCGTGCCCAGCGAAGCTGCGCTGGTCTTCGCCGAGTACCTGCAACGCCGCCGCAGTGGCGAACCGGTCGCCTACATTCTGGGCCAGCAGGGTTTCTGGAAGCTGGATCTGGAAGTCGCGCCGCACACGCTGATCCCGCGTCCGGACACCGAGCTGCTGGTGGAAGCCGCGCTGGAGTTGTTGCCGGCGACCCCGGCCAAGGTCCTCGACCTTGGCACCGGCAGCGGGGCAATTGCCCTGGCCCTGGCCAGCGAGCGCCCGGCGTGGAAGGTCACCGCCGTGGATCGCGTTCTGGAGGCCGTGGCCTTGGCCGAGCGCAATCGTCAGCGCCTGCACCTGAACAACGCCACGGTATTGAGCAGCCACTGGTTCAGCGCCCTCGAAGGCAAGCGTTTCGAGCTGATCATCAGCAACCCGCCGTACATCCGCGCCGCCGACCCGCATCTGGTGGAAGGTGATGTGCGTTTCGAGCCGGAAAGCGCCTTGGTGGCCGGCATCGACGGGCTCGACGATCTGCGGCTGATCATCACCCAGGCGCCGGCCCATCTGGAGGCCGGTGGCTGGCTGATGCTCGAGCACGGCTATGATCAAGCCGAAGCCGTGCGCGATCTGCTGCTGACGCAAGGTTTCGACGAAGTCCACAGCCGCACCGATCTGGGCGGCCATCAACGGATCAGCCTGGGGCGCCTGCCGTGCTGAATGATCAGGAATTGTTGCGCTACAGTCGGCAGATCCTGCTGCAACACATCGACATCGATGGCCAGTTGAAGCTCAAGGACAGCCGGGTATTGATCGTCGGCCTCGGCGGCCTCGGTGCGCCGGTGGCCTTGTACCTGGCGGCGGCGGGTGTCGGTGAATTGCACCTGGCGGATTTCGACACGGTCGACCTGACCAACCTGCAACGCCAGATCATCCACGACACCGACAGCGTCGGCATGACCAAGGTCGACTCGGCGCTCAAGCGCCTGAGCGCGATCAATCCTGAAATCCGCCTGGTGCCCCATCGTCAGGCGCTGGATGAGGATTCCCTCGCCGCCGCCGTGGCCGCGGTGGATCTGGTGCTCGACTGTTCGGACAATTTCTCCACCCGCGAAGCGGTCAACGCCGCATGCGTGGCGGCGCGCAAGCCATTGGTCAGCGGCGCGGCGATCCGTCTTGAAGGACAGCTCTCAGTGTTCGACCCGCGTCGCACCGAGAGCCCGTGCTACCACTGCCTGTACGGTCACGGCAGCGAAGCCGAACTGACTTGCAGCGAAGCCGGCGTGGTCGGGCCGCTGGTCGGTCTGGTCGGTAGCCTGCAAGCGCTGGAAGCCTTGAAGCTGCTGGCGGAATTTGGTGAGCCGCTGGTGGGCCGTCTGCTGTTGATCGATGCACTGGGCTCGCGCTTTCGTGAACTGCGGGTCAAGCGCGATCCGGGGTGCAGCGTCTGTGGTTCGCAGCATGCGTGAAGCGCCGATTGCCGTATTCGATTCCGGCGTCGGTGGCGTGTCGGTGCTGGCGGAAATCCAGCACCTGCTGCCGAACGAATCGCTGCTGTACTTGGGCGATTGCGGCCACATCCCTTATGGCGAGAAAACCCCGGAATTCATCCGCCAGCGTTGCAGCGTGATGGCCGGGTTTTTCCGCGAGCAGGGCGCCAAGGCGCTGGTGATCGCGTGCAATACCGCGACCGTGGCCGGCGTTGCCGATCTGCGCCGGGACTTTCCCGAGTGGCCGATTGTTGGGATGGAGCCGGCGGTCAAACCGGCCGCCGCCGCCACCCGCAGCGGTGTGGTGGGCGTGCTCGCCACCACCGGCACCTTGCAGAGCGCCAAATTCGCCGCATTGCTCGACCGCTTCGCCACGGATGTGCGGGTCATCACTCAGCCGTGTCCAGGACTGGTCGAGCGCATTGAAAGCGGCGATCTGCACAGCCCCGAGTTACGTGCCTTGCTCAAGCACTACGTTGACCCGCTACTGGCCAACGGTTGCGACACGATCATCCTGGGCTGCACCCACTACCCGTTTCTCAAGCCGATGCTCAAGTCGATGATCCCCGAGAGCATCAGCCTGATCGATACGGGCGCGGCGGTAGCGCGGCAATTGCAGCGGCTGCTGGCCGAGCGTGATCTGCTCGCCGCAGGTCCGAACCGCCCGGTCAGATTCTGGACCAGCGCCGATCCCGCGTCTCTGCGCAAGACCCTGGTCCTGCTGGGCCAAGTCGTTGGCGACGTTGAAAGATTCACTTTGTAAAAAAAATGTGAAATATCTAAAAAGTCAGCTGAACTTCTGACCAAGCGCAGATTTCTATAGCGCAGAGTGACCTAAAAAACCAAACGATCGTTCCGGAAAAGGAAGTTTCAAAGTGAAGCGACTATTCTGCTTGGCCGCGATTGCGGCTGCACTGATGGGGCAAAGTTTTACCGCACAAGCTGCTGGCGTCGAGTTTGCAGTGGGTGCTACCAGCGATTCGACCATGACTTATCGCCTGGGCATGAATTTCGATTGGGACAAGAGCTGGCTGCAAAGTGACGTGGGTCGTCTGACCGGTTACTGGAGCGGTGCCTACACTTATTGGGAAGGCGACAAGACGTCGAGCAACAACAGCCTGTCCTTCTCGCCGGTATTTGTTTACGAGTTTGCCGGCCAGTCGGTCAAACCGTATGTCGAGGCGGGGATCGGCGTGGCGCTGTTCTCCAACACCGAATACGAAGACAACAAGCTCGGCGGCTCTTTCCAGTTCGAAGACCGTATCGGTTTCGGCCTGCGCTTCAATGGCGGGCATGAAGTCGGGATCCGTGCGACGCACTATTCCAACGCCGGTCTGAGCAGCGACAACGACGGGGTTGAAAGCTACGCGCTGCATTACACGATGCCGCTGTAAGTACCTGGAAAATCAGTTCAAGCAAAAAAGAGCGCCAGGCGCTCTTTTTTTTTGTGCTCAGCGATACGCCGTGGCAATTCCCTGGCGTTCGTCGATGCATTCCGGGGCGCCCATTTCGAACTCGCGGCAGATCAGCGGACGCTTCTCGTAAATCGTGCACATCATCGTGTCGCGATCCAGCGCCGCGCACCAGCCGTCGTCCAGACGCAGCATCACTTCACCCCCCCAATCGTCGGTATCGATAAAACGCTCGGGCACGCCGGTGTCGGTGATCAGCATCACTTCAAGCTGACAGCAGCAGGCCGCACAGGTCGAGCAGGTGACCACGGGTTCGGCGATTTGCCGATGGGGAATGGTTTTCATGGCGCCAGTGTACGGCAGTGACCGAGGACCGTGTGAAAGGCCTGACAGGCGTTTAGCGTTCCAGCCGCCGGGACAACTGGTGCAACAGCGGAAACAGCAACGCCCACAGCAGCGCGATGCCGGTCAGGGTCGCAAACTCACCATAGGGAAACTGCACGCCGGCCAGACGTCCGCCAGCGCCATAGGACAGCGCGCCACCCGCTGCGCCGAGCAGACTGGCCAGCCACCAGGGCCTGGCGCTCCATTGCAGACAATGACGCAATGTCGTGGCAAACAGCGCCCACAACAGCATCAGCCACAGCGGAATCAGCGGCGACAGATCCTTGAATTCGAAAACCCCCAGGCCGCGCAGCGCACTGTCCACCGCCGTGCCGATGATCACCACGCTGAGGATCAACCGGCCTTCCTGCGCCCAACTGCTGATCCAGCGCAGATGAATCACCAGCATCGCCAGTGCCAGCAGCAACCACAGGCTGTCGCCACCGAGCACGCAGGCCAGCCAGCCGATCTGGAACAGCACCGCGTTGGCCAATCGCTCAAGCATCGAATCGGCCGAGCAAGGGCGCGGTCATCGCCGCCGGTTTGGCCAGCACCAGTTGTGCGGTGCCGATGGTGCGTTCGAGAAATCCGCCCTCGCAGTAACACAGGTAGAACTCCCACAACCTGAGGAAGTAATCGTCATAGCCCAGTTCCGTCAGGCGGCCGTGAGCATGGCGAAAGTTCTCGTGCCACAGACGCAGGGTGCGGGCGTAGTGCAGGCCGAAATCTTCCATATGCAGCAGGTTCATGTCGGTGTCGCGGCTGACGATCTCAAGCATCTTCTGCACGCAGGGCAGGGCGCCGCCGGGGAAAATGTAGCGCTGGATGAAGTCCACCCCGCGACGTGCCTGTTCGTAGCGCTGTTCGCGGATGGTGATCGCTTGCAGCAGCATCAGGCCGTTGCTCTTGAGCAGGTGCGCGCACTGTTTGAAGTAGGTCGGCAGGAAGCGGTGGCCGACCGCTTCGATCATCTCGATCGACACCAGTTTGTCGTACTGGCCGGTGAGGTCGCGGTAGTCCTTGAGCAGCAGCGTCACCTGATCCTGCAAACCGAGGCGTTCGATACGGGCGGCAGTGAAGGCGAACTGCTCCTTCGACAACGTGGTGGTGGTGACTCTGCAACCGTAATGCTGCGCCGCGTAGAGTGCCATGCTGCCCCAGCCGGTGCCGATTTCCAGCAGGTGGTCGTCGGGCTTGAGCGCGAGTTTCTGGCAGATCCGCTCCAGTTTGTTCAGTTGCGCCTGCTCCAGGCTGTCGTCGGGGCTGAGAAACTGCGCGGCGGAATACATCATGGTCGGATCGAGAAACTGCTCGAACAGGTCATTGCCGAGGTCGTAATGAGCAGCGATGTTTTTCTGCGAGCCTTTGCGCGTATTGCGGTTGAGCCAGTGCAGTCCGCGCACCAGTGGGCGACCGAGCCGGGCCAGGCCACCTTCCATGGCGTCGAGCACTTCAAGGTTGCTGACAAAGACCCGCACTACGGCCGTCAGATCCGGCGAGCGCCAGTAGCCATGAATAAAAGCCTCACCGGCACCGATCGAACCATTGCCGGCGACCAGCCCCCAGACGGCCGGGTCCAGCACCTGAATTTCCCCCACCAGCGTGCTGCCTGGCGTACCGAAGACGTGGCGTTCGCCGTCCTCGATGACGATCAATTGACCCTGCTTGAGCTGCTCGAGCTGGCGCAGCACTCCCCGGCGCAGCAGCGAACCGCTCAGGCCATGGGGGCTGAACAGGCTGGCTTTGGCCGAGACGCTAGTGGATTTCATGGTGGCGTTCCTCGGTCGGTACGGTGGCGGTTCGAAAAAGGTCGTCGGTGCGCTGGTGGTCATACACCGGAGTGCGCTTGAGCAACAGGCGCAGCGCCTGCCAATAGATCGCCAGCGCGGTCTTGGCAGTCATCCAGGGAAAGCGCCACAGGTGTCGGTGCAAGTGGCTTCGATCAAGGGGTTCGCGTCGCAGGTCGAGGGTGGCGTCGAACAGTTTCTGCTCGCCCTGCCAGTCGGCCATGTGTACGCCCAGGGTCTGCGCGGCGGGGCTGAAACTCATGCGGTATTCCAGATCCGGCGGCAGGAACGGCGACACATGAAAGGCCTTGGCCACGGCAAAGTGCTGGTGAAAGTTCTGCAAATGGGTCGGCGCTCGGGCCGGCAGCACGTAGTGATAACGCTCGCGCCACGGCGTGTTGCTGACTTCGCAGAGAATCGCCGCCAGTTGGCCGTCGGCCTCGTGGCAATAGAAAAAACTTACCGGGTTGAACGACAGGCCCCAACTGCGCGGCTGGGTCAGCAGGCAGATCGAGCCTTGCGGTGCGCGGCCCAGGGCTTCGCCCACCAGTTGCCGCACCGCATCGCTCAGGCGTACACCCCGGCCGGTGAAGGTTTTCAGGTAGTCGGTTTCGCGAAATGAAAACGGCGCAAAGCGGCTGGTGCCCGCCAGTCGGGACAGGCCCAGCACCGCTTCCTGTTCAGCCAGATCCAGATACAGCATGCCGATCCGGTAACGGAATTGATGACGGCGCGGTGCGAATCGCCGATGGGCAATCCAGCCACTGTAGAGCGCGCTGTTCACAGGCTTTCTCCGAAGGCTGCGGCCACGCGCAGGGCGCTGACTACGCCGTCCTCATGAAAACCGTTGGCCCAATAGGCGCCGCAATAATGCGTGTGTTGCGCACCGTCGATTTCAGCCCAGCGCTGCTGCGCCGCCACGGCCGCGAGGCTGAATTGCGGGTGGGCATAGGTGAAGCGCGCCAGGACTTTGGATGGTGTGATGCCAGCGCTCTGGTTGAGGCTGACGCAGAACGTGGTGTCGCTCTGAATGCCTTGCAAAATGTTCATGTCGTAGGTCACGGCTGCCTGGGTATGGCCCGTTCCGCCGAGGCGATAATTCCAGCTGGCCCAGGCCCGTTTGCGTGTGGGCAGCAGGCGGGTATCGGTGTGCAGCACCACTTCGTTGTCGGCGTAGGGCAGGGCGCCGAGGATTTCCCGTTCTTTATCGTCAGGATCTCCCAGCAGTCGCAACGCTTGATCGCTGTGACAGGCCAGCACCACTTTGTCGAAACGCTCGATGCCGGCCGGGCTGTGGATGACCACGCCGTGCTCGTCGCGATCGATCCGGCCCACCGGGCAGTTCAGGCGGATGCGTTCCTTGAACGACTCGACCAGCGGCGTGATGTAGGCACTGGAACCGCCCTCGATCACCTGCCACTGCGGCCGATTGCTGACCGACAGCAATCCGTGATTCTCAAAAAAGCGCACGAAGAACTGCAATGGAAAATTGAGCATCTCGGCCATCGGCATCGACCAGATCGCCGCGCCCATCGGCACGATGTAATGCAGGATGAAACGCTCGCCGTACCCGCCGGCCTTGAGGTAATCGTCAAGGGTGGTGTCAGTGTCGATCCGCTGCTCGGCAAGGTCGCGCCGGGCTTCTTTATTGAACCGCAGGATGTCGCGCAACATGCCCCAGAATCCAGGTGACAGCAAATTGCTGCGCTGGGCGAACAGGCTGTTGAGGTTGTTGCCGTTGTATTCCAGGCCGGTGTCCGGATCGTTGACCGAAAAACTCATCTCGGTGGGCTTGAAGGCCACGCCCAACTGACCGAGCAAGCGAATGAAGTTCGGGTACGTCCAGTCGTTGAACACGATGAACCCGGTGTCCACCGCGTACTCGCGCCCGTCCACGGTCACCGGCACGGTGTGCGTATGGCCGCCGACCCGGGCGTCGGCTTCGAACACGGTGATTTCGTGTCGGCGAGCGAGCAGATACGCGCAGCTCAGACCGGCGATGCCGCTGCCGACGATGGCGATTTTCATGTTGCATCCCTGAGCGGCGGGTTGCTGCGCACCATGCGTTTGCCAATGGCCAGTTGTACCCGCGCAGGCATTTTCGACAGGGGCCACAGGACCGCCATGAACAGTGCCGGGAAAGCGATCTCCAGCGGCCGGTCCTCAAGTTTGGCGAAAATATGCCGCGCGGCTTTATCCACAGGCCAGCTGAGCGGCATCGGGAAATCATTCTTGGCGGTCAGCGGTGTGTCGACGAAACCGGGGCTGATGACGGTAACGTCAATGCCTTCGTCGGCCAGATCGATGCGCAGCGATTCGAACAGATAACGCAGCCCGGCCTTGGATGCGCCGTAGGCTTCGGCGCGGGGCAGCGGAACATAGGTGACGGAGCTGGCCATCCCCACCAGAAACGGTGCCGTACCTTTGCGCAGCAAGGGCAGGGCGGCTTCGATGCAGTAGCTGCTGGCGAGCAGGTTGGTGCGCACCACGTGCTCGATGATCGAGGCGTCGAACTGCCGGGCATCGACGTACTCGCAGGTGCCGGCGTTGAGGATCACCGTGTCCAGCGCCCCCCATTCCATTGCGATCTTCTCGCCGATTTCCCGGACGGTCTGGCTGTTGGTCAAGTCTCCCGGCACGACCAGTACCTGGCCCGGATAGCGTTGTGACAACACTTTGAGCGGCGCGACCTGGCGGGAACTGACCGCCAGCTGTGCACCGCTTTTGAGAATTTCTTCTGCGAGTGCCGCGCCGATACCACTGCTGGCACCGGTCAACCAGTAACGACGTGGAGCTGTACGACTCATCCCAATCTCCTTTTCAGCCAGGCGATCACCCGGCCCAATACGGGTAAATGTTCATAGAGCAGTGCCCCGGCATCGAAGTAATCCCGGTGGCGGTAAACCTTGTCGCGCCAGAGCAGGTGCGAGCAGCCGACGACGCGGATCAGTTGTCCGCCGGCCAGTCGCGGGTGGCGGTAGCTCATGACCCAACGCAAATAGCCTTCGCCTTCGCCGATCTGGTCGAAACCGTGGAAATCGAAGCGCAGTTCGTTGACGTTGGCGTACAACTCGCTGAAGTAACTGCGTAGTTGCGCCAGCCCCTGGACTTCGTGCAACGGATCGGTGAAATGAATGTCTGCGCTGTACAGTTCGTCGAGGTTACGCAAGTTGTCTTTATCCAACTGTGCGAACCGCTGGGCGAAACTGCGCAGAAATTCACTCATCGCTCTCTCCTTGAGACGACCGCGACGGCAGATTCTTGAACGCTGCCAGCGCTCGCTCCCGTGACGCGCTCAAATTGACGATCGGCGACGGATAGTCCGCCACGCCGAACAGCCCGCCGGCATTGGCCGGGTTGTGCACGTCTTTCTTGTTCAGCCCGGTCAGTTGCGGCAGCCAGTGCTTGATGAACAGGCCTTCGCTGTCGAATTTTTCCGACTGGCTGAGCGGGTTGAAGATCCGGAAGTACGGCGCCGAATCGGTGCCGGTCGAGGAACTCCACTGCCAGCCGCCGTTGTTGGCGGCCAGGTCGCCGTCGATCAGGTGGCGCATGAAAAAACGCTCGCCTTCGCGCCAGTCGATCAACAGGTTCTTGGTCAGAAACATCGCCACCACCATGCGCAGGCGGTTGTGCATCCAGCCGGTTTCCAGCAGTTGGCGCATGGCCGCATCGATGATCGGCAACCCGGTGCGGGCCTCCTGCCAGGCGGCCAGATCGTCCGGGGCATCGCGCCAGGCCAGGGCTTCGGTTTCCGGACGGAATGCGCGATGGCGTGAAACCCGTGGATAACCGACGAGGATATGTTTGTAGAACTCGCGCCACAGTAGTTCGTTGATCCAGGTGACGGCCCCGACCTTGCCGCTTTCGAATTCGCCCTGATTACTTTGCAGGGCGGCGTGCAGGCATTGGCGCGGCGAGATCACACCGGCGGCCAGGTAGGCCGAGAGCTGACTGGTGCCAGGTTTGGCCGGGAAGTCGCGTTCGCTCTTGTAGTAGTCGATCTGTGCATCGGCGAACGTGTCGAGACGGCGTCGGGCTTCGGTTTCACCGGCGGGCCACAGTGCGCGCAGGGATTCGCCGGGTGTCGGGAAACCTTCGATGGCTGCTGGAACAGGGTCGCTGGTGATGTTCAGTGCCGACTGTTTGCCCGGCGCCTGTTTCAGCGAAGGCATCGAGCGGTGCAGGCGTTCGTAGCAGACTTTGCGGAACTGGCTGAACACCTGAAAGTAAGTGCCGGTCCGGGTCAGCACGCTGCCGGGCTTGAACAGCAATTGGTCGAGGTAGCTGTGGAAGGTGATGCCGTCGGCTTGCAGGGCCTCGGCGACGGCCGCATCGCGACGGCTTTCGTTGATGCCGTATTCCTCGTTGACGTGCACGGCCTCGATCTTCAGTTGCCGACACAGTTCGAGCAGTACCGCTGGTGCCTGATCCCAGTGAGGCGCGGTGCGGAGCAGGAGCGGGATATTCAGCTCGCCGAGGCTTTTGCTCAGCTCACGTAGATTGCGCAGCCAGAAATCGATCTTGCACGGTGCGTCGTCGTGTTGCTGCCATTGCTCTGGGCTCAACAGGTACACGGCCACGGTCGGGCCACGCTCGGCGGCGGCCGCCAGGGCGGTGTTGTCATGTTGGCGCAGGTCGCTGCGCAGCCAGATCAATTGCATGTCGGTCTCTGTCTGAATCATTAAATCAACCCACGCTCAACGAGTACCCGATGCGCCGAAAGGGGGTCTTCGGCCAGGAGCAGATCAGCGAGTTCGGTAGTGTTTGCGGACAACTCGGCGTGGTGGATGCACACCGTTGGTCCGGCAATCAGTTTCGGGCAGCTGACGCCATTCAACAGTTTCGGCAGCTGCGCAAGGTTCAGGGCTTTGCTGGAATACAGCAGTACGCCACGGGCTTGCAGGGTATCGGTTGCCAATGCCAGCTCGCCGGCCGGCAGCGGCCAGTCGAAAACCTGCACCGGGCAATCGGCGCTGCTGATCAGCCAGGCGCAGAGCCAAACGTGCGGCTCCAGTGGCAGGTCCGACTGGTTGATCAGCAGCAGCGGCGCGGTGCGCAACTGACGATTGTTATGGTAGATGCGCGCGCCGAATTTGCTGCGCAACCAGGCATAAAAGAACACACGTTCCATCTGCGCGCCGAACTGGCCCTGCCAGCGCTGTTCGAGATCGCTCAGCAGCGGCAGCAGTAATTGCTCGCACAGCGTGCGTGGCGGATACAGCGCCATCGCCTGGTTGATGCTGTCGTCGAGGCCGCGCTCGTTCAGGTCAGTGACCGCCAGCAGGGCGGCCTGGCGCAGGGGATGCCATTCGTTCTCCACCGGTTCGTTCAAGGCCTGCGCCGTGTCGAGCAGCGGTTTGACCTGGCTGACCGCAACGCCACGGTTGAGCCAGGTAAGGATGTTCTGGATACGTTGCACATGCTCGGCGTTGTACAGGCGATGGCCCTTGGGCGTGCGCTGCGGAACGATCAGCCCATAGCGCCGTTCCCAGGCGCGCAGGGTGACGGCGTTCACGCCGGTCTGACGGGCGACTTCGCGGATTGGCAGCCAGCCTTCGTCGAGGGCTTTCTTGAAGTCGGCGCCGAGGTCTTCCCGGGCGCTGGTATCGGGTGAGTCGTTCATCAAATGGCGTTTCGCAGGCTGAGGTTTTCCGGATGCGGTTGCAGGTACACCTGCTGCGCAATATAGGGATCCGGGTGGAGGCGAAAGTGATGCTTGAGCAGCGTCAGCGGCACCACCAGCGGCACTATGCCGTGTCGGTACTGGCCGATGATGTGCTGCACTTCCTGTTTGTCTTCGGGGCTGATCGCCTGTTTCAGGTAACCACTGATGTGTTGCAGGACATTGCTGTGGGTGCGGCGAGTGGCGCATTTTTTCAGCGCCGCCATCAATTCGCTGAAATAGCGCGGGCCCAGCTCGGCCGGGTCGGTCCGGCCCATGTTGCCCAGCCGATTGCCCAGCGCCTTGTATTGCACCGGGTTGTGGGCCATCAGCAGGTATTTGTAGCGCGAGTGGAAGTCGGTGAGCGCGCGGCGGCTCAGGCCTTGCTTGAGCACTTGCTGCCATTCGCGGTAGGCGAGTACGCGAGTGATGAAGTTCTCCCGCAGCACGGGGTCATTAAGGCGCCCGGCTTCTTCCACCGGCAGATCCGGATGCCGTGCACAGAACGCCTCGGCGTAAATGCCGCGCCCGCCACCATTCACCGGTGCGCCGTTGGCATGGTAGACCTTGACTCGCTCAAGTCCGCAGGACGGCGATTGCTGCATGAAGATGTAGCCGCAGATGCCATCGAGCTCTGCAGCCATTTTTTCTCCATAGGCCGCCAGCGGTTGGGTGACATTGATCGATGAATTGACGGTGCCGACCGCCTCGGGCCTGGTCGGGTCACCCACCAGACGGATCGGTTCGCGGGGAATCCCCAGACCGATCGCGACTTCAGGACAGACGGGAACGAATTCAAAATGCTCGGCCAGGGTGCGGCTGCACAGCCGCGATTCCTTGTGTCCGCCGTTGTAGCGTACTTCGGCGCCCATCAGGCAGGCGCTGATGGCGATTTTCGGCAGGGACGTCGATGAGTCGGACATGCAACAACCTCGAATCTGAACCTGTACAGACAAATAGATCTGTACAACATGCTCTCAGCATAGATTCATGGGTGTACAAGTCAAACTGTTTGTATAAGTTTTTTTGAGGTTTTTAACGCCAGCCCATTTTCCAGCGTGAATCATCCTCCAGGGCGCGCCAGTCGCATTGCTCGGTACGCCGGGTTAGCACCGCCTGCAATTCGATTTCCAGCACTGTGCCGTCCTCGTCGCGGAAGAGTTCGGTCACCAGAAAATGCTTTTCACGGTTTTGCGGGTGGGCTGCTGTCCATTTCGACAGCAGCAATTTGCGCGGATTGATGCGATTCACTGCAGGTGTTCGTGCAAGCGTCTTGCCGCCTCCTGGCCACTGAGCCACGCCCCTTCGACCCGACCCGACAGGCACCAGTCGCCACAGGCATACAGGCCCAGATCGGCGTCGGCCAGGGTGCCCCATTCGTGGCTGCTGGCGGGGCGGGCATACAGCCAGCGGTGGGCGAGGCTGAAGGTCGGTGCCGGCATGGCGCTGTGCAGCAACTCGGCGAAGGCGCCGTGCAATTGTTCGATCACCGCTTCCTTGGGCAGGTCGATGTGCTGCCGGCTCCAGGCACTGGTGGCGTGCAGAACCCAGGTGTCGCAGGTGGTGTCGCGACCCGGTTTGCTGCGGTTGCGGGCCAGCCAGTCAAGGGCGCTGTCCTGAACGAAGCAGCCTTCGATCGGCGTATCCAGTGGCGTGTCGAAGGCGAGGGCGACGGCCCAGGTCGGGTCCATTTTCACGCCGGCGGCGGCGCCGGCGAGTTTCGGCGCGGAGGCCAGCAGGGCAGTGGCCTGAGGCGCCGGCGTGGCGACCACCACGTGGCTGAACGGCCCGTGGGTGAAACCCTCGGCGTCCTGCAGGTGCCAATGTTCTTCACCGCGATAGACCTCGGTGATCCGGCAGGCGAAATGCACTTCCAGGCCATCGAGCAGGCCGCGAGTGATGGCGCTCATGCGCGGCGTGCCGACCCAGCGGGTCTGTTCGTCCGGCGACAGGTTCAGTTGCCCGCCATGATAGGTGTAGAGCTGCGGTGCCCATTCGGCGACCCAGCCTTTGCTTTGCCAGCGCTGGACTTCGGTCACGAAGCGCCGGTCACGGGCGGTGAAGTATTGCGCACCCATGTCCAGCGAGCCGGCATCGCTGCGCTTGCTCGACATGCGCCCGCCGCTGCCGCGACTTTTATCGAACAACTGAACGGTATGCCCGGCATCCGTGAGTGCCTGGGCGGCGGAGAGTCCGGCGATGCCGGTGCCAATGATTGCTATAGGTACAGTCATAGGGGCCTCGTTTACCTTTCTGCACAGACTACGCCGTGGATGAAACCTGTACAATTATGTTTTTTGGTATAACTTCCAGCGTTCTGGTTCTGACAGCTTGGCCTATGGTTAAACAATAGAGCCTGCCCGATAGAAAAGATCCCTGTTTATAAAAATAGACTAGTGATCGGGGTAAAACGCCACGCGAGGAAGAAGTCATGCAGATATTGCTGACCGGCGGTACTGGGTTGATCGGACGTCAGCTTTGCCGGTACTGGTCCGGACAAGGGCATCGCCTGACGGTCTGGAGCCGCCGTCCGGAGAAAGTTGCGCAAATCTGTGGCGCCCAGGTGCGTGGCGTCGCGCGTCTGGAGGACCTTGGCGACGAACCGGTCGACGTGATCGTCAACCTGGCCGGCGCGCCGATTGCCGACCGGCCGTGGACCCATCGGCGCAAGGCGCTGTTGTGGAGTAGCCGGATCACACTGACCGAATCGCTGCTGGCATGGCTGGAAAAGCGCGGGCAGAAACCGTCGCTGCTGATCTCGGGCTCGGCCGTGGGTTGGTACGGTGACGGTGGCGAACGTGAGTTGACCGAGGACTCGCCGCCGGTGATCGACGATTTCGCCAGCCAGTTGTGCATCGCCTGGGAGGAAACCGCGCAACGCGCCGAAGCGATGGACATTCGCGTGGTGCTGGTGCGCACCGGCCTGGTGCTGTCGGCCGAGGGCGGCTTTTTGTCGCGCCTGCTGCTGCCGTTCAAGCTCGGGCTGGGCGGGCCTTTGGGCAACGGTCGGCAGTGGATGCCGTGGATTCATATCGATGACCAAATCGCCCTGATTGATTTTCTTCTGCACCGCAATCAGGCGAGCGGTCCTTATAATGCGTGCGCGCCGAAACCGGTGCGCAATCGCGAATTCGCCAGGACGCTGGGCAGCGTGTTGCACCGCCCGGCGTTCATGCCGATGCCGGCGCTCGCCTTGAAGGTCGGGCTCGGCGAGATGTCATTGCTGTTGCTGGGAGGCCAACGGGCCACGCCCAAACGCTTGCTGGAAGCGGGATTCACTTTCCGGTTCACGGATTTACGCGCGGCCCTGGACGATCTGTCCAGCCGCCTCTGAAATAGGACGTTGCATGACCGATCACGCCTTGCTTCTGGTCAACCTGGGCTCGCCGGCCTCCACTTCGGTGGCCGACGTGCGCCGCTATCTCAATCAATTCCTGATGGACCCGTACGTGATCGACCTGCCGTGGCCGCTGCGGCGTCTGCTGGTGTCGCTGATCCTGATCAAGCGCCCGGAGCAGTCGGCCCATGCCTACGCCTCGATCTGGTGGGACGAAGGGTCGCCGCTGGTGGTGCTCAGTCGTCGCCTGCAACAGCAGATGAAGGCGCAGTGGACCCACGGCCCGGTGGAACTGGCCATGCGTTACGGTGAGCCGTCGATTGAGACAAGTCTGATGAAGCTGGTAGCGGCGGGGCACAAACGCATTACCCTCGCGCCGCTTTATCCACAGTTCGCCGACAGCACCACCACCACGGTGATTGAAGAAGCCAAGCGGGTGGTACGCGAAAAGAAACTCAATGTGCAACTGTCGGTGTTGCAGCCGTTCTACGATCAGCCGGAGTACCTCGACGCTCTGGTGGCGAGCGCCAAGCCGCACTTGCAGCAGGATTACGATCACCTGTTGCTGAGCTTCCATGGTTTGCCCGAGCGGCACCTGACCAAGCTCGACCCGACCGGCAATCATTGCTTCAAGAATGAAGATTGCTGCAGGAACGCTTCGGCTGCCGTCCTGGCCACCTGTTATCGCGCCCAATGCCTGCGCACCGCGGCGTTGTTCGCTGAGCGCATGGGGCTGGCGGACGGCAAGTGGTCGGTGTCGTTTCAATCGCGTCTGGGCCGGGCGAAATGGATCGAGCCCTACACTGAAGCGCGGCTGGATGAGCTGGCCAAAAGCGGCGTGAAGAAGATTCTGGTGATGTGCCCGGCGTTTGTTGCCGATTGCATCGAGACGCTGGAAGAGATCGGCGATCGCGGCAAGGAACAGTTCCGCGAGGCGGGGGGCGAAGAGCTGGTGCTGGTGCCGTGCCTGAATGACGACCCGCAATGGGCGAAGGCGTTGGCAACGCTTTGTGAACGGGCGCCGTTGGCCCTCTGAAAGCGTCGCCAGCAGGCTGGCTTTGATCGTTCCCACGCAGAGCGTGGGAACGATCAGTGTGGGTTGATCCGCGTGGGAACGATCTTGAAGCTAAGGCTTAGATCAGCGGCTCATCCGCCTTCTTCTGCTTCCAGCCGTCATTGCCCGGCAGCAGCAGGTTCAGCGCAATCGCCACCACCGCGCACAGCGCGATGCCTTTGAGACCGAAGTCGTCGGGACCGGTGCCGGTGCCGACCAGCACACCGCCGATACCGAACACCAGGGTTACCGAGACGATCACCAGATTGCGCGCCTCGCCCAGATCGATCTTGTGACGGATCAGGGTGTTCATCCCCACCGCCGCGATTGAACCGAACAGCAGGCACAGAATCCCGCCCATCACCGGCACCGGAATGCTTTGCAGCAGGGCGCCGAACTTGCCGATGAACGCCAGGCTGATGGCGAAGATCGCCGCCCAGGTCATGATTTTCGGGTTGTAGTTCTTGGTCAGCATCACCGCGCCGGTCACTTCCGCGTAGGTGGTGTTGGGCGGACCGCCGAACAGACCGGCTGCGGTGGTGGCGATGCCGTCACCGAGCAGGGTGCGATGCAGGCCCGGCTTCTTCAGGTAGTCGCGACCGGTCACGCTGCCGACCGCAATCACGCCGCCGATGTGCTCGATGGCCGGGGCCAGCGCTACCGGAACGATGAACAGGATCGCCTGCCAGTTGAACTCCGGTGCGGTGAAGGCCGGCAGGGCAAACCACGGTGCCGCGGCAATCTTTGCGGTGTCGACCACGCCGAAGTAGAAGGACAGGGCAAAGCCCACCAGCACGCCGGAAATGATCGGCACCAGACGGAAAATGCCCTTGCCGAACACCGCCACGATCAACGTGGTCAGCAGCGCCGGCATCGAGATCATCATCGCGGTCTGGTAATGGATCAGCTCCGAACCGTCGCCGGCCTTGCCCATCGCCATGTTCGCGGCAATCGGCGCCATGGCCAGGCCGATGGAGATAATCACAGGGCCGATCACCACCGGCGGCAGCAGACGGTCAATGAACCCGGTGCCTTTGATCTTCACGGCAAGACCGAGGAAGGTGTAGACGAAACCGGCCGCCATCACGCCGCCCATGGTCGCCGCCAGGCCGAACTGGCCCTTGGCGAGAATGATCGGGGTAATGAAGGCGAAGCTCGACGCCAGGAACACCGGCACCTGACGCCCGGTGACGATCTGGAACAGTATCGTGCCCAGACCTGCGGTAAACAGTGCCACGTTCGGGTCCAGGCCCGTGATCAGTGGCATCAGCACCAGGGCGCCGAAAGCCACGAACAGCATCTGTGCGCCGGACAGTACGGTGCGCCAGAGCGGATCGTTGAACTCTTGTTGCATGCTTAAGCGTCCTTCTGCTTGGTGCCGAAGATCTTGTCACCGGCATCGCCAAGCCCAGGAATGATGTAACCGTGCTCGTTGAGTTTCTGATCGATGGACGCGGTGTAAATGATCACGTCCGGGTGGGCCTGCTCGACAGCGGCAATGCCTTCCGGTGCGGCAACCAGCACCATCGCGCGGATGTCCTTGCAACCGGCCTTCTTCAGCAGGTCGATGGTCGCGACCATGGAGCTGCCGGTGGCGAGCATCGGGTCGATGATCATCGCCAGGCGCTCGTCGATTTCCGGAACCAGTTTTTCCAGATAGGTGTGGGCCTGCAAGGTTTCTTCGTTACGGGCAACGCCCACGGCGCTGACTTTTGCGCCCGGGATCAGGCTGAGCACGCCTTCGAGCATGCCGATGCCGGCGCGCAGGATCGGCACGACGGTAATCTTCTTGCCGGCGATTTTCTCGACCGACACAGTGCCGCACCAACCTTCGATATCGTAGGTTTCCAGCGGCAGGTCTTTGGTCGCTTCATAGGTCAACAGGGCACCGACTTCCTGAGCGAGCTCACGGAAATTCTTGGTGCTGATGTCTGCACGGCGCATAAGGCCAAGTTTGTGACGGATCAGCGGATGGCGGATCTCTTGGATGGACATGGGGAAAGGCTCCGGCGGCGGGCAAAAAAACCGGCCTAGATTAATCTATCCGAGGGTGATGTCCTATAGGACATACAGTACGTTAGTCCACAAATGCTTGATTCGGCCCCGGTTGATGCGTACCTTTGCCCGCTTTTCCGAAATCCGTCCCCCCTGGAGAGCGCCATGTCCGCTGATCTCGAGCATATCCGTCAAATCATGCGAGAGGCTGACTGCCTGTACACCGAAGCTGAAGTCGAGGCTGCCATTGCCCGCGTCGGTGCACAAATCAACGAACAACTGGCCGACAGCAACCCGGTGGTGTTCTGCGTGATGAACGGTGGCCTGATCTTCTCCGGCAAACTGCTGACTCATTTGCAGTTCCCGCTGGAAGCGTCCTACCTGCACGCCACCCGCTATCGCAACGAAACCAGCGGCGGCGACCTGTTCTGGAAAGCCAAGCCGGAAGTCTCGTTCATCGACCGCGACGTGCTGATCATCGACGACATCCTCGACGAAGGTCACACCCTCGGCGCGATCATCGACTTCTGCCGTCACGCTGGCGCGCGCAAAGTGCACACTGCCGTGCTGATCGACAAGGAGCACGACCGCAAGGCTCGTCCTGATCTGAAAGCCGACTTCGTCGGTCTGCCGTGCATCGACCGTTACATCTTCGGTTACGGCATGGACTACAAAGGCTACTGGCGCAACGCCAACGGGATCTTCGCCGTCAAAGGCATGTAAGCCCCCCCTGAAAGATCGCAGCCCCAGGCTGCGATCTTTTGCTTTAAAGGCTGCTAAAGTGCTCGGCCCCGTCCCCCGGAGCCTGTCATGAGCCTCTTGATCCGCAGCTGCGCCGCTCTGTTGCTGACCCTCAGCCTGCCCCTGTCCGCCGCTCCGATGCACAGTCAATTCCTGCCGCCGGACGATCTGACCCTGCGCGATACCGAACCCGAGCAGCAGCAACTGTTGCAGGTCACCGATTATTCAGTGGTGGTGGGGGCCCAGCGTCAGTCCAATCAGCAGCCGATTCCGGTCACCTCTTCGTTGATGATCCGCCTCAAAGGCAAACCCCTGAACAAGGGGGCGTCGATCAATCAGGTGCTGGTCAACTTCGATGGCGAAAGCAAAAGCCTGAAAAAACCGGCGTATGACGCCAAGAGCAAAACCCTGACGCTCTATTACCCGCTGCCCCAGTACCGGGTGGTGATCGATCTGTTGCGCAATGGCACCGTGTATTGCCAGTTCCTGACCTACGCCAACGGCCATATCTGGGCCGATTTGCACACCGGCAGCACGCGCTCGCGTTGAGCCTTGTGCCCGCGCAGGGGTAAACTGCCCGCCCCGTGAAATGTCTGCGAGCTGGAGTCGGCAATGCGTAAAGATAAGAAGCAAGTGATTGGTGACGAGATCGGCGATGAGCAGATCAAGCTGTTCCTCGATTTTGAGCCGGTCGACGCCACTTCGCCGTCGCTGCACAAACTGGTCAAGGCTTACCGTGGCCTGCGCATCGACGATTTCGAGCGTTTCCTGACGTTCTTCGTTGCCGCCGGTTATGACGTGGACGGCAAGGACGAGCACGGCAAGACCTTCGTCGACCTGATCCGCGATCAACGCAACGCTGCGGAATACATCGAGCTGATCGAGAAAGCCCGCGGCTGATAGCCCGAAGTTTTCCACAGGCATAAAAAAACGCCCCGCACTCATCGAGTGCGGGGCGTTTTTCATGGGGCCGAATCAGGCGTAGCTTTCGGTCTCGTTGCTGGCTTCAACCAGTTCCAGCGCGACGTTGTTCTGCGTGTTGATCTTGCGATACAGCGCAGCGTCGGTTTCCAGGACCTTTTCACGGGCCGGGAAAATTTCCGCCAGTTTGGCAGCCCACTCACCCTTGGCCTTGGCCGGGAAGCACTTCTCGATCAGTTCCAGCATGATCGAAACGGTCACCGAAGCACCTGGCGAAGCGCCGAGCAGGGCGGCGAGGGAGCCGTCCTTCGCGGCCACCAGTTCGGTGCCGAACTGCAGGATGCCGCCTTTTTTCGGGTCTTTCTTGATGATCTGCACCCGTTGGCCGGCCACTTCCAGGCGCCAGTCTTCGGCTTTCGCCTCGGGGTAGAAACGGCGCAGGGATTCCAGACGCTGTTCCATCGACTGCATCACTTCGCTGACCAGGTACTTGGTCAGGTCCATGTTGTTTTTTGCCACGGCCAGCATCGGCCCGATGTTGCCGGCGCGAACCGACAGCGGCAGGTCCATGAAGGAGCCGTGCTTGAGGAACTTGGTGGTGAAACCGGCGTATGGCCCGAACAGCAGGGATTTCTTGCCGTCGACGACGCGGGTGTCCAGGTGCGGCACGGACATCGGTGGCGAACCCACGGCCGCCTGGCTGTAAACCTTGGCCTGGTGATGCTTGACCACGTCCGGGTTGTCGCAACGCAGCCACTGGCCGCTGATCGGGAAGCCGCCGAAGCCTTTGCTTTCTTCGATGCCCGAGGCTTGCAGCAGCGGCAGGGCCGCGCCACCGGCGCCGAGGAACACGAACTTGGCGTCGACTTCACGGCTGCTGCCGCTGTTGACGTCCTTGATGCTGACGGTCCAGCCATTGCCGTTACGCTTGAGGCCGGTCACGCGCTTGCAGTACTTGACCTGGGCATCGGGTGCGCTGGTCAGGTGCTTGAGCAACTGATTGGTCAGGGCGCCGAAGTTGACGTCGGTGCCGTTGATCACGCGGGTGGCGGCGAGCACCTGGTCTTTTGGACGACCCGGCATCATCAGTGGCATCCACTCGGCCATCTTCGCCTTGTCTTCGGTGTATTCCATGTCGGCGAAGGCGTGGTGCTTGTGCAGCACGTTGAAGCGTTCCTTGAGGAACGACACGCCTTTCTCGCCCTCGACGTAACTCAGGTGCGGCACCGGACTGATGAAGGATTTGCACGAGCCGAACGTGCCTTTTTTGGTCAGGTACGACCAGAACTGCTTCGACACCTCGAACTGGGTGTTGATGTGCACGGCTTTCTTGATGTCGACGGTGCCGTCGGCAGCCTGCGGCGTGTAGTTCAGCTCGCACAGGCCGGCGTGGCCGGTACCGGCGTTGTTCCAGGGGTTGGAACTCTCGGCGGCACCGGAATCCATCAGCTCGACGACTTCCAGCTTGATCGCCGGGTCGAGTTCCTTGAGCAGTACTGCGAGGGTGGCACTCATGATGCCGGCCCCAACCAGAACTACGTCGACTGCTTCGTTATGCGCCATTTAACGCGTCTCCAAAATCTGCAGCACCAAATTGTCGGCATGGCTGCCAGGCGTCCAGGGCAGGTCAGTTGAGCCCCGGTATCCTTGGTCAGGTGTGCCATGTCCGAATCTTCGCAATTTTTCGCAACTTCGACGGATGCGTGCGGCCTGGCTTCAAGAGTCCCATGAACTCATTTCGGCACGGGGCTGGCAATTCGACTTATGGTCGAGACATCCGTTCGTGCAACCAAATCCGTAGCGGACAGGCTTCAGGCTCCGGTAGTCGAGGCGTTCCCGTTCCTGTGTCGTTGGGCTGTTTCAGACGCTAATGGTGCATGTTCAGACGCAAAACTATTCATTTGCTCGCCACACTCTTGTGAAGTTGTGAAAACCCGTTTTTTTCACGCTCTTTTGAAGACGTGAACCTCAAAAAGGGCTGTCCGGGGCTGGCACCGTGCCCGGAGGGGCAAACTACTCAGTGGCCGAGCGTCATGACAGCTCTGCAGATTCGCGAAAAGCGGGATTTGCCAGGGAAACAGCAAGCACGCCAGCTTCACTCGATCTGTGTGGGCGGCTCTCTGTGGGCGATTTGGATGCCAATGCAAGCGCATTGACGCTGTTGCGGGGCCCGATCAGGAGACGTCCTTATAATCGGGGGGAGATTGTATCGAAGAAATGCGCGGAGTTGGTCGAGATTAATGACTTTTATTAGGCATCCGGTCAGATGCTCAACATTGCCTGAGCGCGTGCGCGTGGGCGCTGCTGTTCGACCCGGGCGCTGGCGGGCAGTGGCTGGTGCAGCCAGTTGAGACGGATTTCCTCGATTTCCACCCAGCCGTCACCCATCGGTTGCAGGCTGCATTGCTTGAAGGCCTGGCAATGGCCGTTGCGGTCGAGCAGGGCAAAGCTGCGGTGCAGCGGGCGGGGGGCGAACAACGAGATCAGATAGCGCATGACAGTGCTCCTTTTGGGAATCTGTGAGGAAGATTGTCAAAGGGGCGTGACGCGCACGTGTACGGGGGGTGAAGAATGTGTGACAGGAACCGCTGGCGGCGGGTTTTGTCTGAGATTTCAGTGCTGGTGACCCACAGTGGCCCACCGCTATACTGCCGGCCTGTCTGTGCCTGATTCTGGAGAGAAGAGCATGTTGCAACGCCTGTTGTTCGGTTTGATCACTGTGACCAGTTTGACCCTGGTTGGCTGCGCCCACAGCCCGCAACAACTGAGCCCGGAACCGAAGCTGACCACTCAGCTGGCACCGGTCGGCCATGGCCAGCCTGTCGTGGTTCGCGTGGTTGACGGTCGTCCGTCACCAACCCTCGGCACCCGTGGCGGCCTGTACCCGGAAACCAGCGCCATCACCGTGCAGCGCGAGCAGATCCTGCCGAAGTTGCAGGCCCAGGCCGAAGCGGCCGTACGTCTGCTGGGCTTCACCCCGTCCAGCGGTGCGATGAATGCTCCACAACTGACCGTGACCCTGACTGAGCTGAAATACCAGTCGCCGAAAGAAGGCATGTACGTGACCGAGGCCACCATCGGCGCGACCTTCCGCTCCGACGTGCAGAGCGGCAACCGTCGCTACAGCGGCCGTTACGGCGCCTCGCTGGACCAGCGTTTCGGCATGGCGCCGAACCAGGAAACCAACACCAAACTGGTCAGCGATGTGCTGAGCGATGCGTTGACCCGTCTGTTCAAGGATCCGTCCATAGGCCAGATCCTCGCCGAATAAGCCATGCACCAGATGTGAAAAAGCCCGGAGCCAGTGATGGCCCCGGGCTTTTTTCGTTCAGGCGGCCTGAGAATAGAAGTCGAGGACGCTGACGCCGGTCAGCAGGTCGGTCTCGGGCAAGTCCGCGTGCTGGTGCCCGCCGAGGGCGCAATACACCAGCCAGTGACGGTCCTGAACATTGAAGGCCAGGCTGCCGACGAGGGTTTGCTGCTCGTCGGACGGGGAGATGAGGTACAGGCGATCCTGGTTTTCAGCGTGAAGCATGTCGCGTTCCGTGTCGGTTTCGAGGCGCGCAGGGTGACTGAAACAAATGACGATGCCGTGACACAGGACAGCCATCGGTCGATTGATGGGTTATTTGTCGTAAAGACTGGGGTTGGCGGGGAGGGTTCCGGTAGAATCCGCGCCGCGGTCGTCGATCTGGCGCTCGCCATACCGGTCTAGATTGAGGTCTGTGATGTCGCTGCACTTGATGACGCTGTTTACCGCCCATCCCGCCAAGCTGATCAACCTGCTGGCCCTGCTGTTGGCCTTCCCCGGCAGTTGGCTGCTGCACGCGACCCGTCGCCGTGAACAACGGGCGATGGCCAGTATCGCGGCCCAGCGCCAAAGTCAGCCGAATCAGGAACCGGTGCTCGATTGGGCGACCCTGCGCATGAACCGCTTCTTCTACCGCTTCGGTTTTGCCTGCCTGGGGCTGGCGTTGCTGGTGTCCTGGATCAGTACCCGCTTCTGAACGAAGAACGGCGCCCGAAGGCGCCGTTCTTGTATCTGGCCAAAACCGCTTACAGCGGCAAGCCAGCCTTGACCCGGTACTGATTGCGCACTGGCGTCGCATATTGCAGCACCAGATACGGACGATGCTCTTGCGGGCAAGCGTCCAGACGGCTCTGCCACTCTTCTTGGGCCTTGGCCAGTTCCTCGGCACCGAACACGTCGGCAGCCTTCGGCACGTTCAACTGCGGATCGGCATCGGCCCACTGCGCATACGCCAGGTAATGCACCGGGAACAACCGGTAGCCGCCGAGAATCTGCTTGTCCATCTCGACCGCCAATTGCTTGGTGTCCTCGAACAGCTCGGTGATCGGCGCAGCGAAGTTCACGTGCACCCGGCCCTTGTAGCCGGTGATGCCCTTGGCGATGCTCACGTCATCCTCGCCCGGCGCCTTGCTGTAGGTGCCGGTGGTGGCGCGGATGTACAGCTCACGGGCCTTGGCCTGGTCGCACGGGTCGTATTCGTAGCTGATCGACACCGGAGTCAGGTTCAGCGACTGGATGACCTCGCCGAACGGCTCGTCCTTGCGGCTCATGTGGAACATCTTGAGGATCGCCGACTCGGTACGATCGTCGCCGTCCTTGGCCCGACCTTCGGCCTGGGCGATCCAGATCGAGGCGCAATCATTGCGGATCGAGTGGTTGATGTAGGCCGACAGCAATTGATACGCCGCCATTTTCTCGCGGCGCCCGGTGATCGAACGGTGCACGATGAAGCTCTTGTTCAAGCGCATCAGGTCGCTGACGAACGGCTTTTGCAGCAGGTTGTCGCCAATCGCGATACGCGGCGTCGGCAGGCCGGCGTGGTACACGGCGTAATTGACGAAGGCCGGGTCCATCACGATGTCGCGGTGGTTGGCGATGAACAGGTAGGCGCTGCCGGACTTGAATTGTTCGACACCGGTGTAGGTCACGCCATCGGTGGCGCGCTCGATGGTGTGGTCGACGTAGAACTCGACCTTGTCCTGCAAAGTGGCCACGGAGGTCACGTCGGCAAACTCACGACGCAGCCGATGGGCTATAAGGGGTTTGAGCATCCAGCCGAAGGCACCGGCAAAACGCGGGAAGCGGAAGTGGGTGAGGATATCTAGAAACGCCTTGTCGCCGAGCAGTCGCGCCAGTACCGCAGGTACTTCGCTGTCGTCGTAAGGTCGGATGGCATCGAATTCGCCCATCATGCTCTCTTGTTGGAAACGGCTAGGGTAAGTAAAGGTTTTGATCGAAAACCAACGGGGCACGGTCTGAAAAAGTAGCCAGACAAAAATAGCCCTGCAAATAGACCGGCGATTATACGCACAAGTCACCCGGGAGACCGCGATGCTGGAAAGCGCAGTATATGAATGTCCGTATTGTGGTGAAGAGGTCGAGACGACCGTGGATCTCTCCGCTGGCGACCAGACCTATATTGAAGACTGTCAGGTCTGTTGTCGGCCGATCACCTTTGTGTTGCAGGTCCATGGAGAGGACTGGTTTCTGGAAGTCTTCAGCGAAAACGAGTGAGGCGCGGCCATGCAGCGAATCTACGAGCCGGAAAACCTGATGGAGGGCGAGATGCTCAAGGGCATGCTCGCCAGCGAGGGCATCGAGGCGCATCTGGTCGGGCGCGATTTGCTGGGCGGTACGGGGGAGTTGCCGATTTTCGGCCTGTTGGGCCTGTCGGTCGATAACGACCAGGCCGAATACGCCCGCGAGCTGATCCGTGCGTACAATGCCGCGCTGCCGCTGCCCGGCGATGAACCGGATGGCTATCCCGGGACGCTGGTCTGTTAGGCTGGCGTTCGTTTTATTTGTGAGTCGTGCTGCCCCATGTGTGGACGTTATGCCCTGTTTCGCTGGAACCGCGATTTTGCGAGCCTGCCAGGTTTTCCTGCCGATCAGCAGGCGCAGTGGAACATTTCCCCCAACGATTCGGTGTTGATGCTGCGCGCCGAACCCGACGGCCAGCGCACGCTGGCCCGTGCGCGTTGGGGGCTGACGCCGCCGTGGCTGACCGACCTGTCACGTACCCCGGCCCACGCCCGGGCCGAAACCGTCGCCGAGCAGCCGATGTTCCGTGAAGCCCTGCGTCTGCGTCGCTGCCTGCTGCCGGCCAACGGCTTCTACGAGTGGCGCGGCACCACGCGCAAACGCCCGTACTGGCTGACGCCGGGGGAGGGTTCTTCGTTGTTTTTTGCGGCGATCTGGGAAGCGTATCCGGTGCAGGAGCAAGTCTGGCTGAGTACGGCGGTAATAACACAACCGGCCGCCAGTCAGCGCCGGCCGTTGATTCTCGATGAGGCGGGGCAGGCGGCGTGGCTTGATCCTGAAACGCCGCTGCACGTCCTGCAGGGTTTGCTCGCCAGCGAGCCTGCCGCCTTGCGCGAGCGGGTGCTGGCGAACCTGGTCAATGATCCGAAACTCAATGGGCCGGAGTGTTTGACCCCGGCCTGACCCTGCAGTGATCGTTCCCGCGCCGAGCATGGGAACGATCACTGTCGGCTAGACCTTGAACTGATTGATCAACCGCCGCTGCTGCTCCGCCAGCTTGGTCAGATCGGCACTGGCCGAACTCGATTCATCCGCACCGCCGGCCACCT
Organism: Pseudomonas sp. PHC1; assembly: GCF_046487845.1. Taxonomy (NCBI): domain Bacteria; kingdom Pseudomonadati; phylum Pseudomonadota; class Gammaproteobacteria; order Pseudomonadales; family Pseudomonadaceae; genus Pseudomonas; species Pseudomonas sp. PHC1. Next base: position 66,852 of record NZ_JBJXHJ010000026.1, read on the forward strand.
CATTCGCCACCTGACCGATGTTGATCACGTTGCGGTTGATGTCGTCGGCCACCGCGCTCTGTTCTTCGGCGGCGCTGGCGATCTGTGTGTTCATGTCATTGATCACCGAAACCGCCTGAGTAATCGTTTCCAGTGCTTCGGCGGCCTTCGCCGCGTGCTGCACACTTTCGTCGGTGCGGTTCTGGCTGTCCTCCATGACCCGCACCACATCGCGAGTGCCCTGTTGCAGTTGCTGGATCATGCTCTGGATTTCTTCGGTGGCCTTCTGGGTTTTCTGCGCCAGGTTGCGCACTTCGTCGGCCACCACGGCAAACCCGCGACCCTGCTCACCGGCACGCGCCGCTTCAATCGCCGCGTTGAGGGCCAGCAGGTTGGTCTGCTCGGCGATCCCGCGAATGGCGATGAGGATCGCGTTGATGTTTTCGCTGTCCTTGGCCAGTGTCTGCACCACGTCCACGGCCTTGCCGATTTCCACGGCCAGCACGCCAATCGAGTTGGAGGTGTCGCGCACGATCTGCATGCCCTGACTGGCCGCCTGATCGGCGTGGCTGGCGGCTTGTGCCGCCTGGGTCGCATTGCGCGCCACGTCTTGTGCGGTGGCGGTCATTTCCTGCACAGCGGTGGCCACCTGATCGATCTCGGCCATCTGTTTCTGAATGCCGATATTGGTACGGATCGCGATGTCCGCCGTGTGCTCCGAGGAATCGCTGACGCTCTGCACCGACGACACCACCTGCGTGATCATCCCCTGCAGCTTGGCGAGGAAAGTATTGAAGCCTTTGGCGATTGAACCGAGTTCGTCCTTGCGGTCACTGCTCAAACGACGGGTCAGGTCACCTTCGCCCTGGGCGATGTCATCGAGCATGGTCACCATTTGTTTGAGCGGACGGGCGATGCCGTGGCCCACCAGCCAGATCACCAGCAAGCCGAGACCGGCAATGATCAGACCGACCATGGCCATGCCGAAGGTGTCGGACTTGCGCTGGGCGTCGAGGTCGCCTTGCAGCTTTTGCAGATCCGCCATCACCGCGTCGAGCGGCAGTTGCAGCATCAGGGTCCAGCGCGCCTCGGTCTGGCCGATACCGAACGGCAGGTACAGCTCGATCCGGCCTTGCTCTTTATTGACGGTGTAAGTCACTTCGCCGCGCTTGAGACTGGCCATGTTGGCAATCTGCTGGGCGTCGAGGATATCGCTGACCTTCTCGCCGAATTTGCTCGGATCCTTGGTGTAGGCAACGATCCGGCCATTGCTGCCGATCAGGGCCATCTGTCCGGCGCCGCTGTAGAGTTTCTGGTTCGCAGCCAGGAGCATTTCCTGGATGAAGTTCACCGACAGGTCGGCGCCGACGATGCCCTGGAAGGCGCCGTTGAGCATGATCGGTTCAATGAAGGAGGCGAGCATGACGATCTTGTCGCCGACCTTGTACGGGGCCGGATCGATCACGCAGGATTTCTTGGTTTCTTTCGAGCACAGATAGTACTCGCTGGCGCGCACGCCGGTGGACAGGACTTTCTGGTCGTCGACGTCCACCAGTTTGTCCAGGCCCAGGGTGCCGTCGTCATTGCGAAACCACCACGGCAGGAAGCGGCCGTTGCCAGGGTCGATGCCGACAACCTGGGTGCCGACGTAGGCCGCGTCATTATGATCCAGCGCATTTTTTTCCCAGCCGATGTAGGTGCCGAGAATCTTCGGGTTCTTCTCGACGTTTTCCTTGATCAGGCTGATCAGTTGCTCACGGCTTACGGTCAGGCGTGGCTGGCCGTCGGTGCCCGGTGTGCCGAGCAGGGCGTTGACGCGTACCAGTCCGCCGGCAATCAACAGTGGTGCTTCCAGCTCGCGCTGGATCTGGCTGACCTGGGTCTGCGCCAGCGAGGTCAGGCGTTGTTCGATGACTTGTTCGAACTGGGCCTGGGTCCGTTGCTGGACCATCTCCTGGGTGCGGGCACCGGAGAACAGCGCATACAGCACCAGCGCGGCAACTACGCTGAGCACGATGGCGCCGGCCAGGGCGGCCACGGAAAACTGGATCGACTTGAACTTCATGGGAGCTCCGCACGCGAGAGGACGTCTGCGCTGTTGTATCGGCAGCCACTATTGCGCCATGAGGCGAAGTGAATCTGAATGTCGCAAATGGATCAGTGGGCGCCGCAGTGGCAGTGCGCTTGGAGGTGGATATGAATTTTTTCCTACAGGTCAGAAGCGTGTCTTCTGAAAACAGGTGCAACACGTCCGTTGTATCTGGCGTCGATACCATTACCCGCCTAGGATACGCGGCAGGTTTTCAGGGAGCTTTTGAATGAACAAGACATTGGTTGTAAGTGCACTGAGCGCAGCGTTGTTGCTGGCCGGTTGTCAGTCGGTCAACACCACCAGTGGCGGTGCCGTGGGCGTGGAACGCAAGCAGTACATGTTCAGCATGCTGTCCTCGCAAGAGGTCGACCAGATGTATGCCCAGTCCTATCAGAAGACCGTGGGCGAGGCGTCCAGCAAAGGCGTGCTGGACAAGACCAGCAACGATGCCAAGCGTGTTCAGGCGATTGCCAACCGCTTGATTGCCCAGGCACCGAACTTTCGTCCGGACGCTGCGCAGTGGAAATGGGAAGTGAACCTGATCAAGAGCGACGAGCTCAATGCCAACTGCGGTCCTGGCGGCAAGATCATTTTCTATACCGGGCTGATCGACAGTCTGAAACTCACCGACGATGAAATCGCTGCGGTTATGGGCCATGAGATTGCTCACGCCCTGCGTGAGCATGGTCGTGAGGCCATGTCCAAGGCCTATGGCATTGAAATGGCCAAGCAGGGTGCCGGTGCGTTGCTCGGTCTGGGCCAGGACAGTCTGGCGCTGGCCGACACCGTGGCCAACTACGGCATGACCTTGCCCAACAGCCGCGCCAACGAGAACGAAGCCGACCTGATCGGTCTGGAGCTGGCTGCGCGCGCCGGGTATAACCCGAATGCCGCCATCACCCTGTGGAACAAGATGAGCAAGGCCTCTGAAGGTGCGCCACCGGAGTTCATGAGCACTCACCCATCTTCCAGCAGTCGCACGGCTGCCTTGCAGGCGGCGATTCCGAAGGTCATGCCGCTTTACGAGAAAGCGCCCAAGTCCTGAAGCAATGATCGCTCCCCCACTGAGTGGGGGAGCGATCTGCCGGATCAAACCCAGCCGCTGCTCTGCATTGCCTTGTACACCGCGACGATCGCCAGGATCAGGAACGCCGAGGCGGCCAGTCGACGGATCAGGGTCAGCGGCAGTTTCTCCGCCGCAAAATTACCCGCCAGTACCACCGGCACGTTGGCGATCAGCATGCCCGCCGTCGTACCGATGATCACCAGCCACAGCTCCGGATATTGCGCTGCCAGCATCACCGTAGCGATCTGGGTCTTGTCACCGATTTCCGCCAGGAAGAACGCGATCAGGGTGGTCAGGAATGGCCCGAACTTGCGGGCGGTGCTGGCTTCGTCGTCATCCATCTTGTCCGGCACCAGCGTCCACAGGGCGGTGGCGGCAAAACTCGCGGCGAGGATCCAGTGCAGGACCGAATCAGAGAAGAAACTGCCGAACCAGGCGCCGACCGCACCGGCTGCCGCGTGGTTGGCCAGAGTCGCAGCGACGATACCGGCGATGATCGGCCAGGGTTTGCGAAAGCGAGCGGCGAGAATCAGCGCGAGCAGTTGCGTCTTGTCGCCGATTTCGGCCAAGGCAACGATTGCGGTGGGAACGAGTAACGAGTCCAGCATCAGGATTTCCTAAGGGGCGGGTCGACACGGCTATGACACGTACAGCCTTCCCGCCCCGGGTAAGGTGTGCGTGTCATAGGTCTTGTCAAACCCTGCGATCCGTCTGCTGCGGACGCTTGGGTCGCATACGCCATGATCTGAGGATCAAGTATGTTGACGTATGCCGGACGAGCATGGCGCTCGTGGGAGACTACTCCCCTAGGACGGAGCGGATTCTGCCTAGGCAAATCCGATTGAGCAAGCCTCTTTTTTAAAAGAAGTTTCAGCCGCGCTTGGCCCGGTAAATCCGGAATCCGTTGCCTTCGGCCTTAATGGCACAGACCCCGAGATGCTCTTCGATCAACGGTTGATACTTCAGGAAACTGTTGGCAACCAAGCGAAGTTCACCGCCGTTTTTCAGATGTTTGGCCGCTTTTCGCAGCAAGTTCTCGGTAGCGAAATAATCGGTGTGCACGCCGACATGGAACGGCGGGTTGCTCAGGATCGCGTTCAATCCCATCGGCGCGGCATCGATTCCATCACCGGTCAGCACCTCGGCTTCCAGACCATTGGCCGCCAGGGTCAACCGGCTGCTGGCGGCCGCGAACGCATCAACGTCGAGCAACGTGACCTGATTGTGCGGGTAACGGCGCTTGACCGCCGCGCCGAGCACGCCGGCGCCGCAACCGAAATCCAGCAAATGACCGCTCGGCAGTTTGTCCAGGTGTTCCAGCAGCAGGGCGCTGCCGCGATCCAGTCGGCCGTGGCTGAACACGCCCGGCAGGCTGATGACTTTCAACGGGCCTTCGGCCAGCGGCAGTTCGTAGGTCTGTGCCAGGCTTTCCAGCGGTTTGGCTTCGGGAGCGTTGGCCACGGTCACTTGCCACAGCTGGCAATGCCGCGCGCTGTCGAGCTTGCGCGGCTTGCCGAACGGGTTGAGCTGTTTGGAGGCGCCTTCGATACCGCTGCGTTTTTCCCCGACCAGATACACCTCACGCCCGGCCAGGCGCGAAGCCACGGCATTGAGGAGGTAATCGGTCAGGTCCTTGGCTTTTGGCAGAAACACCACGGCGTTGGTGAATTCGCGTTCCGGAACGTTCACGCCAAAATGGCTGCGGCCTTCGAAGCGCGCATCCAGCGCAGCCTGATCGCCGGCGTGCCAGCACCAGCCAAACGCCTCGGGCAGGCGCCCCAAAAGATCATCGGCAGGCAAACCGGCCAGCAACACCGAACCCTGGAATAACTCGGCCTGACGAAGCAGTACTTCACTGCGCGGATCCATAACTGCTCCTGTGAAAAAAAGTCCCGCAGTTTATCAACTGACGACCCGCAGCGCCTTACCGCTGTAGAACGCCTGGGTGTTTTCCACCAGTTGGCCGACGATGCGCTGCCGCGCTTCGCGGCTGCCCCAGGCATTGTGCGGGGTGACGATCAGGCGCGGGATGTCGGCGGCCAGCAGCGGATTGCCTTGGGTCGGCGGCTCGACGCTCAGCACGTCGGTGGCGGCACCGCCCAGATGACCGCTGCGCAGGGCATCGGCCAGGGCCTGTTCGTCGATCAGCCCGCCACGGGCGGTGTTGACCACGAAGGCGCCGGGTTTCATTGAGGCGAGTTCGCGGGCGCCGATGAAATGCCGGGTATGTTCGTTGAGCGGGCAGTGCAGGGTGAGGGCGTCGATCTGCGGCAGCAACTCTTCCAGCGGCAGGCGATCCGCACGGGCAGGGCGCCCCGGAATCTGCCCCAGCAGTACGCGCATGCCGAAGGCTTCGGCCAGACGCGCGACTGCACCGCCCAATTCGCCGTGACCGAGCAGGCCAAGGGTTTTGCCTTCCAGTTCGACGATCGGGTAATCCAGCAGGCAGAACTGTTTCGCCTGCTGCCAGCGGCCTTCAGCGACAGCTTTCTGGTAGTCGGCCAGACGCGTGGCGAGGTTGAGCAGCAGCATGATCGTGTGCTGCGCCACCGACGGCGTGCCGTAACCCTGGCAGTTGCATACGGTGATGCCGTGGGCGCGTGCGGCGGCCAGATCGACGTTGTTGGTGCCGGTGGCGGTGATCAGGATCAGCTTCAGCTGTGGGTTGGCGGCCATGGCGGCGGCGTCGATCAGGACTTTGTTGCTGATCGCCACGGTCGCACCCTGCAGGCGTTCGACCACCTGCGCAGGCAGCGTCTGGGCGAACAGTTGCAGATCACTGAAGCAATCACGCAAAGAGCTCAGATCGAGATCGCCAAGATCCAGCGAAGGGTGATCGAGGAATACGGCGCGGTGGACGTTCGTCATCAACTGTACCTGTCGTGCTTTGAAGGGAAGGCGTAATCTGCCGAGCCTACCAGATGAAACAACTCGTTACGCTTGGCCGAAAGGAGCCCCCATGTACTGGACCGAATTCTTGACCGTTGCCCTGATCCATCTGTTGGCCGTTGCCAGCCCCGGTCCTGATTTCGCCGTGGTGGTGCGTGAAAGCGTGACCCATGGTCGACGCGCCGGGACCTGGACGGCGCTGGGTGTGGGCACGGCGATTTTCCTGCACGTCGGCTATTCGCTGCTGGGGATCGGGCTGATCGTTTCCCAATCGATCGTGTTGTTCAACGCCCTGAAGTGGGCGGCGGCCGCGTACCTGCTGTATATCGGCTTCAAGGCCCTGCGCGCGCAACCGGCGAAAACCGTCACCGATGACCTGCACAAGGAAGCCGGCGAGCGCACCGCCCGTGGCGCGTTCACCTCGGGTTTCGTGACCAATGGTCTGAACCCGAAAGCCACGCTGTTCTTCCTGTCGCTGTTCACCGTGGTGATCAACCCGCATACCCCGCTGACAGTCCAGGCCGGTTACGGCATTTATCTCGCCGTCGCGACCGCCACCTGGTTCTGCCTGGTAGCGATGTTGTTCAGCCAGCAGCGCGTGCGCGCCGGTTTCGCCCGCATGGGCCACTGGTTCGACCGCACCATGGGCGCTGTACTGATCGCGATTGGCGTGAAACTCGCGTTCACCGAGATGCATTGATCCTGCGGTGACGTAACGGATTCCGGCAAATGCTGGCTCAAAGCTAGCATTTGTACGGCTCTGCAAATCATTCCTTTGGCTGATTTGGCTGACGTCTAACGGTTCTAGAGTACGAAACTCCAACGCCAACACCGTGCAGTCAGAAAAGGGATTCTTATGTTGCAGACTCGCGTTATTCCGCCCGCCGAAGGGGCGTACCAGTATCCACTGCTGATTAAACGGCTGCTGATGTCCGGTGCCCGTTACGAGAAAACCCGCGAGATCATCTACCGTGACCAGCTGCGTTACAGCTACCCGACCCTGATCGAGCGTGTCGCGCGGCTGGCCAACGTGCTGACGGCGGCCGGGGTCAAGGCCGGTGACACCGTGGCGGTGATGGACTGGGACAGCCATCGCTACCTGGAGTGCATGTTTGCGATTCCGATGATCGGCGCGGTGATCCACACCATCAACGTGCGCCTGTCGCCGGAACAGATTCTCTACACCATGAACCACGCCGAGGACCGCTTTGTGCTGGTCAACAGCGAGTTCGTCGGGTTGTACCAGGCCATCGCGCCGCACCTGACCACGGTGGACAAAACCCTGCTGCTGACCGATCTGCCGGAAAAAACCGCCGATCTGCCGAATCTGGTCGGTGAGTACGAGCAACTGTTGGCGGCCGCGAGTCCGCAGTACGACTTTCAGGATTTCGACGAAAACTCGGTCGCCACCACGTTCTACACCACGGGCACCACCGGCAATCCGAAAGGCGTGTACTTCACCCATCGGCAACTGGTGCTGCACACCATGGGCGTGTCGACCATCATGGGCGCCATCGACAGCGTGCGTCTGCTGGGCACCAACGACGTGTACATGCCGATCACCCCGATGTTCCACGTGCATGCGTGGGGCCTGCCGTATGTGGCGACCATGCTCGGGCTCAAGCAGGTTTATCCGGGGCGCTACGATCCGGAGTTTCTGGTCGAGCTGTGGCGCAAGGAAAAGGTCACGTTCTCCCACTGTGTGCCGACCATCCTGCAGATGGTGCTCAACGCCAAGGGCGCCCAAGGCACCGATTTCGGCGGCTGGAAGATCGTCATCGGTGGCAGTGCGCTGAACCGCTCCCTGTATGAGGCAGCCAAGGCCCGGGGCATTCAGCTCACGGCAGCCTATGGCATGTCGGAAACCGGGCCACTGGTTTCGTGCGCGCATCTGAATGATGAGTTGATGGCGGGCACCGAAGACGAGCGCACCACCTACCGGATCAAGGCCGGCGTGCCAGGGCCACTGGTCGAAGCGGCGATCGTCGACACCGAGGGTAATTTCCTCCCGGCCGACGGCGAGACCCAGGGCGAACTGGTGCTGCGCGCACCGTGGCTGACCGAGGGCTACTTCAACGAACCGCAGAAGGGCGCCGAGCTGTGGGCGGGCGGCTGGCTGCACACCGGCGACGTCGCCACGCTCGACAGCATGGGCGTGATCGACATCCGTGACCGGATCAAGGACGTGATCAAGACCGGCGGCGAGTGGATCTCCTCGCTGGACCTTGAAGACCTGATCAGTCGCCACGTCGCGGTACGTGAAGTAGCAGTGGTGGGCATTGCCGATCCGCAGTGGGGCGAGCGTCCATTTGCCTTGCTGGTGGTCCGTGAAGGGCACACCATCGGGGCGCGCGAGCTCAAGGAACACCTCAAGCCATTCGTTGAATTGGGGCACTTGAGCAAGTGGGCGATCCCGAGCCAGATCGCGCTTGTTACTGAAATTCCCAAGACCAGTGTCGGCAAGCTCGACAAGAAGCGCATCCGCCTCGACATCACTGAATGGCAGGCCAACAACAGCACCTTCCTCTCGACGCTCTGAGCGTCCGCTGGCGCGCCGAAAACGGCGCGCCAGACCCACCAAGCAAGCGCTTGGCTTGTGAAATCCGAATTTTCAGCCATCCTTGCCATGCCGACATGTGTCGGACTGGCGAAAGGACTGTTCCAGAGTGGCCGGCAGCTGCAAATCACACTTTAGAGGGATCAAGCAGTACCACCTGCTGGCTATAGTCCGCTCAAGGATTTTTAAGAACGGGGCACACGCACGAACGGGGCGATGCAACATTGAAGCGATTTCGGGAAGCCTCTGGCGCCCGGTCCTTCAGGCGTTTTTAAAAGTACTCACTGCCATAACAATAATGCACATGGAGTAGCGTCGATGACCTCAGTAAACCAGTTCTGGCGCCGGGCAAAGCTGCCTCTGGCCGTCAGTCTTGCTTCTTCGCTCGCCGGGCCAGCATTCGGCGTCAGTTTCAACGTCGGTGAAATCGAAGGCCAGTTCGACTCCTCCCTGTCGATCGGTGCCAGCTGGTCCACCCAGAGCCCGAACAAGAACCTCATCGGCGTCAACAACGGCGGTCACGGTCTGTCCCAGACGTCCGACGACGGCCATGCCAACTTCAAGAGCGGCGAAACCTTCTCGAAGATCTTCAAGGGCATCCATGACCTCGAACTGAAATACGGCGACACCGGCGTGTTCGTCCGTGGCAAGTACTGGTACGACTTCGAACTGAAGGACGAGAGCCGCCAGTTCAAGGACATCAGCGACAGCAACCGCAAGGAAGGCGCCAAGTCCGCCGGCGGTCAGATCCTCGACGCCTTCGTCTATCACAACTACGCGATCGCCGATCAGCCGGGCTCCGTGCGCCTGGGCAAGCAGGTGGTGAGCTGGGGTGAAAGTACCTTCATCGGCAGCGGCATCAACTCGATCAACCCGATCGATGTGTCCGCGTTCCGTCGTCCGGGCGCCGAGATCAAGGAAGGCCTGATTCCGGTCAACATGTTCTATGTGTCCCAGAGCCTGACCGACAACCTGTCGGCCGAAGCCTTCTACCAGCTCGAGTGGGACCAGACCGTCGTCGACAACTGCGGTACGTTCTTCTCCCAGCCGGACATCATTGCCGACGGTTGCACCGACAACCTGCGCGTGCTGAACAAGCGTTCGCAGATCCCGGCCATTGCCCTGGGGCCATTGGCGGCCAACGGCGTCAATGTCAATGAAGAAGGCGTGCTGGTGCCTCGCGGCGGTGATCGCGATGCGCGCGACAGCGGCCAGTGGGGCGCTTCCCTCAAGTACATGTTCGAACCGCTGGACACCGAATTCGGTGCCTACTTCATGAACTACCACAGCCGTGCGCCGATCTTCAGTGCCACCGGCGCGCCGCAATCTGTCTACAACACCGTCGCCGGATTGCCAGGTCCGTTTCAGGCGCTCGGGCCTCTGTTGGTCGCGGGCAACTCGAAGTACTTCGTCGAATACCCTGAAGACATCCGCCTCTACGGTCTGAGCTTCTCCACCACCCTGCCTACCGGTACGGCGTGGAGTGGTGAAATCAGCTATCGCCCGAATGCGCCGGTACAACTGAACTCCACCGACATCCTGTTCGCCGGTGTGCGTCCATTGGGCGGCCCGTATGCCAACGCCTCGCTGCTCAACGGTGTACCTGGCCAGGACCTGCATGGCTACGAGCGCAAGGAAATCACTCAACTGCAAACTACGTTCACGCACTTCTTCGATCAGGTCATGGGCGCCAGCCGTCTGACCCTGGTGGGTGAAGTGGGCATGACTTACGTGGGGGGGCTGGAGAGCCGGTCCGACAAGCGTTATGGCCGTGATCCGGTCTACGGGCCGGGTGAATTGCCAGCTACCGGTACCACCAACACCTGCGTCAACATCCTCAACAACGGCACCATCAACGGCGCCGGACCAGGTTCGCCGCAGAACAACCGCAGCCGCAATTGCGACAACGACGGTTTCACCACATCCATGTCCTGGGGCTACCGTGGCCGTGCAATCTGGGAATACAACGATGTCTTCGCCGGTGTGAACCTCAAGCCGAACGTGGCGTGGTCCCACGACGTCAGCGGTTACTCGCCAGGCCCTGGCGGCAACTTCGAGGAAGGTCGCAAGGCGGTGAGCCTGGGCGTCGATGCCGAGTACCAGAACACCTACACCGCGAGCCTGGCCTACACCAACTTCTTCGACGGCAAGTACACCACCGTGGATGACCGCGACTTCGTGGCGCTCAGCTTCGGCGTGAACTTCTAAGCACTGCATTTCAGGACGAACGAATTTATGAAAATAACAAAGAGTCTGTTCCACGCCGGTGTTCTGGGCCTGTCGCTGCTGGCGACCGGTGTCATGGCGGCGGTGCCTGCCGCCGAAGCGGACAAACTGGGCAAGAGCCTGACCCCGATGGGGGCCGAGATGGCCGGCAACGCCGATGGCTCGATTCCGGCCTGGAAACCGATGCCGAAGAACGCCGGCACCGTCGACAGCAAGGGCTTCCTGTCCGACCCGTATGCCAGCGAAAAACCACTGTTCACCATCACGGCGCAAAACGTCGATCAGTACAAGGCCAAGCTCGCACCGGGCCAGTACGCGATGTTCAAGCGTTACCCTGAGACCTTCAAGATGCCGGTCTATCCGTCCCATCGCGGTGCCACCGTGCCGGATGAGGTATTCGCCGCCATCAAGAAGAACGCCACCACCACGACGCTGGTGTCGGGCGGTAACGGTCTTGAAAACTTCGATACCGCCGTGCCGTTCCCGATTCCGAAAACCGGCGTGGAAGTGATCTGGAACCACATCACTCGCTATCGTGGCGGCAGCGTGACCCGTCTGGTGACCCAGGCCACGCCGCAACCGAACGGCTCCTACAATCTGGTGTACTTCCAGGACCAGTTCGTGTTCCGCGACAAGATGAAGGACTACGATCCGGCTAACCCGGGCAACATCCTGTTCTACTTCAAGCAGAAAGTGACCGCGCCGGCACGTCTGGCCGGTGGCGTGTTGCTGGTGCACGAAACCCTCGACCAGGTGAAGGAACCGCGTTCAGCGTGGGTCTATAACGCCGGTCAGCGTCGTGTACGTCGCGCTCCGCAAGTGTCCTATGACGGCCCGGGTACCGCGGCGGACGGCCTGCGTACCTCCGACAACCTGGACATGTTTAACGGCGCACCGGACCGTTACGACTGGAAACTGGTCGGCAAGCAAGAGATGTACATTGCCTCCGACAGCTACAAGCTCGACGATCCGAAACTCAAGTACTCCGACATCATCAAGGCCGGGCACATCAACCAGGATCTGGCGCGTTATGAACTGCGTCGCGTCTGGCACGTGACCGCGACCTTGAAGGAAGGTCAGCGTCACATCTACGCCAAGCGTGACTTCTTCATCGACGAAGACACCTGGCAAGCGGCGGTGATCGACCACTACGACGGTCGTGGTCAACTGTGGCGCGTCGCCGAGGCGCACGCCGAGAACTACTACGACAAGCAAGTGCCGTGGTATGCCCTTGAAACCCTCTACGATCTGCAGTCCGGCCGCTATCTGGCACTGGGTATGAAGAACGAAGAGAAGCGGGCGTATGACTTCGGCTTCACCGCCGCCTCCAGCGACTTCACCCCAGCCGCCCTGCGCCAGGATGGTGTTCGCTAAGCTGTTGCAAACCGAGGCCGCATCCTCGTGAAAACGCCCCGACTGGTTCGGGGCGTTTTTTTGCCTGTCGCTTTTTCAGTAGCCTTTTTGTAGCCATTTGTAGCAACGACCTTCATAACCGCTCCGTTTAAGGCTAGTCTGCGGACATCTGCTACGCCGCCAACAGCCATTCAAACAAGAGCCGGCCATGACTGATCTGTCCCCACTTCTGGGTCCTGCAAGCGTTGCCGTCGCGGCACTGGACGGGCGTTTTTTCCGTCCGCCGTTACCCGATGGCTACGTACTACGACCCCGTTTGTGCGAGCGCCTGAGTGCGGGGCTCGGAGGACGCCTGTTGCTGGTCAGCGCTCCGGCCGGCTTTGGCAAGAGCTCGCTGGCAGTGGAGTTCTGTCAAAGCCTCCCGGGTCATTGGCAAAGCCTGTGGCTGGGGCTTAGCGCTCGCGACAGTGACCCGGGACGCTTTCTCGAGCGCTTGCTCGAGGGCCTGCAGGACTACTTTCCAGAACTTGGCAGCCGTGCACTCGGTTTGTTGAAAATGCGTCAGCGTCACCAACCGTTTGCCTTCGAAGAATGGCTCGACGGGTTGCTCGATGAGTTGGCACTGCATCTGCTACCGACCTCGCCGCTGCTGCTGGTACTCGATGATTACCACCTCGCCCAAGGGCCGGTACTCGACCGTTGCCTGCAATTTTTCCTCAACCATTTGCCCGATGGCCTGCTGGTCATGGTTACCAGCCGTCAGCGGCCGGACTGGCACCTGGCTCGTCTGCGCCTGTCACGCCAACTGCTGGAACTGCACGAACAGGATCTGCGCCTGACCCACGACGAAGCTCTGGAACTGCTCGATCGTCACAGCAGTTCCCTGCGCGGCGAGGCGCTGGAAAACCTGATCCAGCGCAGTGAAGGCTGGGTGGCCGGGCTACGTTTCTGGTTGTTGGCGATTGCTGAAGCCGGCACCGAATCAGCCTTGCCTCAAGCGTTGAGCGGCGGAGAAGGGTTGATCCGCGAATATCTGCTGGAAGAAGTCATCGATTGCCTGCCCGCCGAGGTTCAGGCCTTTCTTTATGACACCGCACCGCAGGAGCGCTTTTGCAGCGAACTGTGCGACGCGGTGCGCGAAGCCCATGACAGCGCCGAAATCCTGCGTTTTCTGCTGGCGCATCAGGTGTTCCTCGTGCCGCTGGACGAGCACGGGCACTGGTATCGTTATCACCATCTGTTTTCCGATCTGTTGCGCAGTCGGCCGATCACCCGAGCGATAGTCCCGGCCGCCACGCTGCACCTGCGCGCCTGTCGCTGGTTCAATGCGCAGGGCTTGCTCGATGAGGCGGTGGAGCAGGCCTTGCGCGCCGGGCATCTCGATGTCGCGGCAAACCTGGTGCAGAACCTGTCCGAGGAACAACTGCTGGCCGAGCAAAACGTCGGCATGCTGCTGCGCTGGAAAATGGACTTGCCCGACAGCCTGCTGATCAGCACCCCGCGACTGATCGTGTTGTACAGCTGGGCGCTGGGGCTGGCCTGTCAGCTCGACGCGGCCGAAGAGCTGGCCAGTCACCTGAGCCGGTTTCTGCCAGCACCTTCGGCCACCGCACAAAAATCGATGTTGGCCCAATGGCTGGCGCTCAAGGGCATTATCGCCCGCGGGCGGGGGCATCGCGAGCAGACCATCGAGTATTGCAGCGAGGCACTGGAAAGCCTGCCGGCCAAGCGTTACGGCCAGCGCCTGATGTGTCTGTCGACCTTGTCCAATCTGGCGATTGCCGACGGTGATCTGTGGCGTGCTCGTGGTCTGAATCGTGAGTCGCTTGAGCTGGCACAGCGGGTTGGTAATCCGTTGTTCGAGGCGTTGGCGCATTACGATCGTGCCCGCGTCCTGCAGGCGCGCGGCGAAATCCTGCGTGCGCTCGATGAGGTGCGCCAAGGACTGGAGCGCTTGCGCGGATTGTCCGCACAGCGTTTGTACGCCGTGCGTGCGCGACTGACGCTGTATGAGGGTTTTCTGCTTGCCATGCGGTTGCAGCCTCAGGCGGCAAGGATACGATTGCAGGCAGGCCTGACTGAAGCGCGGGCCTGTCGCGACATCAGCGTGCTGATCGGTCACTGCGTGATCGCACGGCTTGACGGCAACAGCGGAGATTTTGCCAAGGCCTTTGCGGAACTGGCCGAAGCCGAACGTTTGATGCACATCTGGGACGTTCCGCCGATCTATTACCTGGCGATGATCACCCTGGTCAAATGTGAACTGTGGCTGGCCCAGGGGCGTATCGATCTGGCCGAAGCCTGGCTGGCGCGACTGGGCCAGACTTACACCGGTGAACGTGCTGCGGCACCGCCGGAGTTTCATCCGCAGTTGCCGTTGCACGTCGAACTGCAACAGGCGTTGCTGGACGTCATTCAGGGGCAGCCGTTGCTCGCCGAAGGGCGGCTGAACGTGTTGCTGGAGAACGGCCAGCAAACCGGGCGGCAACTGCTCAGCGTGATGGCACTGACGCAGAAAGTGGGGTTGCTGTTGGCGGGTGGGCGCGAACCCGAAGCCCGTAAGGCGTTGAGTCAGGCGTTGGAAGCGGCGGCTGGCGGGGTGCTGCAACCCTTCGATGCGCTGGTCAAGAAGCATGCGGACTGGTTGCGCGGGCAACTGTCACTGACTGCACCGACAGTCGTCGGTCAGCAGTTGCTCGAGCAATTCCCTCAGGCCCAGGCTCGCCCCACTGCGGAATCCGCCGCTACCGAACAGCTCAGCAGCCGCGAACTGGCGGTGCTGCGTCTGATCGCTCAGGGTTGCTCGAATCAGGAAATCAGCGATCAACTGTTCATCTCGCTGCACACCGTGAAAACCCATGCCAGTCATATCAACAGCAAACTGGGGGTGGAGCGGCGCACCCAGGCCGTGGCGCGAGCCAAGGAACTCGGGGTTTTGAACTAGACATTCTGCGTTATTGACGCAAACAGAAACGCCCCGAATCATCGGGGCGTTTCTGTTTGGCTCCCGACTTGTGAAAACAGGTCGGGTGTCGGGTTATATCAGGCCACCAGATCGTTGGCACTGAAGCTGTTCACACCCACCAGCTGGATTTCGAAGTCCGCACCGGAGTTACCGCTCACGTTGCCTGAGAGCACGTGATCGATGAATCGCAGTTGGCCCGCGCCAGTGAAGTCGCCCGCACCGATGAAGGTGAAGCCGTTGAAACCGGTGGTCAGCAGATTGGCATCAAACTTGGTCAAGTCGATCTTGTCGCCTTGTGCGCTGTTGAAGTCGGTGATGACGTCGCGCAGATTGCCCACTCCACTCTCGTTCCAGTCATTGAACGTGAACACGTCTGCACCGCTGCCACCGGTCAAGGTGTCAGTGCCCAGCCCGCCGATGAGTGTGTCGTTGCCGGCCCCCCCATTGAGCAGGTTGTTGCCGGCATTGCCGGTCAATACGTTGTTCAGACCATTGCCAGTGCCGTTGAGGTTGGCCGTGCCGGTGAGTACCAGATTTTCCAGGTTGTCGCCCAGGGTCCAGTTCACCGA
>NZ_JBJXHJ010000071.1:0-827 GCF_046487845.1 Pseudomonas sp. PHC1
CACGGGCCGGACATAGGCTCCGACGAATGGAAATCGGTGATTGAATTCAAATTAGGAGTTCGCGGTGGGACAAGCGTACCTGAACGAAGCTCCGAAAAGTGGTGCAATTTCGTTGATCAGCGAACTAATGCGATTTTGGTCACTGGGTGTGGCACCGGAAAATCGCTCACCACCAATGTTAAATCTGGCCCTTCTTACGATTGCGCACAGGTAGAGCCTTAGTTATTTTTTGTTGTGATACTGAATGGGTATAACTCGATAAAGATTCCGTTTTCATTTATAATTCTTACTGATGCATTTTTGTTCGTTAGATATGGTTCTGTAAGTTTTATTAGCTGGTGCTGAGTGTCGGCGGTAAAGATAGGTCTGGTTGAACCTCTTCGGAAAAGCGCCCATCCTTTTTGTGATTTCTTTATCGCGTAGATGATCATGTTGCATTGTGCCTGTGCCGGCTAAAGGTTTCGGGGAAGCGAATGTTTTAAATCGCTAAGTCCGTCGCTAAAGTCAAAGTTTGGGCATTGCCCGCATCGCTCTTATCTAAACTTCAGCCCATAACGCGCCGAACGGTGGTACATGCCAAGGTTTGAACACCTTAAGCATGAACCACCGTTTGGTGGCGCCTTGAAAATTGAACAGTATGGCCTATACAGTAGGCAGCAAACAGGTAGTCAGCTGCGTATAAATGCCAATATATCAGCGTTGATTACATCCGCATTGGTTGTCGGCATGCCGTGTGGAAAGCCAGGATATTTTTTGAGCGTACCATGCTTCAGTAACTTCACCGCCAGAGGTGCAGAGTCATCGTATGGCACGATCTGATCATCATC
>NZ_JBJXHJ010000027.1:0-70566 GCF_046487845.1 Pseudomonas sp. PHC1
CAGGGGCAGTACTTCGATGACGAAAGCGGGCTGCATTACAACCGGCACCGGTATTACGACCCGGACGTGGGACGGTATCTGACGCCGGATCCGGTGAAGCTGGCGGGTGGGCTGAATCAGTACCGTTATGTACCGAATCCGACGGGGTGGGTGGATCCGTTGGGGTTGACGTCCAATTGTCCGCCACCCAAAAACAATAAGATCCAGAAGTGCTCTGTACCAACTCAGGCTAACAGACCTAACGTCAATCAAGGGTTGCCTATCGTTCCGGCCGTTGGCAAAGATGGGCCACAAAATGAAGCTGAAGCTAAGCGTCAGGTATTAGCTTGGAACCGACAATACAGAATGCACTCTGTAGAAAAACATGGGCCAGAAATTGATGATGCAGCTTTAAAGCAGAGGTCTATAGACGGATCGCATCCAACAAAAAAAGGCGTTAGAGGGATGGTGGGGCCAAGTTCTCAATTCAGTAGTTGGATGATGCAGTTTCGGGCGTTGCATTTTGCTTTATCTAGGATGCATAAAAAAATTCCTGAGCCGACAGGATATGATGCTGATCAAAACCCTATTGTTAGGATGAAACTGCCAGGAGCAGGCCGTGGTTACAAGCCCAATGAAAGAGATCTAAGCAATCCTCGATATATAGATAGCTTGGATGGGGCGGAAGTGAAATTTGATAAGCGAGATGTTAAACGACCATTTACTGGCTTTCCACGATAGGTAAGATTATGTTGATGCTGCCATTTACAAGACTTCCATATGAACCCCGACTCTCTCATGTTTTGAGTGGGATATCGATTTACGATCGGGAAGAGACGCTTGGTAAGGCGTTGTGGGTTTATGATCCTAATAAGTATGAGGATCAACAAGAAATAATTAAGAGTTTCATTGTTCCGGAGTTTGATTATTTAACCTATCGCCATAGGTTTTTAATTTATAAACTCCTTGAAAATCATTTGCAGGATACTGATTTTGATTTTTCTGGAGAGTTTGAGAGCGACTATGATGATCCGAGAGTGCTCGCGTGGGATGAAACTGAAATAATAGACTCTCGTGGTTTTTTTGAACATATATATGAGATCGTCAGTAAGTTGTGGAGGGATGATTTGCTTCGGGCGAGTCTTGAAGATCAAACTCAATGGTGAGTTTGATTGGCCTATTTATTTCGTGCAATTGAAGAAATTAGCGTTGCTCGATTAACTGTGATTCATGGAGGCTAGACAGGGAAAGACTATCGATAACATGCACGCTATACCCCGGAACATTCTTCGCATGATGCTTCGCCTGCGAAGCCATCTCTGCCAACTGACTTGCATCCAACTGCGCACACGCTTCAGGATGCAAATGCACCACGCCAATGGACAGTGACAGCAACGGAAATTCCTGACGTATACCCTGGCGATTCGGCGCAACAAAACATCCAGCCTCCAGATGTTCCGGGCGATAGAAGCGTCGGCATTGGCTCTGGAAGTCATCAAGCAATTGGTTAAGTCGTTTGCGCCAATCCTCAGGGCCGAGCACCAATAGAAAATCATCCCCCCCAATATGCCCGACAAAGTCGCGGGACGGGTCGACGCGTTCGTTGAGGCATTGCGCCAGACACAGCAACACTTCATCCCCACGCCCATACCCATAGATATCGTTAAAGGGTTTGAAGCTGTCGATGTCGACATAACAAATGACCGACTCCCGTCCCTGTTGCAGCAACCGCGTCAGGCATTGCTGAATCGGCACATTCCCCGGCAACAACGTCAGCGGATTGGCATAGCGGGCCTGCTGGATTTTCAGCTCGGTAATCAGTTTGAGCACATCAATCACCCGGCCCAGACCCAGGTAGCTGCCGTTGAGGGTGATGATGAAATCTTCTTCGATGCGTTGCCGGGCGCGGCTGGTGATCAGGCGGCTGACCTGTTGCAGCGACTGGCTCATTTCCACGGCCAGGAAGTCGTCGTTCATCAGGCGGCTGATCGGTTTGCGGGCGAACAGGTCGGTGGCAAACGGTTTGAGCAGCGCATCGGACAACGAGTGACGATGAACGATGCCGCAGGGCTGGCCCTGTTCGTCGAGCACCGCCAGCGAGTTGAGATTGGCCTGGCGACGAAAGGCCTCAAGTACGGTGGCGGTCGGCGTTTCGCGATTCACGGCCGGTTGATCGTTGAGCAGGGCGCTGAGGTCGCTGCCTTCATCGTTCAGCGCAACGGCGCTGCTGTCGTGTTTGGGCATCAAGGCCCGGGCATCGCGCGGCGGGTGCTCTTGAGGGCGTCCGAGCAGATAGCCCTGTACCAGATCCACCCCCATTTCGGTCAACACCGCCAACTCTTCCGGCAGTTCGATGCCTTCGGCAATCACCTGTGCCCTTGAGGCCTTGGCGATTTGCAGGATCGATCCGACGAACTCGCGTTTCAATGCGTCTTGGTGAATGCCGTCGATAAAGTGCCGGTCGATCTTCACGTAATCCGGTCGCAATTCCGACCATAGACGCAGGCTCGAATAACCGGCGCCAAGATCATCGAGGGCAATTGAAAACCCCATTGCCCGATAGTGATGCAGCGCAGTTTGCAGCAACTGGAAATCATCGATTGGTGTCTGTTCGGTGAGTTCGATCACTACCTGACTCGGTGGAATGCCGAAATCCTGAAGCAGCTGCAGCGTGCGCCCCGGCTGGTGCGCCGCTTCGAGCAGGGATTCGGGAGAGACGTTGAGAAACAGCTTGCCCGGCAACTGCTGTTCGTTGAAACGACGACAGGCACTCTGGCGGCAGGCGATTTCCAGTTCGCTCAAGCGTCCGGCCTGGCGGGCCACGGCGAACAGGGCGATGGGGGAGTGCAGCGGGCTGTTGGACGGGCCGCGGGTCAGGGCTTCGTAGCCGAGAATGCGTCGTTCGGAGAGGCAAATGATCGGCTGGAACAGGCTGTGTAAACCGCTTTGAGTCAGGATCGAGCTCAAGGCACTCAGCTGTTCGGTCGTGGTCATGGCAATCTCTGGCGATAAAAAAAGGACTGGGAGCGTTCTCGATGAAGAGAACCGCTCCCAGTCCTTTATTGCACGACAGAATGATGACTGTTTGATGACGATCCGGGGATCGTCAGCATTAAATTGCCATCACCTTACTTCTTTGCGACCTGGTTGCTCAGCTTCAGGTAATCCAGCAGCACGCGCCCGGTCTCGCTCAGGTAGGCGTCGTCTTCCGGTTTGACTTTGTCCTGCTCGGCGGCTGCCAGGGCGTCGTCGTCTTCTTTCTTCAGTTCTTTGAGCGGTTCTTCGCCTTTGGCCTTGCGACGGATGTTCTCCATCGCCAGTTGCTTGGCGTCGATGTCGGCGTGCTGGGCACGGCGCTCGGCTTCATTGAGGCTGACGGTTTTCTCTTCCAGCAGTTTCTGCGCCAGGGCCAGCTTGTCGCGGATGAACACGAACTCCGCGTCCTTGGCGGAACGGGTGTCATGCTCGGATTTGAGCTGGGCCAGGAACGGCTTGAACGGATCGCTCGCCGGTTTGATCGCCGCGCGGATGGTGTCCCACGGCATGGCTTCCGGCAGTGCGCTCTCGCCGATTTCCTTGGTGTCGATGATCGACGGGTAATCGATGTCCGGCAGTACGCCCTGATGCTGGGTACTCTGACCGGAAACCCGGTAGAACTTGGCCAGGGTCAGTTTCAGTTCGCCATGGTTCAGCGGCTGGATGGTCTGCACGGTGCCTTTGCCGAAGGTCTGGCCACCGATGATCAGCGCACGGTGGTAGTCCTGCATGGCACCGGCAAAGATCTCCGAAGCCGAGGCAGACAGGCGGTTGACCAGCAGCGCCATCGGGCCTTTGTAGAACGCGCCCGGGTTTTCATCTTCAAGGACGTCGACCCGGCCGTCGGCATTACGCACGAGCACGGTCGGGCCCTTGTCGATGAACAGGCTGGTCAGCTCGGTGGCTTCCTGCAGGGAACCGCCGCCGTTGTTGCGCAGGTCGATGACCACGCCGTCGACTTTCTCCTTCTGCAGTTCGGTCAGCAGCTTCTTGACGTCACGAGTGGTGCTCTTGTAGTCCGGATCGCCGGCACGGAAGGCCTTGAAGTCGAGGTAGAACGCCGGAATCTCGATCACGCCGAGCTTGTAGTCGCGGCCGTCCTGTTTCAGGTTCAGCACGGACTTCTTCACGGCCTGGTCTTCGAGCTTCACCGCTTCACGGGTGATTGGCACGATCTTGCTGGTCTGGTCGTTCGGCGCATTGCTGGCCGGGATGACTTCCAGACGTACCACGGTGCCCTTCGGGCCACGGATCAGCTTGACCACTTCGTCCAGACGCCAGCCGACCACGTCGACCATCTCTTTGTTGCCCTGGGCAACGCCGATGATCTTGTCGGCCGGAGCAACCTGCTTGGTCTTGTCGGCCGGGCCTGCCGGCACCAGACGCACGACTTTCACCTGGTCGTTATCGCTCTGCAACACGGCACCGATGCCCTCGAGGGACAGGCTCATGTTGATGTCGAAGTTCTCCGCGTTATCCGGAGACAGATAGTTGGTGTGCGGATCGTAAGACATGGCGAAGGTGTTGATGTACGCCTGGAAGATGTCTTCGGCGCGGGTCTGGTCCAGACGCGCCAGTTGATTCTTGTAGCGCTTGGTCAGGGTTTCCTGGATCTGCTTCGGATCTTTGCCGGCGATCTTCTGCCGCAGCACTTCGTCCTTGACGCGTTTGCGCCACAGGTCATCGAGTTCGGCGGTGGACTTGAGCCACGGTGCGTCCTTGCGATCGATCAGCAAGGTTTCCCTGGTGGTGAAGTCCATCTTGTCGACGCCTTTGTTCAGCTCGGCAAGGGCGAAGTCCAGACGCGCCTTCACGCGGTCCAGATAGCGCTTGTAGATGGTGAACCCGGCGTTGAGGTCGCCGCTCTTGAGGAAGTCGTCGAACTGGGTCTTCCACTTGTCGAATTCGGCGATGTCGCTGGCCATGAAGTAGCTGCGGGACGGGTCGAGCAGCTTGATGTAGCTTTCGTAGATGATCACCGAGCGCGCATCGTCGAGCGGCGGCTTGCTGTAGTGGTGACGCTTGAGCAACTCGACGACGTTCAGACTGGCGATCACTTCGTCGCGATCAGGCTGCAACTTGTCCCAGCTGTTGGCTGCGAATGTGGTGCCCGACACCGGCAACAGGCCGATACCGATGAAAAGAGCGAGGGCGGTGCTGGGGAGCAGATGCTTCATGCTGATTCGACGCAGGGACAATTGATAACGCATATTAGGCCGTCTTTGAAGTCGCCGGTACCTCTACGCTCTGTACGATAACTGCTGTTCAGCGTTCGTTCAGACCCCAGGGCCGGTCGCATAATGCAAAAAGCCCGGCGCTACAGCTTCGGGCTCAGTCCAGACTCACTATGGAGGCACTGTGAAGGCATTGCAAGGCGTTGAAGGTCAAGTGGCATGGGTTGATGAACCAAGTCCTACATGTGATGTAGGACAAGTTCGCATCCGGGTGGCGGCAGCGGGACTCAATCGCGCGGATTTATTACAGAAAGCCGGACTTTATCCACCCCCTCCGGGTGCCAGCCAGGTACTGGGTCTTGAGTGTTCCGGGGTGATCAGCGAGGTCGGTGCGGGTTCTTCCTGGCAGGTCGGCGACAGGGTCTGCGCCTTGCTGGCCGGGGGCGGGATGGCACAAGAGGTGGTCGTCGACGGACGGCATGTGCTGCCGGTTCCGGAAGGCGTATCGCTGATCGAGGCCGCTGCCTTGCCCGAGGTTTACGCGACCGTCTGGCTGAATGTGTTTCAACTCGCTGCGCTCAAACCGGGTGAGAAAGTTCTTCTGCACGCCGGGGCCAGCGGCATTGGCTCGGCCGCCATTCAACTGTGCAAGGCTTTCGGCAATCCGTGCTGGGTCAGCGTCGGCTCGGCTGAACGGCTGGCCTATTGCGAATCGCTGGGCGCCCAGGGCGGGGTGGTGCGCACCGACGACCTGGAGAGCCTGCGGGATTTCGGGCCGTTCGATGTGATCCTGGATCCGGTGGGCGGCAACTATTCGGCGTTGAACCTCAAGCTGATGGCGCAGGACGGACGCTGGGTGCTGATCGGTCTGATGGGCGGCCGTGAGGCAACACTGGATCTGGCCCAGGTGCTGGCCAAGCGGGTGCAACTGCTGGGTTCGACCCTGCGCAGCCGTGACGATCAGTTCAAGGCCGACCTGTTCAGCGATCTGAGCCAGCACATGTGGCCGCTGTTTTCCGAAGGGCGCCTGAAGCCGCAACTGGCCAAGGCGTTCCCGATCAAGGATGCCGAGGCGGCGTTTGCGGAGCTGGCGAGCAACACGGTGGCCGGGAAGCTGGTGCTGGTGATCGACGAAAGCCTGAGCTGATCATCGACGTTTGTGGGAGCAGGCTTGCTCCCACAAGACCATCGCTTATTTCCAGAGGTGGATCGGCCAGCCGGATTTCTCGGCCTCTGCCAGCAGCACCGGATCCGGATTGACCACGTGCGGGTAGTCGACCTTCAACAGCAGCGGCAGATCATTGCGTGAGTCGGAATAGAAACTCGCGCCCTCAAGGTTTTCCTCTTCGGCGTCCAGCCATTCCAGCAGGCGGGTGATCTTGCCTTCGCGGTAGGTCAGGGTGCCCACGGTGTGGCCACTGTATACACCGTGCGCCACTTCCAGTTCGATTCCCAGCACCTCGTCGATGCCCAGTCGATCCGCAATCGGTTTGACCAGGTGCGTGCCCGAGGCCGAGATCACCAGGATCCGGTCGCCGGCCTTGCGGTGGGCGGCGATGGTTTTGGTCGCGTCGCTGAAGATGATCGGCTCGATAAAGTCTTCCACCCACGGCCCGACCAGATGTTCGACTTCTTCTGGGGTACGGCCGATCAGCGGTTCGAGGCTGAAGTCCATGTAGTCTTCCATGCGCAACTTGCCATGGCTGTAGGCGTCCATCAGCTCGTTGTTCCGGCGCATGAACGACTCGGGATCGACCCAGCCCAGGCGCCCCATCTGCTCGCTCCAGAGGGTGGCGCAGTCGCCGTGGATCAGGGTGTCGTCCAGATCAAAAATTGCCAGGGCCATCAGTTCAGTTCCCTCTTGGGTGTCAGCGAAGTCATCAGGCTACCTCACACAGGGCGGTGGGATCGATGGAAAGTGACAGGCGCTGGCCGTCGGGATGCAGATCCGCCGCCGAGCGGTTGAGTACATCCACGACCAATTCCACGCCCCGGGCTTCGACGCGGTAGCGAATCACGTTGCCCAGCAGGCTGTGGCTGCGGATTTGCGCATCGGGTTCGCCGCTAAGGCTCAGTTCGATGGCTTCCGGGCGAATCGCGATGCGATGGTTGATCGGCCGCTGCAACAGCTTCGACGCGCTCTCGGCATCCAGCAGGTTGTAGTTGCCGATGAAGCCGGCGGCGAACACGTCGACCGGTGCGGTGTAGAGGGTTTCGGCATCGCCGCTTTGTACGATCTTTCCCTGATTCATCAGGAAAATCCGGTCAGACATGGTCAGGGCTTCTTCCTGATCGTGTGTGACGAAAATCGTGGTCAGGCCGAGCTCGCGCTGGATCTGCCGGATCTGTTCCCGCAAGTGTTTGCGAATCCGCGCATCGAGGGCCGACAGCGGCTCATCCAGCAACAACAGGCGCGGACGGGTCACCAGCGAGCGGGCAAGGGCGACACGCTGGCATTGACCGCCGGACAGCTGATGCGGATAGCGACTGGCGAAATCGTTGAGTTCAACCAGCTTCAACACTTCGGCAACCCGCTTGTGGCTGTCGTCGGCGTTGACCTTCTGCATGCGCAAACCGAAGGCGACGTTCTGCTCGACGGTCATGTTGGGGAACAGTGCGTAGCTCTGGAACACCATGCCGATTCCGCGTTTCTGCGGGGTGAGCGGAACGATGTCGACGCCATCGAGCAGAATCTTGCCACCATCCACCGGCGTCAGGCCGGCGATGCAACGCAGCAGGGTGGATTTGCCGCAACCGGACGGGCCGAGCAGGGTGACGAATTCACCCTTCTGGATTTCGCAATTGATGTCGCTGAACACCGTGGTGCCGGCGTAGTTTTTTTGCAGGTGTTGGACGCTGACATAGCTCATTCGCTTTTGTCCTTGTTCAAGATGTTGGCGACCCAGGTCAGGACCAGCACGAAAAAGAAGTAGGAAATCACCAGCGCACTGGTGAAGTGGCCGCTGCTGTTGCGCATGTTGTTGAGGTAGACCTGCAGGGTTTCGTAGCGGGTGCCGACCAGGATGTTGGCGAACACGAACTCACCGAACAGGAACGAGAACGACAGCAGCAACGCGATCATCAGGCCCTTGCGCAGGTTTGGCAGTACCACCAGGAAGGCCGCCTGAAAGGTGCTGGCGCCGAGCAGTTGGGCGGCGTCCATCAGGTCGCGCAGGTTGATCGCTTGCAGGTTGTTGGTGATCGCCCGGTACATGAATGGCAGTGCCACGGTGAAGTAGCAACCGATCAGAATCCATGGCGTGCCGACCATCGCAAACGGCCCGGAACCGTAGAGCTGCAACAGCCCCACCGACGACACCACCGGCGGCACCGCGAAGGGCAGCAGGATCAGGATGTTCATCAGCGCATCGAGTTTCGGGAAGTGGTAATGCACCACGAACAGCAGCGGCAGAATCAGCACCACCGACAGGATCAGCGCCCCGACGCACACCAGCAGCGACTGGCCGAAGGCGTGCAGAAAGCGTGGGTCGCTCCACAACTGGAGGTACCACTTGAAGGTGAAACCGCTGGGCAGGATGGTGGCCGACCAACTGCTGGCGATCGAGTAGATCAGCGTGCCCACCAGCGGCAGCAGGAGGATGGCGAACAACAGATAGACCACGACGCGGTGGTAGACGCCGGCCGGGCCGGATTCAGCGCGAGACATGGTAGCTCCTCTTCAGCAGCAGTTGATGCACGACGGTCACCAGGGTCATCAGCGCCACCAGCACCACGGCCAGGGCGCTGGCCAGGTTCGGATCGAGGGAAATGTCGCCGGACACCATCGCCGCAATCCGGATCGGCAGCACGTTGAAGTTGCCGGTGGTCAGCGCGTAGACCGTGGCGTAGGCGCCGAGGGCGTTGGCCAGCAGGATCACGAAGGTACCGAGCAGGGCCGGAGTCAGTACCGGCAGGCCGATGTGGCGCCAGAACTGCCAGCCGTCAGCGCCGAGCAATGCGGCGGATTCGCGCCAGTCTTCACGCAGGGCGTCGAACGCGGGGTACAGGAGCAAGACGCCGAGGGGAATCTGGAAGTAGGTATAGAGGATGATCAGCCCGGTTTTCGAGTACAGGTTGAAGTCCTCGATGATCCCGGCCTGCTTCAGCATGATGGTGATGCTGCCGTTGAAGCCGAGCAGGATGATGAACGCAAACGCCAGGGGCACGCCGGCGAAGTTGCTGGTCATGTTGGCGAAGGCGTTGACGAAGTTGCGCAGTTTCGAATCGACCCGGCGCAGAGAATACGCACCCAGCACCGCGATGATGATCCCGAACACACTCGACCAGAAACTGATTTCGAGGCTGTACTGGATCGCCTGGAGATAGAACTTCGAATTGAAGATCTTGCTGAAGTTGGCGAAACCCCAACCGAACTCTTCCGATTGCAGGCTGTTGATCATCACCCAGATCAGCGGGGCGATTTCGAACACGATAAAGAACAGCGCGAAAGGCACCAGGCACAGGGCCGCCAGCCATTTGCCGCGGGTCATTGAGTTCACTTGAGCAACTCCCGGCACACAGGTTTGTCGTGGGGCACGCCGAGCAGTTCGCACACGGTGCCGCAGATGTCGGTCTGCTTCGGTGCGGCATCGGCGTTCAGGCTGAAGGCGTCACCGAGCACGAACAGCGGCACCTGGCGTTCTTCCGGCAGCAGGCCGTTATGCGAGCGGTCGTTGTTCATGCCGTGATCGGCGGTCACCAGCACCTGGCAGCCGGCGTCGAGCCAGCCTTGCAGGTAGTCGGCGAGGATGATGTCGGCGCTGCGGGCGCTGTTGCGGTATTGCGGGGTGTCGAGGCCGTGCTTGTGCCCGGCGTCGTCGATGTTCATCGGGTGGATCAGCAGAAAGTCCGGCGCATGACGCAGACGCAGGTTTTCCGCGTCGGCGAACAGGTGCGAATCCGGGTAGTGATCGTTCCAGTAGAAGTGGCCGTGCTGGATCGCTAGCGTCGGGTCATCGGTATGCCGATCCCGTGCCGCCACGAACGGCGAGCGGTTGTAGAGCTCGCTGACCCAGTGGTAGGCCGCGGCAGCGGTTTTCAGGCCGGCATCGCGGGCGTAGTGGTAGATGCTGCGCTGGTTGGACAGGCGCGAGACGTTGTTGTGGACGATGCCGCTGTCGATCGGTGGCACGCCGGTAAGGATGCATTCGTAAAGCGGTCGGGACAGGGCCGGCAGCTCGCACTCCAACTGGTAGAGCGCGGCGCGTCCTGCGCCAACGTAAGCCTGCAGATGCCCCATGGCGTGACGCGCGACCTCGTAGTTGAGGCCGTCGAGCACGACAAGGATGACAGTGTGCTTCATAGGGGCAAAAACTCCGCGAAACAGAAAATTTCAGGTTCAACCCGGATCCCCCTGTGGGAGCGGGCTTGCTCGCGAAAGCGGAGTGTCAGTCGATAATTTTTTGACTGATCCACCGCATTCGCGAGCAAGCCCGCTCCCACATTTGGATCTTCAGCAGATCACAAAAGGGTGAGCTGCTGCCTTACTTCATCTCGACGATGACTTCTTCGTTCCACTTCTGCGGCAGGGCCTTGGAGGTTTTCTCCCACGCATCGGCGTCCTTGATCGGCGTAACTTTCTTGTACTGCTCGTTCGGCAGCAGTTTGGCTTTCACGTCTTCCGGCAGTTGCAGGTGCTCGGCGCGAATCGGGCGAGCGTTGCCGCGGGCGAGGTTGGTCTGGCCGGCGTCGCTGAAGATGTATTCGCGGGTCAGCTTGGCGGCGTTCGGGTTCTTCGCGTATTTGTTGATGATGGTGGTGTAGCCGGAAATCACCGAGCCGTCGGACGGGATCAGCACCACGTAATCATCCGGGTTGGCCATCTTGGCCTTGTAGCTCAGACCGTTGAAGTCCCAGACCACGCCGACTTCGATCTCGCCTTTTTCCATGGTGGCTATGGTCGGGTTGGCCATCGACAGGCGCCCCTGCTTGGCGATGTCTGCGAACAGCAGCAGGGCCGGCTGGATGTTTTTCTCGTCGCCGCCGTTGGCCAGTGCTGCGGCGAGTACGCCGTTGGCAGCTTGTGCGGCAGTGCTCACATCACCGATCGAGACCTTGTATTTACCGCCCTTGAGGTCAGCCCATTTGGTCGGCACTTCGGAGCCGTGCAGCAGCTTCTTGTTGACGATGAAGGCGATGGTGCCGGTGTAGGCCAGCGCCCAGTTGCCGTCCTTGTCCTTGGCCCAGTCCGGCACCTGGTCCCAGGTGCTTGGCTTGTACGGTTGCACCACGCCTTGCTTGACCGCGATCGGGCCGAACGCCGCACCGACGTCGCCGATGTCGGCGGTGGCGTTGTCTTTTTCAGCGGCGAACTTGGCGATTTCCTGGGCCGAGCTCATGTCGGTGTCGATGTGTTTGAGGCCGTATTTCTTGGCCAGGTCTTCCCAAGTGCCTTTCCAGTTGGCCCAGTCATCGGGCATGCCGACGCTGTTGACGGCGCCTTCCGCTTTCGCAGCGGCTTCGAGGGTTTTCAGATCGTCAGCCGCCATGGCGGCGGTGCACATGGCAATGGTCGAGCCTAACAGTGTTGCCAGGAAAAGCTGTTTCATTCCGAAGCTCCTTGGTCGTGTTCAACGCTGCGATTGCGGTTTGTGTTGGTCTAGGTCAGCAATACCTGAGCCAATGTAGGGGGGCTGGATGACACTTTGATGTCGGCAGATGTCCGATCCGCGTTTTATTCCTCCGGTATCGACGGCTGCCCGGTAAGCGTAGACCACCCGCCAAGTCCCGGTGGGCAAGGGACTTGGCCGATGTATTGCAAGTTGTCATGACGACCGTTCGGTAGTTTTGTCATCTCTCGGTCATCTGCACTGCCTAGGCTTGCAACGTGATCGAACGGCGAAATAACCGTGCGGTTTTGCCCCGAAACAGTGCTGGTCTAGTCCAGATAGGTAACGTTGATGCGCGATGAGGCAACAAAAGCGGTGACAGCCATTGGCCAGATCCTCCAGGAGCAACTCGACCATGGGTTGCTGGCGGCGGGGAGCAAGCTGCCGGCCGAGCGCAAGCTCAGTGAGCTGTTCGGCACGACGCGGATTACGGTACGGGAAGCCTTGTTGCAGTTGGAGGCGCAGGGGCAGATTTATCGCGAGGAGCGTCGGGGCTGGTTCGTGTCGCCGCCGCGTCTGGCCTACAACCTGATGCAGCGCAGTCACTTTCACGCGATGGTCAGCGCGCAGGGGCGGGTGCCGTCGACCGAGGTGATTTCGGCGCGGTTGCAGCCGGCTTCAGCGGCGGTCTGTGCGTGGTTGCAGTTGCCGGCGCTGTCGAGCGTGATTCAGATTTGCCGGTCGCGGCGGATCGATGGGCGGCTGGTGTTGTATGTGGAGCATTATCTGAATCCGCAGTACTTCCCGGGGATTCTGGAGTTTGATTTGAATCAGTCAATTACCGAGCTGTATGCGCGGCATTACGATTTGCACTATGGGCGGGTGCGGTTCGAGATTGTGCCGACGTCTTTGTCGGTCGATGCGGCGGCGGCTTTACGGGTGTCGGTGGGGAGTCCGGGGTTGAGGATTGCTCGGGTTAATTATGATCAGTTTGGGCGGTTGATTGATTGTGATCTGGAGTTTTGGCGGCATGATGCGATTCACGTCGGTGTTGATGTTGTTTGACGTTGTTTGACCTTGGCGGCCGCTGGGCCGACCAGGTTTTGGGTTGTTTTGGGTGAATATCCGTTGCTTCGGGTGTTGCGGCTGGCGGTTTCGCTTTTACAGCGACTCACTTTTGCAGACGCCCAAAAGTAAGCAAAACGCTTGGCCCCGGCGTTCGGCACCTCGCTGAGGCTCGGTGTTCCTTCGTTCCGGGATTCATCCGGGGGCATCGCCTACGGTTTGCTTCGCTGCACCTCCTCTCGATGCATGCGGCTTCGCCGCACGGTCGCTGCGCTCCCACCCCCGGATAAATCCCTCCACTCAGCCTTCCGATGGGGCCGGCACGTCAAAAGCGGTACTCGAGCTAACGCTCATCGTTTTGAGTGGTGAGTGGTGAGTGGTGAGTGGTGAGGCTGGGCTATTCCTGAGTTTGGCCGCCACCGCCTGCGGTTATTACTTGCACATTCATCCTTGGCGTCGCCAAGTCCAGGCCGGCCTCATCCAGATGCCGTTTCAGCGACAGGTTGAACGCTCGTGAAACTTCCCATTGTTTGATCGGTGCGGTCTTGAACCTGGCGCGCAATATCGCGTTGCCGGATTCAAAGCTTTCCACGCCCTGAAATTCCAGGGGTGACCAGATATTGCGCCGTTGCAGCGGGTCGGTGCGCATTTTCTGGCCGACGTCGCGCATCAGTTTGATGGCTTCGTCGATGCTCATGTTGAACGGCACGGCCACGCGGAAGATCGCGTAGCCGAATTCGCGGGAGTAGTTTTTGATGCTTTTGATTTCGCTGAACGGGATGGTGTGGACGATACCGTCGATGTCCCGCAGGCGTACGGTGCGGATGGTCAGGCCTTCGACGGTGCCGAGGTGGCCGCCGACGTCGACGTAGTCGTCGATGGCCAGGGAGTCTTCGATGATGATGAACAGGCCGGTGATCAGGTCGGCCACCAGTGACTGGGCGCCGAAGCCGATCGCCAGACCGATCACGCCGGCACCGGCCAGCAACGGCGTGACGTTCATGCCCATGTTCGCCAGGGCGACGATCAGGGCGATGATGAAGATCGCCACGAACAGCACGTTGCGGATCAGCGGCATCATGGTTTGTGCGCGGGCGTTGGCCAGGCCTTTGCGTGAGCGGGTGAGGGCGTGGTGCACGGCGGTGTCGCTGAGGATCCAGATCAGCCAGGCGAAGATCAGCGTGCCGATCAGACTGAACAGTTTGACGCTGACATCGTGGCCTTCGCCTTCGGTGAAGCCGACCAGCGACATGCCCCAGACCCGCAGGCCGAGTTCGATGAACGCCAGCCACACCAGCAAATGGGCAAGGGTGTAGAAGAAGCTTTTCAGGCGCTCGGAATACAGCGCGTGGCGCTTCGGCCCGCGTTGGGGTTTGAGGGCGTGGCGGCGGACGAGGCCGTTGATGACCATGCACAACACCAGCAGCACGGTGCAGATCAGCGACTGGCGCAGGGCGGTGCTGGTGTCGCCGGCGGAGACGAAGGTGGCGAACAGCGAAATGCCCACCAGCACCAGCGCCGGGACGTACCAGAAGGTGCCGAGGATTTCGATGGTGTCGCTGAGGGCGCGACGGGTCAGGCGGCGCGACAGTGGCTGGTTGCGGATCAGGTGGGCGATGGGCCGGCGGAAGCGCAGGATGAACAGGCCGGTCGACAGCGCCGCGAGGACATTGGCGACGGTGGCGGCGGTGTGGGCCAGATGTACGCCGAGGCCGGCCACCAGGCGCGGATCGTTCAAGGCTTCTCCGAATGCAGCGAAGCTGCCGATCAGCCACAGCGGGCGGAAGGCCTGGTGACGCAGGATATACAGCGCCCGGTGGCGGTGCGGGCCGTCGAGTACGGAAAAGGCGATCACGCAGATGGCCGAGAAGCAGGTGCCGACCACCAGCGCGTAGGCCAGCACCATGGCCAGGCTTTTGCCCAGCGATGAGGGCAGCGCGTAACTCATGTACACCGTGATGACCAGGGCGATCATCCACGGCCCGAGCTTGCGCAGGGCAAAGCGCAGCATGTCGAGGGCTCGGGGATGTTGCGGCAGTTCTTCAGTCAGACCGAAGCGCATGCGTACCCGATGACCCAGCCAGATCAGCGCGGCGGCAAGCAGGCTCCAGACGGCGAGGATCACGGCGAAGGCGAAGATGATCGGCAGCCATTCGCTGGCCGGCAACATCAGGCCTTTGAGCTCGTCCTTGGCCATGTCGAATTCGGCAGACCAGCGATGGAGTGGGCTGTCGGCGCCGGTGAACTGTTTTTCGAAGGTGGAGAGGGTGCCGCCGATCAGTCCCAGCACGCCTTCTTCCGGGGTGGCCTGGGCTTTTTTCGTGGCGTCGCGCAGTTTTTTCAGGTCGGTCAGCAACTGGGCGCGTTGCTTGTCGTTTTCCAGGGACTTGATGACTTCGTCCAGTGATTGTCCGAGCGGTTCCTGAGCTTCAGGCTGAGCCTTGCCGGCGCCCGTGAGCATTCCCGGCAGGCCGGCGGCATCGGCAGGTGCCGGCGACATCAATGTCATCAGGCAGACGAGAAGAAGACAGGGCAGGGCAAAAAGACGAGCAAACACTAGGCGGTCAACCTCGCAAGGGGCGGATCGGGCGAGTGTACGAGCCCGCCGGATTCAATGCGAGCCGGGCGCGGATTTATTCGTTGAGTTTGGCGAGGATCTTGTAGACCACGGTGGCCAGGATCATCAGCATGCCGATCCACATGGCGAACACGCCGGCATTCTTGTCACGGAAGTTGAAGCCGATGGCCAGCAGAATCATTCCACTCAGGATGGGAATGAGCATGGAGTGGAACGCAGACATCGAGATCATGGCGACAGCCTTGTCGAAGAGAATGTTTTAAGTCTAGGTGGGTTTTCGCTGGACGGTGCTGATGTGTATCAGAAATGAGGCGGTTCTACAGGCCCGAGGATCGCAGCTCAACGCTGCGATCCTGGCGGTGTCCTACGGCAATTCGCGACTGGCGTAGAACGCGCTCAGCACTTTGACCAGGTGAGCCAGGTCGTGGCTGCCGCACAGTTCGCGGATCGAGTGCATGGCGAACGTCGGCAGGCCGATGTCGACGGTGCGCACGCCCAGATGGCTGGCAGTGATCGGGCCGATGGTCGAACCGCAGCCCATGTCGCTGCGCACCACGAAGCTCTGCACCGGCACTTCTTCGGCCATGCACAGATGACGGAAGAAGCCGGCGGTTTCGCTGTTGGTGGCGTAGCGCTGGTTGCTGTTGACCTTGATCACCGGGCCGGCGTTGAGTTTCGGGCCGTGGTTGGCGTCGTGCTTCTCGGCGTAGTTCGGGTGCACGCCGTGGGCGTTGTCGGCCGAGACCAGCAGGGATTTCTGGATGGTGCGTACGAACTCGTCACCTTCCGGCAGCAGACGCCGCAGGGTCTGTTCCAGCATCGGGCCGTCGGCGCCGCAGGCCGAGCAGGAGCCGACTTCTTCGTGGTCATTGCACACCAGCACGCAGGTTTCTTCGGTGTCGGCGGTCAGCAGGGCCTGCAGGCCGGCGTAGCACGACAGCAGGTTGTCCAGGCGCGCACCGGCGATGAAGTCGCCATGCAGACCGATGACCGCAGCGCTCTGGGTGTCGTAGAAGCTCAGCTCGTAATCCAGCACCACGTCGGCGTTGAGGCCGTGTTCGCGGGCCAGTTGATCGGTCAGCACCGCGCGAAAGTCCACGCGCTCGTCACCGGCGAACTGCGCGAGAATCGGCGGCAGTTCGGTCTGGGCATTGATCGCCCAGCCTTGGTTTGCTTCACGATTGAGGTGGATCGCGAGGTTGGGAATGATCGCGATCGGGGCCTTGAAGTCGATCAACTGGCTCTCGACCTTACCGTCACGGCGGAAGGTGACGCGGCCGGCCAGCGACAGGTCGCGGTCGAACCATGGCGCCAGCAGTGCGCCGCCATAGACTTCGACGCCGAGCTGCCAGAAGCCCTGGCGCTGTAATTCAGGTTGTGGCTTGACCCGCAGGCACGGGCTGTCGGTGTGGGCGCCGACCAGGCGGATGCCGTCGTGCAGCGGCGAGTTGCGGCCCATCTTGATCGCGACAATCGAGGAGTCGTTACGGGTCACGTAGTAACGACCATTGGCTTCGGTGTGCCAGGTTTCGCGTTCGTCGAGGCGCACATAACCGGCGGCCTCCAGGCGTTGAACAAGGCTGGCGGTGGCGTGGAACGGGGTAGGGGAGGCCTTGAGGAAGTCGATCAGGCCTTGGTTCAACTCTTCGCGCATAAGAAGCTCCAGACAGCAATGGGCGGGAGTTTAACGCATCGGCCTGATGCTTGGGACATGACATGTGCCGCTCGCGTCAACGAGCGGCGGCCACGCGTTTTTTCAGGTAGTTCATGATCACTTTTTCGTCTTCAGGCTTGTCGGGACGAGGCAGCTGCTTTGGCCAACGATCGTGTTCCAGAAGCTTTTTCTGCCGGCTTTCGTCCCAGCGCAGGATTTCCCGTGAGGCGCATTCCCACCACTCATGACGACAGGCGCTGTAGTAGGGGTGATCCGGCGCGGCGCTGCCGTACAACAGGTCCCGGCCGACCTTGCGCAGGGTGCCGCTCTGGTTGCGCAATTTCCACTTGATCTTCAGGCGCTGCCAGGCGGACGGGAACGGTTTGACCCGGGGCACGTCAGTGCACAGGTCTACCAGCCGCTGGCTGAATTTCTCGCCGTGCTGAGCGAAGAAAAACGCCTGCATCGCATGGAAGAAGCGTTTTTCCGCGAAGTAGTGGTAGACGTGTTTGCGCGCTTCCACCACCGGCCGTTCGCGCATTGCGTAAGACAGGGCGATCTGCTCGATGGTATGAATCTCGAATCCGCCGGCCGTCCACTCATCGATCAGGCGGATCGATTCCTCGAACAGCGCCAAATCGCGGTCGGTGACGCCACACAGGCCGCTGTTGTAGAGCTTGAAACCGTTCTGTGGGCAAACGCCATGGGCTCTGAGGTCGCGAGCGAGCTTCAGATAGTCCGGCCGTTCGAAGACGTCTTTCCAGTCGTATTCGAAGCGATCCATCACCGACTGTTTTGCATCGATGTATTTGAACAGGCTGTTCGGGTGGCTGGTGAACAGCGTGTCGGTGTCGACGAACAGGGTTTTCTCGGCCAGTTGCAGGCCGGCGGCGATCGCGCAGGCCTTGCGCCGATGGTGATAGCCGTTGTGTCCCTGCCAGCGAGTCAGGGTCGCTTCATCGAGCAACACGGTGTCGACTGGCCAGCCTTCGTAATCCTGCGGCCGGTCAGTGAGAATCCTGATCGCCGGGCGTTTGCCGTTTTTGGCCTGGGACAGGGCGGTCAGGATGCTGAACTTGGCTTCGCGCCGGTAGACATCCTGATTGCCGTAAATCAGGTAGAGCAATTGATGACGTGTCTTCTTGACGGGTGTTGCCAGGGAATCGGTACAACTCATCCGGAACAAAATCCTATAAATCGGGCAGCTGTCGGTCCGACAGTGCTTAAAACGGTGCCGGGCATTCGAAACGCAAGCGTTCGCCGGACTGCGGGTGGGTGAAACTGAGCATGCTCGCGTGCAGGCACAGACGCGGCCAGGCAGCCAGGGCTTGCTCGTGGGCATAGAGTCCGTCACCGAGCAGCGGATGACCGATTGACAGCATGTGCACCCGCAACTGGTGCGAACGGCCAGTGATCGGGGTGAGTTCGACACGGCACCAGTCGCCGCAACGTTCCAGCACGCGCCAGAACGTCAGCGCGTGTTTGCCATGTTCATGATCGACCACGTGGCGCGGTTTGGTCGGCGGGTCGTAGCGCAGGGGCAGGTCGATGCTGCCGCTGTCCAGTTCCGGCTGACCCCAGCAGAGCGCAGTGTAGGCTTTCTCTGTTTCACGATCGTGAAACTGGCGCGACAGTTCGCGGTGGGTGTCGGCGTCACGGGCCAGCAGAATGATCCCCGAGGTTTCCCAGTCCAGGCGATGGACGATACGCGCTTCCGGGAAGCCGTTTTCCTGCAGGCGGGTGATCAGGCAGTCCTTGTTGTCATCGGCCCGGCCGGGGACGGAGAGCAACAGGGTCGGTTTGTTCACCACCAGAACGGCGGCGTCCTGATGAATGATTTGGACGTTGGACAACGGCATTAAAACAGCCTCGTAACAAATGCCAACGGCGGCTCAGGGCCCTTCCGGTGTCGGAAGGGCCCTGAGCCGCCGTCGTTCCTGCCGGATCGACTCAGCGGTCTGGCAGGGTGATGTTGAGTTCCAGAATCGAGCAGCTGCCCTGGCTCTCCAGTGCCACGTGCACGTCGTCGTTGCCGATGTTGACGTACTTGCGGATCACTTCCACCAGTTCCTTCTGCAAGGATGGCAGGTAGTCAGGTGTGCTGCGCTGGCCGCGTTCATGCGCCACGATGATCTGTAGACGCTCTTTCGCGACCGAGGCGGTACTTGGCTTTTTATTGGCACGAAAGAAGTCAAAAAGGTTCATTACCTACCTCCAAACAGACGCTCGAAGAATCCCTTCTTCTCGACATTCAGGAACCGGTGTTCTTTTTCCTTGCCCAGCAGGCGATCAACGGTATCGCTGTAGGCCTGGCCGGCGTCGCTCTGATCATCGAGGATCACAGGTACGCCCTGGTTGGAGGCCTTGAGCACGGCCTGGGATTCCGGAATGACGCCCAGCAGGCGCACGGCGAGGATTTCCTTGACGTCTTCGACGCCGAGCATTTCGCCTTTTTCGACGCGCTCCGGGTGGTAGCGGGTGATCAGCAGGTGCTCCTGGATCGGCTCTTCGCCGCGTTCGGCGCGACGGGACTTGCTGGCCAGCAGGCCGAGCATGCGGTCGGAGTCACGTACCGAAGACACTTCAGGGTTGGTCACGACGATCGCTTCGTCAGCGAAGTACATGGCCAGGTGCGCGCCTTTTTCGATGCCCGCCGGGGAGTCGCAGACGACGAACTCGAATTGTTCCTTGAGCTCCATCAGGACTTTTTCCACGCCTTCCTGGGTCAGCGCGTCTTTGTCGCGGGTCTGGCTGGCGGCCAGCACGTAAAGGTTTTCCAGGCGCTTGTCTTTGATCAGGGCCTGTTGCAGGTTGGCTTCGCCGTTCACGACGTTGACGAAGTCATACACCACGCGGCGCTCGCAACCCATGATCAGGTCGAGGTTACGCAAGCCCACGTCGAAGTCGACGATGACTGTTTTGTGGCCGCGCAGAGCGAGGCCGGTACCGATAGCGGCGCTGGTGGTGGTCTTACCCACACCACCCTTGCCGGATGTAACCACGAGAATCTTGGCCAAGGTGTTTCACCCCTAAGGAAGAAGGACTGTTCAGCCCCTGAAAAACATCTCTAGAAAACTACTGCAGTCGGACAGCCTTGGCTGGAATTCGGCTTTTGGCCTTTTTCCTACTTCGTTTGAGCCGTTTTCGCTACGTTTTAGAGATGCTTGGAAAATGCGGCAGTATCCGTTAAAGCCGAATGATGTTCAACACGTCGCCCGACAGGCTGACCTGTACGCCCGAACCCCACATCGGATCGCGACGCAGGTCTTCGGAAACCTTGTAATGGCCTGCGATGGAGATCAGTTCAGCGCTCAATTGCTGACAGAAAATCCGCGCCTTGGTGTCGCCCTTGACCCCGGCCAGCGCACGACCGCGCATCGGGCCGTATACATGGATGTTGCCATCGGCGAGAAGTTCCGCCCCCGGACTGACCGAGGAAACCACGACCAGATCGCCACCCTGCGCATATATCTGTTGGCCACCACGTACTGGCGTGGTGATGACGCGGGTCGCTTTGACGGTCGGCTCCGGCGGCTTTTCCGGTTTTTTCGGTGCGACGGGTTCAGCGCTTTCCAGCGGTCGCTCGCGGGCGCCGGAGGGCGGCAGCACCGGGATGTCGATGGCGATGGCAGCGGCGATGTCTTCGATGCGGCTGGCGCGGATTGCCAGGGTGCGCAGGCCGTGCTGACGGCACACGCGCATCAGGCCCGGCAGGTCAACAGCGCCTTCACTTGGCGGCAGTTTGTCCAGCGCCAGAACCAGCGGCGCGTTGCTGAAGAAATTCGGTGCCTGGGCGACTTTGGCGGCCAATTGCCGATCGAGGCTGTCCAGGTCGTTGCGGGACAGCTCCAGCACCGTAACGGCGAGCATGCTGCCCTTCAGCTGGAACACGGGATCTTGGTCTTTCGGTTCGGTTTGGCTCATGTCGGCATACAACGGCTTGTCACTAAAAGTGCCGAGACTTATAACGAGAACGCCCGCAGGCCGCAAGCCGGGTCGAACGATGTAGAATGCGCGGCCACTGTATTTACGGAAGCTTTAATGGATCGCCCGCGTTTTCGAAAAGCATTTCTTGCCCCACGCTTCTGGCCGCTCTGGTGCGGCCTCGGGCTGTTGTGGCTGATCGTGCAGCTGCCGTATCCGGCCTTGCTGGCCATCGGTCGTTTTCTTGGTGCCCTGATGTATCGCTTCGCCGGCGACCGACGGCGCATCGCCAAGCGCAATCTGGAACTGTGTTTCCCGGAAAAGTCCGCCGCTGAACGCAAGCGTCTGCTCAAGGAAAACTTCGCCTCCACCGGCATTGCCTTCTTTGAAATGGCCATGAGCTGGTGGTGGTCGCGTCAGCGTCTGGCGAAACTGGCTCACGTAGAAGGTCTTGAGCATTTGCAGAAGGCCCAGCGCGAAGGCAAGGGCGTGATTCTGATGGCGGTGCATTTCACCACCCTGGAAATCGGCGCGGCGCTGCTCGGCCAGCAACACACCATCGACGGCATGTACCGCGAACACAAGAACCCGCTGTTCGACTTCGTCCAGCGTCAGGGCCGCGAGCGGCACAACCTCGATTCGCTGGCCGTGGAACGTGACGACGTGCGCGGCATGCTCAAGTTGCTGCGCGCGGGCCGGGCGATCTGGTACGCGCCGGATCAGGACTACGGCGCCAAGCAAAGCATCTTTGTGCCGCTGTTCGGCATTCAGGCCGCAACGGTCACCGCCACCAGCAAGTTCGCCCGGCTGGGCAAGGCGCTGGTGGTGCCGTTCACCCAGCAACGTCTGGCCGACGGCAGCGGTTATCGTCTGGTGATTCATCCGCCGCTGGAAGGTTTCCCGGGCGAGACCGAGGAAGAAGATTGCATCCGCATCAATCAGTGGGTCGAAGGCGTGTTGCGTGAGTGCCCCGAGCAATACCTGTGGGCACACCGACGCTTCAAGAGCCGTCCGCCAGGCGAGCCGAAGCTGTACGCCAAACGCGGTTGATTGACCCATTCCCATGAGCACCACGGAGCGTTGCGATGAGCCCAGCTGAACCGGTCACAGGTTTGATTCTTTCCGGCGGCGGGGCTCGGGCGGCGTATCAGGTGGGGGTGCTGGCGGCGATTGCCGAATTGCTGCCGCTGGGGGCGGACAATCCGTTTCCGGTGATCGTCGGCACCTCGGCCGGGGCGATCAACGCGGTCAGTCTGGCCAGCGGTGCGACCGATTTTCGCGCGGCCATCGAGCGCCTGACGCTGTTCTGGCAAGGCTTTCGCAGCCATCGCGTATTGCGCAGCGACTGGCCGGGGGTGATTCGCCAGGCCAGCCGTTTCGTCAGTCACAGCCTGTTGGGCATGGGCCGCCAACTGCCGGTGGCGCTGCTCGACAGTTCGCCGCTGCATCATCTTCTCAACGAAAAACTGCACATGCCCGGTATCGCCGAGTCCATCGCGCGCAAGCAACTGCACGCAGTGGCGGTGACGGCGTTCGGTTATGAGTCGGGGCAGGCGGTGACCTTCTACCAGGGCGGCGGGACCATCGATTCCTGGCTGCGTCATCGGCGCATCGGTGTGCCGACGCAGTTGTCGGTGGAACACTTGCTGGCCAGTTCGGCGATCCCGCTGTTGTTTGCGCCAGTGAAGATCGGCGATGAATATTTCGGCGATGGCGCGGTGCGGCAATCGGCACCGATCAGCCCGGCGCTGCACCTGGGCGCGAGCCGGGTGCTGGTGGTGGGTGTCAGTGGCAATCCGCGCGGTTTCGATCCGGCGCAACCGCTGGCGCGCGCCTATACCGGGCAGCAGCCGACGCTGGCGCAGATCGGCGGGCACATGCTCAACAGCACCTTCATTGATAGCCTGGAAAGCGACATCGAGTTGCTTCAGCGTCTCAACCAGTTCAGCCGTCTGATGCCCGAAGGCACGCCGACCCGGGCGTTGGGTGTGGCGCCGGTGGACGTGCTGGTGATTTCGCCGAGTCAGCCGATCGATGAAATCGCGGCGCGGCATCGTCAGGAATTGCCGGCGGCGTTGCGTCTGTTTCTGCGTGGGCCGGGAGCGACCAAGACGAGCGGGGCAGGGGTGTTGAGTTACTTGCTGTTCGAGGCGGGGTATTGCAGCGAATTGATCGATCTGGGCCGGCGCGATGCCTTGGCCAAGCGGGATGAGCTGTGCCGGTTCCTCGGGATTGGCGAGGCGGTGGCTCCCGCTTGAGATTTGTGGTGCCGCCTTTCGCCAGCAAGCCCGCTCCCACACTGGTTTTGTGAACGACACAAAACCAGTGTGGGAGCGGGCTTGCTGGCGAAGGCGTCCTTTCAGACGCCACTGACACCAGGATCAGAAGTGGAACTTCACCAGGAAGCTCGTGGTGCTTTGATCGGTCTTGAAGTACTGGCTGTCCTTGATCCCGTACTTGTCCGACCAGTAGTCGTACTCGACACCCACATACAGCTGCTTCTCGCCAATGTTCAGCGCCTTGCCCAGGTCGTATTTGACCTGTGGGTTGAAGTGCAGGTTGGCGTGGTAGTCGCCTTTGGAGTTGGAGTCGTTGTCGACCACCCAGTCCATGAAACCGTCGATCAGGATGTTCGAGTCGCCGACCGGAATCGTGTAGGACCAGACCGGGGTGATCTGCCAGACGTTGTCACCGGCACGGGAGCCTTCGGTGTGGCGCTGGTAGAAGTTCAGCTGGAAGTAGTCGAAGCCCGGGATTGCCAGGTCAAAGCCTGGACCGATCAGGTACGACTCGGTATCGCCTTCACCGAATTCGTAGGTCATGGCCAGCAGTACGTCGGTCACCGGACCGAAAGCCAGTTTCTGATCGAAGATCTTGCCGAACGACAGACGCGGGCTGATTTCGCCGTAGTAGGTGTTCGAGCCGACGCCGCCGTCATCCTTGCCGTTGTAGAAGATCTTGTCGACGAACACGAAGTTGTCGCCGTACTTCCAGGCATCGGCGTGCTCGAAGGTGACGGTCTGCTGAATGCGCGGGTTGACCTGGAAGTCCTTGCCATAGAGGTAGGTCAGGCTGTTGTTCTGCCATTGCAGCAGGCCGTCGGCCATGGCCTGACCCCCTGCCAGCAGCGATCCCGCAAGCATCAGGCTGGTGCACATACGTTTCATTCGGTTGCTCCCAAAGTAGGTGTTCCACGTTTATTTTTTTGAGTCGGCGCTCTGGTGTGGCGCCTTTTTTCGTTGCAGCAAGAATCATCCATCCGGTCAGCTTTCATGCTGTTAGCAAGAGCTGAGCCAAGGCTTTTCGAAAAGCAAAAAAACGCCCGTCGGCTGCTGAAAAACAGTCGATTGAGCGTGTTTTCGGGATGCCTCGGTACTGACCGCGGCCGGGATAAGTTGGCTTTTTGGTCAGAAATTAAATTCGGGCTTTTTTTTAGACCGAATTCAGGAGGCCGCGGAGAATACTGACTCAACGGCCAGGCCTCAAGTGCCCCGCAACAGGGCACCGACGACAGGTAGGGGGCACGGTTGCGGGCCATCTTAGAAGTGCACCTTCACCAGCAGGCTGGCGGTGTTCTGGTTGGTGTCGAAACTGTGGGTGTTTTCGATGCCGTATTTGTTTTTCCAGTAGCTGTATTCGGTGCCGACGTACACCTGCTTTTCACCCCATCCGAGGGCTTTGCCCAGGTCGTATTTGATCTGCGGGTTGATGTGCAGGTTGGCGTGATAGGTGCCGCGTGAGTTCTGATCGTTGTCAACCACCCAGTCGAGGTAGCCGTCGATCAGCAGGTCGGAGTTGCCCACGGGAATGCTGTAGGACCAGCCCGGTGTGATCTGCCAGACGCCATCGCCGGGGCGCGGGCCTTCGGTCTGGCGGCGGTAGAAGTTCAGGGTGAAATAGTTGAAGCCCGGCACCTTGAGGTCGAAGCCGGGGCCGATCAGGTAGGCCTCGCTGTCGCCTTCACCGTATTCGTAAGTCATGGCCAGCAGCACGTCCTTGATCGGGCCGAATTCCAGCTTCTTGTCGAAGATCTTGCCGAACGACAGGCGCGGGCTGAATTCGCCGTAAAAGGCGTGGGGGCCTTTGTTGCGGTCTTCCTGGCCGTTGTAGAAGATCTTGTCGACGAACAGGAAGTTGTCGCCGTACTTCCACTTGTCGGCATGCTCGAACGTCACCGTCTGCTGGATCGACGGGTTGATCGCAAAGTTCTTGCCGTACAGGTAGCTCAGGCTGTTGGTCTGCCACAGCAGTAAATCGCCGGCCATGGCTTGCGAGGCGGCCAGCAGGCCGCCGCTCAACAACACGTTGGTTTGAGTCCGGATCATCTGTTGCTCCCTCTTGTTTTTATTGTTTGAGGCAAAGCTGTCGCGAGGGGGCTGGCGTTGGCGAGCCCCTTTTTTACTCTTCGGATCAGTGCGGGTGTGCCTGGCAGTCGTTGATC
Organism: Pseudomonas sp. PHC1; assembly: GCF_046487845.1. Classification (NCBI taxonomy): domain Bacteria; kingdom Pseudomonadati; phylum Pseudomonadota; class Gammaproteobacteria; order Pseudomonadales; family Pseudomonadaceae; genus Pseudomonas; species Pseudomonas sp. PHC1. Next base: position 25,400 of record NZ_JBJXHJ010000027.1, read on the forward strand.
GCGGCGCGTTCGGCGCCACCGAGGATGTTGAACAACAGGTTCAGCGTCAGCGCGCTGAGGGTGGCCATGGCGATCCCGCTGTGGGTGATCGGGCTCATCCACAACGGCAGGTGGGCGAAGAACTCCGGACGCACCACCGGAATCAGGCCCATGCCGATGCTCACCGCCACCAGCAATTGGTTGCGACGGTCGCCGATATCGGCTTCCTGCAGGATTTTGATGCCGGTAGCCGCCACCATGCCGAACATCGCTATCGCCGCGCCACCCAGCACCGCCGGTGGAATCGACGCCACCAGGAACGCTGCTTTCGGCAGCAGGCTCAGGACGATCAGCAGGCCGCCGGCGACGATGGTTACCGAGCGGCAGCGCACGCCGGTCATCTGTACCAGGCCGATGTTCTGGGCGAAGGAGGAGTGGGTGAAGGTGTTGAAGAATCCGGCGAAGAACGACGCGCCGGCATCACACAGCAAGCCGCGACGCAGCATGCGCGGGCAGACTTCCTGACCGGTGATCTTGCCCAGCGCGAGGAACATCCCGGTGGACTCGACAAAGATGATCACCACCACCAGGCACATCGACAGGATCGGTGCCAGTTCGAACTTCGGCATGCCGAAGTGCAGCGGGGTGACGAACTGAACCCACGGCGCATTGGCCATGCCGCTCAGGTCGACCATGCCGATGGCGCCACAGAGCACGTAGCCCAGGCACATGCCGATCAGCACGGAAATGTTGACCCAGAAACCGCGCATGAAGCGGTGGATCAACAGAATGGTGGCCAGCACCAGTGCAGCGATGGCCAGATAAATCGGTGAACCGAATTGAGCGGCGCCAGCACCGCCACCGGCCCAATTCACGGCCACCGGAAACAGTGACAGACCGATCGAGGTGATGACCGTGCCGGTCACCAGCGGCGGGAAGAAGCGTACGACCCTGGACATGAACGGCGCGATGAGCATGCCGAAGAACCCGGCGGCGATGGTTGCGCCGAAGATGCCCTGCAGACCGATGCCGGGCATGCCCGCCATGGCGACCATGCTGCCGACGGCGGCAAAACTGGCGCCCATCATCACCGGCATGCGAATGCCCATCGGGCCGATGCCGAGGGACTGCACGATGGTGGCGATGCCGGCGACCAGCAGGTCGGCGTTGATCAGGAAGGCGATTTCTTCACGACTCAGGCCAGCGGCCTGTCCGATGATCAGCGGTACCGCGATGGCGCCGCCGTACATCAGCAGAACATGTTGCAGACCGACCAGGATCAGTTGCAAAAGGGGCAAACGCTGAATGGCGGGTGCGTCGGGGATGCGCGCTTTGGACAGCTCGGACATGCAACACCTCGGATCTTTTTTATTCTTGTGATGAACAGCGGCCGGGTTGCTTGCCGCTGTCCTCTTTGCATCAGGCAGACCGCTTATGCGGCCAATCGCAGGCAAGCCGGCGCCCACAGGATCCGGATGATCCGTGTGGGCGCGAGCCTGCTCGCGAGGTTTTTACGGCTTAGTTGGTCTGGGCTCCCTGGGCGATCCATGCACCGATCAGGTCACGTTCCTGCTGGGTCATCTGTGTGATGTTGCCCAGTGGCATGATCTGCGTGGTGATGGCTTGCGCCTGGATCCGCGCCGCGTTCTGACGGATCTGCTCGGGAGTGTCGAGCATTACCCCGGCCGGCGCCGCTCTGAACAGCGGGCTGGTCGGTTTGGCCGAGTGGCAGACCGTGCAGCGTTCCTGGATCACGTTGTGCACCTTGTCGAACGCAGGGCCGGCGTTGGACGCCTGAGCCGGAGCGGCGGCCGGCGCAGCGGGTGCTGCCGGTTGTGCCGCTTCAGCCGGTTTCGCGCCACCACCCAGCGCCGTTTCCGGCAGCGGCTGGTACTCGATTTTCGCAGGCGCCTTGGCCACGTCCGGAGCGGTCGACATCGGCGCCGGGCCGGTGACGTACGCCAGACTGATCATGCCTACCGCTGCCACCGGCAGGGTCCAGGCAAACTTGTGGCTGTCGTGACGGGTGTTGAAGTAGTGACGCACCAACACCGCCAGCACGGCGATCCCGGCCAGGATCAGCCAGTTGTACTGGCTGCCATAAGTGCTCGGGAAATGGTTGCTGATCATGATGAACAGCACCGGCAGGGTGAAGTAGTTGTTGTGACGCGAACGCAGCAGGCCTTTGGCCGGCAGCGCCGGATCCGGCGTGCGGTTCTCGGCGATCGCGGCCACCAGTGCGCGCTGGGCCGGCATGATGATGCGGAACACGTTGCCCACCATGATGGTGCCGATGATCGCGCCGACATGCAGGTACGCACCACGACCGCTGAACACCTTGCTGAAGCCATACGCCGCGCCGATGATCAGCACGAACAGGATGAAGCCGAGCAGGGCCGGTTTCTTGCCGAGGGGCGAATCGCAGAGGAAGTCGTAGATGAACCAGCCGGCGATCAGCGAGCCGATGCCGATGGCCACGCCTTCAGGGCCGGTCAGGCCGCTGCCGGGTGCCACGAGGTAGAGCACGGGGTTGGAGTAGAACACCACGCAAAGGAGCGCGATCCCCGACATCCAGGTGAAATAGGCTTCCCATTTGAACCAGTGCAGGTTCTCCGGCATCGACGGAGGGGCCAGTTTGTATTTTTCCAGGTGATAGATACCGCCGCCGTGGATCGCCCACAGGTCACCGGCCAGACCGGTTTTCGGGTTGACGCGGTTGAGGTTGTTCTCCAGCCAGACGAAGTAGAACGACGCGCCGATCCAGGCCACGCCAGTGATCATGTGAACCCAGCGCACGCTCAGGTTCAGCCATTCCAACAGATGTGCTTCCACAGTCTTTACCTCTCGCCTGTCACTCTTGTTGTCGAGTGATCAGACCTTCTCTTATTGGTGGGGGGCGAGGATCAAACGCTCATCCTCTTTGAAAAAATGCTCATCGCAGTTATTGCCTGTGCCACTGCGATCAACCACCAGGAAGTCATCCCGCTTTTCGATCGTCAGCACCGGGTGGTGCCAGACGCCGCGATGGTAATTGATGCCCTGCCTGCCGTTGGTGACGAAGGCGCGGACCAAGCCTGATACAGGTACATCGCCAAGTGGCGCGACCACGATCAGAAAGGGGTTGCCGAGCAGCGGAATGAAAGCCTGGCTGCCCAGCGGATGGCGTTCCAGCATGCTGACGGTCAGCGGCATGTCCTGCGCGTCGGCGCGGAAGATGCTGATGATCGCGTTGTCCTCAGGCGTCGCGGTTTCGACCGTCGCCAGTTTGTGGAAGCGCATGGTCGAACCGTTGTTGATCATGAAGTGATCGCTGCCGTCGGTTTCGATCACGTCACCGAAAGGGGCGAAGGCTTCTTTGGTCAGCGGTTCAATCGTCAGTGTGCGCATGCTGTTCTTCTTAATCTCTTGAATATGATCGTTCCCACGCTCTGCGAGGGAACGCCGCCATGGACGCTCCGCGTCCACTGTGACGCAGAGCGTCACGGTATGCATTCCCACGCAGACGGTTCGACGCCTCGACGTGGGAACGATCATTACGGTGTTACTTCGCGACCTTGCCCAGTACGCGCAGGCGGCTCACACCACCATCCGGGAACACGTTCAGACGGATGTGGGTGATCGGCCCCAGTGCCTTGATCTGCTCGACGAAGGTGTGTTCGGCGTGCATTTCCAGCTTCTGGCTCGGCAGCAGTTCGCGCCAGAACAGCGACTGGGTTTCGATCTGGCTGTCGGTGCCGCCCTTGACGAACGCGCCCTGGATCGAGCAACTGTCCGGGTAGTTGCCCTTGAAGTGCAGGGTGTCGACGATGATCTTTTCGATCTCGCCCGGATGGCCCAGCGCGACGATCACCCAGTCATTGCCCGGGGTACGACGACGTGCGGTTTCCCAGCCGTCGCCCATGTTGATGCCACGGCCCGGGTTGAGGATGTTGCTCATGCGGCCGAAGTGTTCGTCGGAGCAGGCGAGGGCGCGGCCACCGTTGAGGGCTGCGGCCAGGTCGACTTGCTCGTTGTCGCCAACGGCCGACCAGTCGCGGAACGGAATGCCGTACACGCGCAGACGGGCGATGCCGCCATCCGGGTAGATGTTGAAGCGCAGGTGGCTGAACGCCTGGTCGTTGCTGATTTCGTGGTAGTGGTGGCTGTTGCCCTGCAGCTCGACGGCCGACAGCACTTCAGTCCACTGGGTGTTTTCATCCGGCTCGCCCGACGCCAGGAAACACGCTTCCAGCGAGGCCGATGGCGGGTAGTTGCCGGTGAAGAATGAAGTGTCGATGTCCACGCCTTTGATCGAACCCGGTACGCCCAGGCGGATCACCGCGCTGTCGTAGCCTTCGAAGCGCTTGCGGCGGGACTCCCAGCCGTCCATCCACTTGCCGTTGTCATCGAACACGCCCTCCTTCCACACGGCCGGGGTCGGCTGAAACAGACGATTGGCGTCTGCGAACCAGTCATCGGTGACCGAGATGATTTTGGTGCCCAGACGGGCATCGGCCAGGTTGACGAACTTCTCGAAAGGTACGGCGTAAGCTTTCATTCTTCTTGTCTGCCTTTAAATAAGTGGCTTGGGATGCTTGCAGGGCCCTGGGAAACACAAGCGTTCTAGAGGTTTCTCGGGCCAGGCTCGCTAGAGAGTCAGTAATCGGAACAGGGCGATCTTGTTGATCTCCGCCAGCGCGCACTTGAACTCGGTGTCGACCGGGTTGTGAATGCGCGTTTCGAACGCCGCGAGGATCTGATGCCGGTTGCTGCCTTTTACCGCCATGATGAAGGGAAACTTGAACTTGGCCTTGTAGGCGTCGTTCAGCTCGGTGAAGCGCTGGAACTCTTCGGCCGTGCATTGGTGAATACCGGCGCCAGCCTGTTCATGGGTGCTGGCTTCGGTCAACTCGCCCTGGACGGCAGCTTTGCCGGCCAGGTCCGGGTGAGCGTTGATCAGGGCCAGCTGACTGGCGTGATCGGCGCTCAACAGGATGTCGCTCATGCGCTGGTGCAGGGTTTCGATCTGGTCGATCGAGGCGTCCTGGCCCAGGTCGAAGGCCTTCTCGGCCACCCATGGCGAATGTTCGTAGATATCGGCGAAGGCTTTGACAAAAGCGTCGCGGCTCAGGGTCGACGGTTGCAGGGTTTGAAAGGTGCTCATTGGGCAGCCCCTTGGTACGGGTGGGTTTCCTGCCAGTGCCGCGCAATGTCGACGCGGCGGCTGAACCACACCTGTTCATGACTTTTAGCGTATTCGATAAAGCGCTTGAGCGAAGCCAGACGCGCCGGACGGCCTATCAGGCGGCAGTGCAGACCGATCGACAGCATCTTCGGCGCTTCAGCGCCTTCGGCATACAGCACGTCGAACGCATCTTTGAGGTATTCGAAGAAATCGTCGCCCTTGTTGAAACCCTGGACCTGGGTAAAGCGCATGTCGTTGGTGTCCAGGGTGTACGGAATCACCAGGTGCGGCTTGCCAGTCGGGTTGTTCGGTTCCCAGTAGGGCAGGTCGTCGTCGTAGGTGTCGCAGTCGTAGAGAAAACCGCCTTCCTCCATCACCAGACGGCGGGTGTTGGGGCCGGTACGACCGGTGTACCAGCCCAGCGGGCGCTCGCCGGTGAGTTCGGTGAGGATGCGGATCGCTTCGAGCATGTGCTCGCGTTCCTGCGCCTCGTCCATGTACTGGTAGTCGATCCAGCGGTAGCCGTGGCTGCAGATCTCGTGACCGGCTTCGACCATCGCGCGGATCACATCCGGGTGGCGCTGGGCGGCCATGGCCACGGCGAAGATGGTCAGCGGAATGTCGAATTCCTTGAACAGTTTCAGGATCCGCCAGACGCCGGCACGGCTGCCATACTCGTAAAGCGATTCCATGCTCATGTTGCGCGCGCCTTGCAGAGGCTGGGCCGCGACCATTTCCGAGAGAAAGGCTTCCGATTCCTTGTCGCCGTGCAGGATATTGCGCTCGCCACCTTCCTCGTAATTGAGTACGAAGGACAGGGCGATCCGGGCATTGCCCGGCCAGTGTGGGTGAGGAGGGTTACTGCCGTAACCGATCAGGTCGCGTGGGTAGTCAGCGCTCACTGCAGTCTTCCTTCTTATTCGTTGACAGATTGTGTGGCGCCCTGAGGTCTGGATGGCAGGCTGGCGTCACAGCGATGGGCTGATTGTATACAACTTTATTCTCATTTTGTAAGCCTGAATTTTCGCATTTTTCACCGGCTGTCATCTTTTGCTGTTAATGGCCTGAGCCTGCAAGAAACCTGCCTGACCAGTCAGCTAATGGATTGGGGGTTCAATGAATGCAAGGTTGAAGGGCAAACCACCGGGAAATCGAAGGATGGCGGGGGTAGGAGGAAAAATGTCGTTTTTATTGTGTACAATTTTTTTGAAAAGTGTCTTAATCAATCGCTCGCCGCAGCTTTTCGTGCTCCGAAACGGTGCGGTCTCCTTTTCAACTGACTTCGGGAGGCGCGAGGTCTGACTGCTCCACGCAGGCAGGCGCGCAGAATCAATGGGACGTTTGACAACACACGTTTTGGACGCTGCACACGGTTGCCCGGGCAGCTCGATCAAGGTCGAGCTGTACCGCGTTGAAGGTTCGCACCTGGAATTGGTCGCCAGTGCACTCACCAACAGCGATGGCCGGGTCGATGCGCCGCTGCTGCAAGGCGATGACTACCGTACCGGTGTCTATCAGGTTCAGTTCCACGCCGGCGATTACTACCGCGCCCGTGGCGTCCAGTTGCCGGAGCCGGCATTCCTGGACGTGGTGGTGCTGCGGTTCGGCATTTCTGCCGAACAGGATCACTACCACGTACCGTTGCTGATCTCGCCTTACAGCTATTCCACCTATCGGGGCAGCTGACCCCCAAGCAGCTGCCCCTGCCGGGAAGCGACTGCGCATATAGCTTCTTTGGTCTTTCGCCCGCTCACACTGCGGGCTTTTTTTCGTCTCGCAAAAGGCGTTCCTGATTACAGATTGGCAAGCGTTCCGAGTCTCGACTCGTCATCCCTCACAATGAAAACGGTATCCGTTTGCGAAGTCAGCACCTGCGAACCGCCCTTGAGCCAGACCAGTTTTTTCTCCGCGTGTGCCTGGAGGATTTCCTGCAGTGCTGCGTATCCGATCTGGGTATTCAGCCGGGCGTCGGTCGCATTCGGATCGGAATTCAAAGGCTGGTGAATTTTTCTGCCCTTGACGCGATACAGGCTGATGAAAAAGACGAAGGGGTGATTTTTTCGACGAAAGACCAACGCCGGAAAGGCATTCGCCATGGTCGGCGGGAAAACATCATAGCCCTGCCGTGTCAGGATGCCGGTCATCATCCGTTTGAGTTCGGTACCCGATTGCGTTTTCGTGAAATGGTCCCATTCCTGCCTCGTCAGATCGAAGTCCAGCCGCTCCAGAGGGCCTTGCGGGGATGCGTTCGGCAAATCCAGGGTCCGGGAGAATCCCGAACCGCTGCCGGACGTTGGTAATACCGGGAGCATCAGCAGGGGATCAGCCAGCCGCGGGCGAGGTGCGCTGTTGCCACTTTTCCAGTCATTGAACGTTTGACGGAGGCGGGTCAGGCCGACACCTGTTGCCATGTCGCCATCGTTGGCCAGGCTGAACTGGTGTCGCGCCACTTTAGCCACCGAGGTCTCCGACAACCGCGGAAAATAGGCGGCAACGTATTGTTTCAGCGGGTGTTGAAAGAGAAGGTTCGGGTCTACTTCCCATTGATTGGCCGGTGGAACTCGGATGGCGCCCCGGGGTTGCTGCATCAAGTCAGTGTCGAGGATGCGCTCCAGGTAATCGAAATCGTAAACCCAGTGCTCCGGATTCTTGATGTAAACGATCGGGTGATCCGGATCGGTTCCGCGTGGCACCAGCAGAAACCGGGTGCCATCAACTTCGAGGCTGCCGAAGGACGCATGCTCAGGGGGCGCTGCCCATCTTTTCCAGGGATCTGACCCGTCATCACCCGTAGAAGTGGAAGGGCGTTTGGACGCGACAACCTCCCCAGGATCGTCATCCGGGGTGCGCAGGCGCTTGAAAGTCAATCTGGAATCATTGTCGCCGGCGCTCTCGTCGGAGGGCTTCACGCGCCAGGTGAGGGTGCCTTCCACCCGCTCGATACGTGGGCCGGAGGGGTTGTAGTCGCTGTTCAATCTGGCCCGGTAATGATTTTCCGAGTCGATGCCCAGCAGCACGGTTCCTCCTTCCTGAAGATCAACGAAATGCCTTTGCGTCCCGAGCTCTCGAATGCCGGAAAGTGCATTCGGCGCCGGCAGTCTGGATAACTGATTGGGCGGTAGAAAAAAATGCTCGATCGGCGCATGGACAATGACCGGGGTGATATGCGTTTCGAGCGGAAGGTCGACGATCTCCAGAGGCACGGGACGAGAGGGGGTTGATTGAGCAGGCGTGCCGGGCTGGTCTACAGATGCCTGGTCTGCCGCATGAGTGTCCAGTGGCAGCCGGTGCAGTGCTGGAGGCCCAACGTCGGAAAGGTGGAAGGGGGCGTCGGGTGAGGGCGTATTGGTACCGGGTTTCAGCGGTTTTTTGGGGCTCATGGATTATTTCACTCGCAAGGTCGATTCACGTTGATCTGGCCAGAAGAGCCCGGATGTTCGGTGAATCAACGCTGCGCAGTGCGGTGCATATATCTAGGTGTCAGGCGAAATGTTGCCGTTCATCATGTGCTCTCGAAGGTCTCAGTGACTGCTCAGGAGCGAAGCTGCACCCGCACCACCAAACAGACCGGCGCTGATGCGGTTGAACCAGCTCTGGCCCTTGCCGCTGCGCAAATAGCGCGCAGCGCCATGAGCGCCAAGGCCGTAGGTCAACTTGCACAGCAGATCGAGTACCGTCCAGGTCGCGATCATCACCAGCAACTGCGGCAGGAAAGGCTGCTCGGCGCTGAGGAATTGCGGGAGGAAAGCGGCAAAGAACAGGATGTCTTTCGGATTGCTGGCGCCGAGTACAAAGGCGCGCCCAAACAGTGCGCGAAAGCGCGGAACAGGCGCTGCGTCCGGTACTGTGGCGCCCACCGCAGGCTGGCGCGATTGCTGCCAGCTCTGCCAGGCGAGGTAGAACAGGTAGATCGCGCCGACGATTTTCAGGGCGCTGAACAGTTTCTCGGACGCCAGCAGCAGGGCACCCAGCCCCAGGGCCGAGGCACTGAGCAGGCAGATCGAGGCGAACACACCACCGAGAAACGCCGGGTACGAACGACGCAAACCGTAATTCAGACTGTTGCTGATCATCAGCAACGACAGTGGCCCCGGAATCAGGATCACCACCAGCGCAGCGCCGCTGAACAGCAGCCAGGTTTCCAGACTCATCACGTGCTCCTTTTTATCGTTATCAAGAATGTGCAAAAGCCCCACCCGGTCGGGTGAGGCTGTATTGAAGCGAGAACGGCCTGGCGCTTACAGGAAAATGAACTTGGCGATGAAGATCGCGCAGAGCACCCACAGGCTGACCGAGATCTCTTTGTATTTACCGGTGCCGGCTTTCAGTGCGACATAGGTAATGAAGCCCAGCGCGATACCGTCGGCGACCGAAAAAGTCAGCGGCATCATGATCGCGGTGACGATTGCCGGAATGCTGTCGGTCGCTTCGTCCCATTCGATGTGCGCCATGCCGCCCATCATCAGCATCGCTACATAAATCAGCGCACCGGCGGTGGCGTAGGCGGGAATCATGCCGGCCAGCGGTGCAAAGAACATCGCGGCTATAAATAGCACACCCACGGTGACTGCGGTAAGACCAGTCCGACCGCCAGCGGCCACTCCGGCGGCACTTTCTACGTAGCTGGTGACCGGCGGAACGCCGACTACCGCGCCGAATACGCTGGAGGCGCTGTCGGCTTTCATCGCACGGGAGAGGTTCTCGATGCGGCCGTCAGGGTTCACCAGGTTGGCGCGCTGGGCGACGCCCATCAGGGTGCCGGCGGTGTCGAACATGTGCACGAAAAGGAAGGCCAGCACCACGCTGATCATGCTGACGTTGAATACGCCGGCGACGTTCATGGCCATGAAGGTCGGCGCCAGGCTTGGCGGGGCGGACATGATGCCCTCGTAGTGCACCAGATCCATTCCCCAACCGGCGAGCGTCACGGTGATGATGCTGATGAGAATCGCACCGAACACCTTGTGGTAGCTGAGGATCGCGATCATCAGAAAGCAGATGGCGGCAAGCAGCGGGCCGGGTTCGTGCAACGAGCCGAGCTTGATCAGGGTGGCCGGACTGTCGACGACAATGCCGGCGGTTTTCAGGCCGATCAGCCCGAGAAACAGACCGACACCGGCGCCCATTGCATAGCGCAGGCTGACCGGAATGCTGTTGAGCAGCCATTCGCGAATCCGTGAAAAGGTCAGGATCATGAACAGCACGCCCGAGACGAACACCGCACCGAGAGCGGTTTCCCAGTTGTAGCCCATGGTGCCAACCACGGTGTAGGTGAAGAACGCGTTGAGGCCCATGCCCGGTGCAAGACCCACGGGCCAGTTGGCGTAAAGGCCCATCAGCAGGCAGCCCAGCGCGGCGGCGATACAGGTGGCGACGAAGGCTGCACCGTGATCGATCCCGGCATCGGCCATGATGTTCGGGTTGACGAAAATGATGTAGGCCATGGTGATGAAGGTTGTCAGACCGGCAATCAGCTCGGTCTTCACCGTGGTGCCATGCAAGCTGAGTTTGAAGATGCGCTCAAGCAGGCCAGTGCGTAACGGCGGCGAGAGTTCCAGCGTCGATGCTTCGGATTTGCGGCTTTCCACAGCGAGTACTCCTCAAGAGTTTTATTGTTATTTCCAGGGCCGGACCCATGAGGGGTGGCAGCGGCCCTTTGAGGCATACGCGAATTTGTTGACCATAAGGTCAGGAACTCGCACGCAGTGGATTATGCTTTTGTGTACAAATAAAGCAAATATTGTTTTTTGTTTTGTAGACGAAAAGACTGGTGATCGAGCTATATCACTTGTTCGGGCGGTTGGCTCCCAGCGCCAGATTCACCGCCAGCCATCCGTTGACCGCCGTTTCGCCGGCTTCGGCAAAGACGCGTTCAAGCAATGTCACCTGTTCACGACGCAGCGCCTGCTCAAATTTCGCACCTTCGACGGTCAGTTCCAGCAGGCGTTTACGCTTGTCGGCCTCGGACGCCACGCTGTCCACCAGATGCATTTGCTGCAATTGGCGCAATGGCATGTTCAGCGCCTGCTTGCTCACGCCGAGCAGCGCTAGCAACTCCTTGACGCTCAGATTCGGATAGCGGGCGATAAAAAACACGATGCGTTGATGCACGCGGGACAGCCCACGACGCTCGAGCATTTCGTCGGCCTTGGCGGTGAACGCCTGGTAACCGAAGAAAAACGCTTCCATGGCTTGTTGTTGGCTGGTGCAGTTTTTAAGGTCAAGCATATTGACGTTTCCGAGTGGGGTGTCGTAATTTCAGTCAACAAGTTTGACTCATTTTTCCCATGCCTCGCTAGCGGTGACTTCCATGGCTTTTTCCGAACGTGTCTCGCGCCTCAAAAGTTCTCTGATCCGTGAAATCCTTGCCGCGGCCCAGCGCCCGGAAGTCATGTCGTTCGCCGGCGGTTTGCCGGCCGAAGCGATGTTGCCGAAGGTTGAGTGGGCTGACATGCCGCTGTCTCTCGGCCAGTACGGCATGAGTGAAGGCGAGCCGGCACTGCGCGAAGCGCTGGCGGCAGAGGCGAGGGCGCTGGGTTTGCCGTGCGAGGCGAGTCAGGTGCTGGTGGTCAGTGGTTCCCAGCAAACCCTCGACCTGGCGGCCAAGCTATATATCGACAAAGGCACCGAAATCCTGCTCGAAGCGCCAACGTACCTGGCGGCCTTGCAGATTTTCCAGCTGTTCGGCGCCGTTTGCCTGACCGTGCCGCTGGAGGCTGATGGACCGAACCTGGCGCAATTGCGCCAGCGTCTGGAACAGCACCGCCCGGCGTTCATTTATTTGATTCCGACCTTCCAGAACCCGTCCGCCGTGCGATACAGCGAGGCCAAGCGCGAGGCCGTCGCGGCATTGCTCGACGAATTCGGCGTGACCCTGATCGAAGACGAGCCTTATCGCGAACTGACCTTCGACGGCGGCAGCGCCCAGCCGATTGCCGGGCGCCTGAAGAAGTCCAGCTGGATCTACACCGGCACCGTGTCGAAAACCCTGTTGCCGGGCCTGCGTGTCGGTTATCTGATTGCCAGCCCGGATCTGTTCCCGCACCTGCTCAAACTCAAGCAGTCAGCGGATCTGCACACCAACCGCATCGGTCAGTGGCAGGCGTTGCAGTGGATCGGCAGTGAGCAATATCAGCAGCACTTGAGCGAATTGCGCGGCTTCTATCGTCAGCGCCGCGATGCCTTTCAAGCGGCACTGGAAACTCACTTCGCCGATCTGGCGGACTGGAACACGCCGCAGGGCGGGTTGTTTTTCTGGCTGACCCTGAAGCAACCGTTGGACACCCGCACGTTGCTCAATACCGCGCTGGCCAACGATGTGGCGTTCATGCCGGGCGAACCTTTCTTCCCCGAGCCGGATCGCAACCCCGGGCATCTGCGCCTGAACTTCAGTCACATCGACCCGGCCCGACTGGACGAAGGGCTCAAACGTCTGGCGGCGGTGGTGCGCCAGGCCCAGGCCGCGCAGGCCGCATAAACAAATCGGCCATCAGGCCGGTTTTTTTTGATTCAGACTGCGGCGAACCGCTGGTTCAGATAGTCGATGATCGTGTTGGACTCGTACATCCAGGTGGTCTGGCCGTTCTCTTCAATGCGCAGGCACGGCACCTTGATCTTGCCGCCCTGTTCCAGCAGGGTCTGGCGATCCTGCTCGTTGTTCTTCGCATCCTTCAGGGCCACCGGCACATTAAGGCGGCGCAGGCTGCGGCGGGTCTTCACGCAGAACGGGCAGGCGTGGAACTGATACAGCGTCAGGTCCTTGGCGGCAGCATCAACCTGAGCCTGGGCAGCGGCGGGGCGCTGTTTCTTGCCCGGGCGGGTCAGGAAATCAACGAAGATGATCAGTTGGCCGAGACCGACACGAAGCGCTTTGACGAACACGTTACAAGCCTCACAGGGACATTGAAGAAGGCGCGCAGCTTACCCGATTTTTCATGGACGAAAAAAAACCGGCGATCAACGCCGGTTTTTTTCTGTCGCGAATTACTTGATCAGGCTGAGAAACTCGCTGCGAGTCGCCGCGTTTTCACGGAACTCACCGAGCATCACCGAGGTGATCATCGACGAATTCTGTTTCTCGACACCGCGCATCATCATGCACATGTGCTTGGCCTCGATCACCACGGCCACGCCCAGCGCGCCGGTGACCTGCTGGACCGCATCGGCGATCTGGCGGCTCAGGTTTTCCTGGATCTGCAGGCGGCGGGCGTACATGTCGACGATCCGTGCGACCTTCGACAGGCCCAACACTTTGCCGCTCGGGATGTACGCGACGTGGGCCTTGCCGATGAACGGCAGCAGGTGGTGTTCGCACAACGAGTAGAGCTCGATGTCCTTGACCAGCACCATTTCGCTGTTGTCGGAGCTGAACAGGGCACCATTGGTGACCTCTTCGAGCGTCTGTTCATAACCGCGGCAGAGGTACTGCATGGCTTTGGCGGCACGCTTTGGCGTGTCGAGCAGGCCCTCGCGGGAGACGTCCTCGCCCAATTGGCCGAGAATCGCGGTGTAATTCTGTTCCAGGGACATGAAACTACCTGTGGGGATTTTCGCAAAGGGCAAGGGTACGGTGGCGGACACGACCCTGCAAGTTCGGTGTGACGGGTTTATTCGTCGCGACCTTCCATCATGGTGCGTTTGAGCATCACGTAAACCGCGCCGGCGCCGCCATGTTTCGCCTGGCACGAGCAGAAACCCAGCACTTGCGCATGCTGGCGCAGCCAGGTGTTGACGTGGCTTTTGATCATCGGCCGCTTGCCGTCCAGACGCACAGCCTTGCCGTGGGTGACGCGCACGCAGCGGATTTCGAATTTGGTGGCTTCGGCGAGAAACGCCCAGAGGGTTTCGCGGGCCTTTTCGACGCTCATGCCGTGCAGGTCAAGGCTGCCTTCGAATGGAATCTGCCCGATCTTGAGCTTGCGCATCTGGCTTTCCTGCACGCCGTCGCGGGCCCACATCAGCTCGTCTTCGGGGCCGACGTCAATCACGAACTGATCGGACAGGCCGTCAACGGTCGTGGTGTCGGTGCGCACGGTGGCGGACTGGCGCAGCTTGGCGATCTGTGCGCGGTCAGCCTTGGGTTTGCCGGTGTCGGCGCGGTCGTGCTTGATCGGCTTGACGCCTTGGATCGCACTTTTGAACAGGGAAAAATCGTCGTCTTGCATGTCAGCCTCCGCGAAGGGCGGCCAGTTTACCCAAACAGACACAAAACGGCCCGGCAAAAAGCCAGGCCGTCGATTCAATCGTGTTTTTTCATCAGGTGCGGGGACATGTTCAGCTCCCGCGATTGCCGCGCGCGACGCCGGCAACGACGCCACAGGGCCACGCCGAAATACAGGAACAGCAGGCCCACTGCGAGAATGATCGCCGAGCCGAGCGGGGTTGCGTTCAGGTCGCCGAGCGCTGGCGGGCGCCCCAGCAGGCTGGCGACCCCGGTCATCGCCAGCAACACGCCGAACGTCGCCAGAATGGCCGCGATCGCCGCGCCGAATCGAAATCGCCAGTTGCTTTGGCCTTTGGGCCGCAAGCGGCGTGCGTCAAATCCATCGGATAACTTCATTCCGACCTTCCTCAATGGGTATCGGCCCTTCGACCGGGAGTTGACCGGGTTGTTCCTGAGGCTAGGGTAATTGAAGCAAATGCGAGGCTTTTGCAGATGAGCGGCGGGCCGAGCCGCTCATTTACGGTCGATCAGATCAGATCCTGGGTCAGCGCGAGAGTGGCGAAGTTGTCGGCCATGATCGCCATTTCCGCTTCCTGCACCTGTTCGGCGCTGAGCACGCGGCCCTTGAACGGCAGATCGCGGGTGGCGCAGGCGTCTTCGACCAGGGTGCAACGGAAGCCCAGGTTCTTCGCCGCGCGTACGGTAGTGCTGACGCTGGAGTGGCTCATGAAACCGCAGACGATCAGGTCCAGCGAGCCGATGGTTTGCAGGCGATCGTAGAGTTCGGTGCCGTGGAAAGCGCTCGGCAGCAACTTGCCGATGATGGTTTCATCGCCCTGGGGTTCCAGGCCGGGGATGAACTCGCCGCGTTCGCCCTGCGGGTCGAACAGACCGCCGACGGTGCCGAGGTGACGCACGTGCACGATCGGTCGGCCGGCTGTGCGGGCGGCGGCAACCAGTTGCTTGATGTTCGCGACAGCCGCGTCCATGCCGCTCAGGGCCAGCGGGCCGCTGAGGTACTCTTTCTGGGCATCGATGATGACCACGGTGGCATGGCTCAACGTGGCCGCTGCGTAACCGCGACCGCTGAGTTGAAACATCGTTTTTGGAACGGACATTCTGGGGCTCCTTCGGGTGGGGCTTTTGCGACATTGTCCTCTGGCTGAGCGGTTCTGTGAATCGCTACCATCGTAGGCACCGTCGTTGCTGGCCTGCAGCCTTGTCAAGTTACACGATCTGTTCAATAGCTGAAGAGAAAATCGGAAGAGTCCTACCGTCGCCTCGGAGTTTTTCCTGCGTCGTCGTGGCGCGTTTTGGCTGCTAGAATCGCCAGTCGTTTTTTCTGGAGTTCTGCCCCGTGATCACTTCCCGACTTCGTACCCTGCGCGACCACATCCGTTGGGCCGTCAGCCGCTTCCATGGGGAGGATCTGTTTTTCGGCCATGGCACCGACAATGCCTGGGACGAAGCCCGGCAGCTCGTGCTTGGCGCCTTGCACCTGCCATGGGAAATCGCCGACAGCTACCTCGATTGCGCACTGGAAGACGATGAACTGGTCAATCTTCAGCGCCTGCTCAAGCGCCGCATCGAAGAGCGCATTCCGACCGCTTACCTGCTGGGCGAAGCCTGGTTCTGCGGCATGTCGTTCATCGTCGATGAGCGCGTGCTGATCCCGCGTTCACCGATTGGCGAGCTGATCGAAAACCGGTTTGCCCCGTGGATCGGCGACGAGCCGGTGCGGATTCTCGACCTGTGCACCGGCTCCGGCTGCATCGGCATCGCGTGCGCCTACGAGTTCCGGAACGCTGAGGTGGTGCTGGCGGATCTGTCGTTCGAAGCGCTGGAAGTGGCGAACCAGAACATCGAACGTCATGGCGTCGATGAGCGGGTGTTCACCGTGCAGGGCGATGGTTTCGACGGTTTGCCGGGTCAACGTTTCGACCTGATCGTGTCGAACCCGCCCTACGTCGATGCGGAAGATTTCGCTGACATGCCAGACGAATACCAGCACGAGCCGGAGCTGGGTCTGGCTTGCGGCGATGACGGTTTGAACCTGGTGCGCCGAATGCTCGCCGAAGCGGCGGATCACCTGACCGAGAAAGGTTTGCTGATTGTCGAGGTGGGCAACAGCCAGGTACACGTCGAGGCGCTGTATCCGGAAGTCGATTTCGCCTGGCTGGAATTCCAGCGTGGCGGACATGGCGTGTTCATGCTGACCGCCGAACAGTGCCGCGATCATCAGGCGCTGTTCGCTTCCCGCGTCTAAATTGCTCTGATCGTTCCCACGCTCTGCGTGGGAATGCAGCCCGGGACGCTCCGCGCCCCACCTCAGGCTGAACGCAGAGCCTGGGATCGATCAGTCAGCGGTGCGTCGCAATCCAGATCAGCAACCCGGCCTGAAACACCGCAAACGCCACCAGGCAAGTAATGGTGAACCGCAACCCGGCGTCTTCGCGCTTGAACTTGCTGACTTTGTCTTCCTGTTTCTTCAGCTTCACTTCCTGCTCGGCCAGATTCTGCTCGGCCTGTTGCAACATCTGCGCAGCTTCCAGAATTTCGACGATCTGCAGCTTTTCGCTGTTCCAGTCGCCAAGCAGGTCTCCAACCTTCACTTCTTTGACGCTGCCCTTCAAATGCTGGGCGTCGGCGTACACCACATCAAAGCCATGCACCCGCAAAAAGTGATCGCGGCGCAGGCGAGTGTCTTCGTTCAGCGCGTCCTTGTTGTTCAGGTCCATGCCGTCGACGGTGTAGGCGGGCCAGCGCTTTTTTGCCCAGTTGATGCCTTGGGCGGCCATGAAGCGGCCGATGCCACGGTTCAGCGGTTCGATCTGCAAACCGCTGTCCGGGCCGAAATGCACACGTTTGGTCGTGTGATCGACCCACACATCCAGGTGATTCTGTTCTTTACGCACGCGCTGGGCAGGCAACTTGATCGCCATGCGCATCAGGCTGTGTTCTTTACTGTTGCGCTCGGCGTAACCGAATTCGACGAAGCGCAGCGGCCGTCCGCCGGTGGTGCGGTCGGTCTGCAACGGCGCCAGGCGGAGCATCTTGTGGTGCTCGACGTGGACATCCGCCCAGGGCAGCTCGACCGCTGGCGGTGCGTCTTTTTCAGCGGTGGTGTCGGGTGAAGTCTGGGTATCGGTCATAACGGCGAGATCCTGTCCAAGCTGCTTGCCGCCAGCCAGTACGCTGGCGACAAAGGCTTATCGGCCGTTTTCTACAAGACTAGAGGGCAAAAAGAGTTCAACGGGTGCGAATTCCGTCAATAAACTCAAGGACGCGTGTCCCCAGTTCCGCCGCCAGCGGCAAATTCGGGTCCTTGTAGGAGGCCAGTTGCCGCTTCAGGTCGTTGGGCACGATGCGCAAGACGTGGTTCATGCCCTCGATCAGCGCCAGTTGCGCGTCCGGTTTGGCAGCCTTGAGCAATTTCGCATCATCGACCTGGACTTGAATGTCGTTGCTGCCTTGCACGATCAGCGCCGGCATTTTCAGCTGGGCGAAGGCTGCCGCCGGGTCCTGACGGAACAGCGAAATCAGGTACGGCTGCACACTCGGACGGAATATCACCTGCAACGGCGCCGGCACATTGTCGTCGGTGCGCCCGGCCTTGAGACTGTCGAGCAGTTCATTGCTGCGCAGCATCAAAGGAGGAGGGAGGCTGCGGGCCAGTTGCCGGCGCAGTACCTGATCGATCGGTCGGGCCGTGCCGGAGAGCGAAATGACCGCAGCCGCATCGATCTTTGGAGCCGCGAGGCTGGCAATCAGTGCGCCTTCACTATGGCCGAGCAGGATCAACGGACCGAAGCGCGGATCGGCTTTCAGCTTCTGACCCCAGGCCACGGCATCCGCCACATAGGCTTCCACCGACAGGTTTCGCTCGTCCGGCGTGGCCGCCAGGCTGGCGGCCACGCCGCGCTTGTCGAAACGCACACTGGCGACATTGTGTTTGGCCAGCACCCAGGCCAGTCGCTTGAGGCTGTCATTGCGCCCGCCGTCGGGGTTGTTTCCGTCACGATCGGTAGGACCCGAGCCGGAAAGCATCAGGACAACCGGCACGGGGTTGTCGGATTTTGGCAACAACAGCGAGCCGAAAAGTTCGCCGTTGTCGGTGGTCAACGTGACCGGACGTTGCAGGACAGTCGCCTGGACAAAGCCGGTAAACAGGGAAAGGCTCAAGATCAAAACTCGCAGCATCATCACGCCATCATTTGCCAAGGTGTCGGTTGGACTCACCCACACCGCTAAGGTTCGAGGATGAACTACTCGGTTAGCCTGCGTATACTGGCGCGCATCACGAATTTGGGTTCGATTTCACGGAGCGTCCTGCATGTCCGGCAATACCTACGGCAAGCTGTTCACTGTCACCACCGCGGGCGAAAGCCATGGTCCGGCGTTGGTCGCCATTGTTGACGGCTGCCCGCCGGGCCTGGAGATTTCCCTTGAGGACCTGCAACGCGACCTCGACCGTCGCAAGCCGGGCACCAGCCGCCATACCACCCAGCGCCAGGAAGCCGACGAAGTCGAAATCCTCTCCGGCGTGTTCGAGGGTCGCACCACGGGCTGCTCCATCGGCTTGCTGATCCGCAACACCGACCAGAAGTCCAAGGACTACTCGGCGATCAAGGACCTGTTCCGCCCGGCCCACGCCGACTACACCTACCACCACAAATACGGTGAGCGCGATTACCGCGGCGGCGGTCGCAGCTCCGCGCGGGAAACCGCCATGCGCGTCGCGGCCGGCGCCATCGCCAAGAAATACCTGGCCAGTCAGGGCATCGTCATTCGCGGCTACATGAGCCAGCTCGGGCCGATCGAAATCCCGTTCAAGACCTGGGAGTCGGTCGAGCAGAATGCTTTCTTCAGCCCGGATCCGGACAAAGTGCCGGAGCTGGAAGCCTACATGGATCAGTTGCGCCGCGATCAGGACTCCGTCGGGGCGAAGATCACCGTGGTTGCCGAAGGCGTGATGCCGGGCCTGGGCGAGCCGATCTTCGACCGTCTCGATGCCGAACTGGCCCATGCGCTGATGAGCATCAACGCGGTCAAAGGCGTGGAAATCGGCGCCGGTTTTGCCTGCGTCGCCCAGCGCGGCACCGAACACCGCGACGAGCTGACGCCCGAAGGTTTCCTCAGCAACAACGCTGGCGGCATCCTCGGCGGGATCTCTTCGGGTCAGCCGATCGTCGCGCACCTGGCCTTGAAGCCGACCTCGAGCATCACCACCCCGGGTCGCTCGATCGACATCGATGGCAATCCGGTCGACGTGATCACCAAGGGCCGCCACGATCCGTGCGTGGGCATCCGCGCCACGCCGATTGCCGAGGCGATGATGGCCATCGTGCTGATGGATCACCTGTTGCGTCACCGTGGTCAGAACGCCGATGTGCGGGTGAGCACCCCGGTGCTGGGTCAGCTTTGATGGATGACCTCAAAGCCGTCGCGGTCTGACCGTGGCGGCGTTCCCGTACTGGCGGCTGTCCAGTTTCTATCTGTTCTATTTCGCCTTGCTCGGTTCGACGGCGCCGTTTCTGGCGCTGTACTTCGATCACCTCGGATTCAGCGCCGCGCGCATCGGCGAGCTGGTGGCGATCCCGATGCTGATGCGCTGCGTGGCGCCGAACATCTGGGGCTGGCTCGGTGATTACACCGGCAGGCGCCTGGCCATCGTGCGTTTCGGCGCGGTGTGCACGCTGCTGACTTTCTCGCTGATTTTCGTCAGCAAGACCTACGCCTGGCTGGCGATGGTCATGGCTTTGCACGCTTTCTTCTGGCACGCGGTGCTGCCACAGTTCGAAGTCATCACCCTGGCGCATTTACAGAGCCAGACTTCCCGCTACAGCCAGATCCGCCTGTGGGGATCGATCGGTTTCATCATCACCGTGGTCGCCCTCGGTCGCCTGTTCGAATGGCTCAGCCTCGACATCTACCCGGCGGCGCTGGTGCTGATCATGGCCGGGATCGTGCTCAGTAGTCTGTGGGTGCCGAACGCGCAACCGGCCCAAGGCAATCGGCCGACCGGGGAGGGCTTTCTCAAGCAGTTGCGCAATCCCGGGGTGCTGGCGTTCTACGGTTGCGTGGCGCTGATGCAGCTGAGTCACGGGCCGTATTACACGTTTTTGACCCTGCACCTCGAACGGCTGGGCTACAGCCGTGGCGTGATCGGCATGCTCTGGGCGGTCGGCGTGGTAGCGGAAGTGCTGATGTTCATGGCGATGAGCCGGATTCTCGCGCGGTTTTCCCTGCGGCGGGTGCTGATGGCGAGTTTCCTGCTGGCGGCATTGCGCTGGTTGCTGCTAGGTTCTTTCGCCGAATTCCTTGGGGTCTTGCTGTTTGCCCAGGTGCTGCACGCGGCGACGTTCGGCAGCTTTCATGCCGCTGCCATCGCGTTCGTGCAACGTAGCTTCGGCGCGCGCCAGCAAGGGCAGGGCCAAGCGCTGTATGCAGCGTTGGCCGGCACCGGTGGTGCGCTTGGCGCGTTGTATTCCGGTTACAGCTGGAATGCCCTTGGCGCGACATTGACCTTTAGTATTGCCAGTCTCGCAGCGCTCGCCGCTGCCGTTATCATTGCCATTCGAATGCAAGAGGACAGGCCATGAGCCTTACCCGTGAACAGCTTGCCCGGCAAATTGTCGACGCCGGGCGTTTTCTTTATGGTCGCGGCTGGTCGCCGGCCACCAGCAGCAATTACTCGACGCGCCTGTCGCCGAGCGAAGCGCTGCTGACCGTATCCGGCAAGCACAAGGGCCAGTTGGGCCTGGACGACGTGCTCGCCACCGACCTGTCCGGCAACAGCCTGGAACCGGGCAAAAAACCGTCCGCCGAAACGCTGTTGCACACCCAGCTCTACAGCTGGCGCCCGGAGATCGGCGCGGTGCTGCACACCCACTCGGTGAACGCCACGGTGCTGTCGCGCCTGACGCCGGAAGATTTCATCGAGTTCGAAGATTACGAACTGCAAAAAGCCTTCAGCGGCATCTCGACCCACGAATCCCGGGTGCGGGTGCCGATCTTCGACAACGATCAAGACATTGCACGCCTCGCCGCCAAGGTGCAGCCTTGGCTCGACGCCCATCCCGATTGCGTGGGTTATCTGATTCGCGGCCACGGCCTCTACACCTGGGGCGCGCAGATGAGTGATGCGTTGCGCCAGATCGAGGCCTTTGAATTCCTGTTTGAATGCGAGTTGAAGACCCGCAGCGTCATGAACCGCCAAGGCTGACTTCACCAGAACCAGCCCATTTGCCTGATGAATGCAGTGCCCGACCGGTCTGAAAGAACCGGACGGCAAGGCCGATACCGAGGAATGCCCCATGAGCAGCCTGTCCGTCTATCACGTTTCCAGCCCCGAGATTCCGAACAAGGTGCTGACCCATTTCGAAGACATCGCCTCGACCCTGGCCGAGCAGGGCGTGCGCTTCGACCGCTGGCAAGCCGCCGCAAAGATCCAGCCCGGTGCCAGCCAGGAAGAAGTGATCGGTGCCTATAAAGAACAGATCGACAAACTGATGACCGAGCGCGGTTACATCACGGTCGATGTGATCAGCCTCAACAGCGATCACCCGCAAAAAGCCGAGTTGCGTGCCAAGTTCCTCGAAGAACATCGTCATGGCGAAGACGAAGTACGTTTCTTCGTCGCCGGCCGTGGCCTGTTCACCCTGCACATCGACGATTATGTCTACGCCGTGCTGTGCGAAAAGAACGACCTGATTTCGGTGCCGGCCGGCACCAAACACTGGTTCGACATGGGCGAGAACCCGCATTTCGTGGCGATCCGTCTGTTCAACAATCCTGAAGGCTGGGTCGCCAACTTCACCGGCGAAGACATCGCCGGCCGCTTCCCGCGTCTGGAGGACTGAGCCGATGTCGATCAAGGTCATTCTCACCGACATCGAAGGCACCACCAGCGCGGTGAGTTTTGTGTTCGACGTGCTGTTTCCGTATGCCGCCAAACACCTGCCGGACTTCGTTCGCCAGAACGCCCAGCGCGCCGATGTTGCCGAACAACTGGACGCGGTGCGCCGCGACAGCAACGAACCGCAGGCTGACGTCGAGCGGGTCGTGGAAATTCTGCTGAGCTGGATCGCCGAAGACCGCAAGGCCACACCGCTGAAAGCGTTGCAGGGCATGGTCTGGGAACAGGGGTATCAGGCCGGGCAGTTGAAGGGGCATGTTTACCCGGACGCCGTTGAAGCGCTCCAGCGCTGGCATCAGGCCGGCTATCAACTGTTTGTTTATTCGTCCGGTTCGATCCAGGCGCAGAAGCTGATTTTCGGCTGCTCCGAAGCAGGGGATCTGACGCCATTGTTCAGCGGCTACTTCGACACCACGTCGGGGCCCAAGCGCGACGCGCAGTCGTACAGCAACATCCAGCAGGCCATCGGAGTCGAACCGCAGGAGATCCTGTTCCTGTCCGACATTGTCCAGGAACTCGACGCTGCCCAGGCTGCCGGCCTGCAAACCTGCGGGCTCGCCCGTGAGGGCGGGGAACTGGAAGGGCATGTGACCGTCGACAGTTTCACCGGGATCGAACCGGAAGCGTTCTGAGTCCACACACTCGACGAGTAAAAAAAACAGGCCGTGAAGCGAAAGCTCCACGGCCTGTTTGTATATACGGTGTTCGAATTACATCGAATGATAGGTCGGCAGGGCAAAACGCTGTTGGCTTTGCAGCATGCCGATCTGCGGCAGCTCGCTGGCTTGTTCCGCCAGATCACGGCGAATCGCGCTGATCGCCCACGACAGTTGGTCACCGGTGTGCAATTGCTGATAGGTGAGCGCGCGCTTGAATACTTTGCCATCGGCACTCTTCAGCGTTAGCAGGATCCCGCCATCGGGACGTGGCTGGGTAGTGACGGCGAAGTTGGAGAACAGGGAAGTAAATTTTTCTTGGATCAGGTTCATGTCTTTCAGCTCCGTATGCACTTGAATGGCAAGCATGCATAGGGAGTTGCAGCGATTGTGCCAGTATGGTTATTTTTTAAAAATCTATATAAATCAATAGGTTGTGAATTTAGTTCATTTCGGTTGTCGTGCAATCTGCATGAATGGCCATCGTGCATCCTGCATTTTGCGGGATCATGGTCGATCCGATGGAACCAATACCCCCGGCGGTAATCACGCTGCGTGTAGTAGCGCCGGGGCGGATACAAAACATTGCAAAAACCGCGTGTACAGCCCGCGAAGGCCTGACGTATTTTCCGCCTCGACCCTCGCGCAAGAAGCGCCGGTTTCCTCACCCGATTGCCCGACAATAAAAATCCGGCCTGCACGTCAAGGTCGAACGGGAGCTGCCATGCGCCACGCGCCGAGCGACACGATTACCTGGGGCATGATGCTCCGCAAACTGCCGATGATTGCCAAAGCCATCCCTCGGGTGGTGAAAGGCATGAAGGTGGCCAACGTCACGGATCCGACCCAGACCTGTGGCCTGGGCTGGACTTTCGAGCAGGCGACCCTGCGCAATCCCGAGGGCCCCGCGCTGCTGTCGGGCGAGGTGGTGCTGAGTTATTCGCAGGTCAACCAGTGGGCCAACCGCATCGCCCACTACCTGATCGGGCAGGGCATCGGCAAGGGCGATGTGGTGGCGGTGTTCATCGAAAACCGCCCGGAATTGCTGGTGACGATTCTGGCCCTGGCCAAAGTGGGCGCCGTCAGCGCGCTGCTCAATACCTCGCAGACCCGCGATACGCTGATCCACAGCATCAATCTGGTGACGCCGGCGGCGATTGTCGTCGGTGAAGAGTTGCTGCCGGCATTTGCGGCGGTACGCGAGCAAGTATCGATACCGGCGGCGCGTGCCTGGTTCGTCGCCGATCAGGATACCTTCAGCCATCCGGGCATCGCGCCCGAGGGCTACATCAACCTGATCAGCGCCAGTGCCGACGCTTGCGGCGACAACCCGGCCAGCAGTCGGCAGATTTTTTTCGACGACCCCTGCTTCTATATCTACACCTCCGGTACCACCGGTTTGCCCAAGGCTGGCGTGTTCAAACACGGCCGCTGGATGCGCAGTTCGGCGAGCTTCGGCCTGATCGCCCTCGACATGCGCCCGGACGACATCGTCTATTGCACCTTGCCGCTCTACCACGCCACCGGACTTTGTGTGTGCTGGGGTTCGGCGGTCAATGGCGCTTCGGGCTTCGCCATCCGTCGCAAGTTCAGCGCCCGGCAGTTCTGGAGCGATGTGCGGCGTTATCGCGCCACCACCATCGGTTATGTCGGCGAGTTGTGCCGGTATCTGGTGGATCAGCCGCTCAGCGCCGACGACAGCCGTCACGACGTGCGCAAGATGATTGGCAACGGTTTGCGGCCCGGTGCGTGGGCCGAGTTCAAGACCCGCTTCGGCGTGGATCACATCTGCGAGCTGTACGCGGCCAGCGACGGCAATATCGGCTTCACCAATATTCTCAATTTCGACAACACCATCGGTTTCTCGCTGATGGCCTGGGAGCTGGTGGCTTACGACCAGGACAGCGGCGAGCCGATTCGTGGTGATGACGGATTCATGCGCAAGGTCGGCCGGGGCGAGCGGGGCCTGTTGCTGGCGCGGATCGACGACAAGGCGCCGCTGGACGGCTACACCGATCCACAGAAAACCGCCAAGGTCGTGCTGCAGGACGTGTTCGCCAAGGGCGATCGCTTCTTCAACACCGGCGACCTGCTGCGCAACATCGGTTTCGGTCATGCACAGTTTGTCGACCGCCTCGGCGACACCTATCGCTGGAAGGGCGAGAACGTCTCGACCACCGAGGTCGAAAATCTGCTGCTCCAGCACCCGCACATTTCCGAAGCGGTGGCCTATGGCGTGGAAATTCCCAACACCAATGGCCGCGCCGGCATGGCGGCGATCACCCCGGCCGAGTCGCTGGCGACCCTGGATTTCGCCGAGCTGCTGGCCTTCGCCCGCCAACGCATGCCGGCCTACGCGGTGCCGCTGTTCCTGCGGGTGAAGGTCAAGATGGAAACCACCGGCACCTTCAAATACCAGAAGACGCGCCTGAAAAACGAAGGCTTCGACCCCGGCCTGACGGGGGATGACCCGATTTATGCCTGGCTGCCGGGGACCGAAACCTACGTGCAGGTGACAGATGAAATCCTCGCGGATATCCGGGCAGGCAAGTACCGCTATTGATATTGGCTATCGACGGTCTTGGAAAAAAGGGGATGACAGCTATCGCTGCGCTCGGGAAACTGTCGGCTTTCCGATTGACCGAAAGTGGAGTTGCCCCATGTCCGACCAAAGCCGCCAGATGACCCCCGAAGAAGCCGCCGAATTCACCGAGCAGGTATTCAACAAGGCGCGCGAGGGTGATGCGGTGATGCTCGATCGCCTGATCACTGCCGGTCTGCCGGTGAACCTGACCAACAGCAAGGGCGACACTCTGCTGATGCTCGCCAGTTACTACGGTCACGTGGACGCGGTGCAAGTGCTGCTCAAGCACAAGGCCGATCCGGAACAGCGCAACGGCAACGGCCAGAGTCCGATTGCCGGCGCGGCATTCAAGGGAGATCTGGCCGTGGTCAAGGCTCTGGTCGAGGGTGGGGCGCAGATTGAAGGCGCCTCCTTCGATGGCCGCACGGCGCTGATGATGGCGGCGATGTTCAACCGGGTTGAAATCGTCGATTACCTGATCGACCAGGGCGCCGATCCGAAAGCCAAGGATGCCAATGGCGTCACCGCCCTGGACGCGGCCCGGACCATGGGCGCCGTGGACACCACCGCACAGCTGGAAAAGCTGCTGGGCTGAAGCCGCTGGCCGGAACCTGCTCTGTGGCGAAGGCGAGAATGCGCTATCCTTCGCGCCCTCAAATTTTCTTCGCCACAGGATCCGCCCCCATGAAAGCCGCACTCGCCGAACTCATCAGCAAAATCAGCTCCGGCTGCATGGGCGAAGACGAGATCCTCAAGGTCGCCGATGAAGCGGCGCAGGCCTACGCCGATGCCGACGCATTTCTGACCGCCAATCCGGACATCAACTACGACGACACTTTCCCGATTCCGCTGGGCGAGTGGGTGGTGGTCGGCAGTCTGCCCGAGACCGTGCTGTTTCAGGCCGACACCTACGTTGACCTGTTCGCGCAGATCGTCGCGTCGTTCGGCCCGGGCGTCGAGTTCAACCTCAAGCCCAAGCAACTGGCCAAGACCGAGGCGCTGACCGCGCTCAATCGTATCCAGGTGCAGATGAGCAGCCTGAACAAGGAAAACGGCGGTTACACGCTGATGAACTTCAGCCAGTTGCTCGACGATGAGCTGCAAGTGGTGCTGGTCTACGGCAACGATGTACCGCGCGTGCTGGAACTGTGCGCCGAAGCCGGCATTGCCGCCGCGCCGTCGCTGGAAGCCCTGAAGGTCGCCGTTCACGTCTGAACGCAATAAAAGGGAACCCTGGGCGCGACCGTCTATCCTAAAAGTGCACGCCACTATTCTGGAGCGACACCATGGGTTCCACGTTCAACGGCCTGGTCGGCCTGATCATTCTTGCGCTCGACATCTGGGCGATCATCAATGTGCTGAAAAGCGGCGCCGAGACCGGGATGAAAATCCTCTGGGTGTTGTTGATCATCCTGCTGCCGGTGCTCGGCCTGATCATTTGGGCGATTGCCGGACCGCGGGGCAATGTGCGGATCTGACCGTTCGCACCCTGATGGGGTCGGGCCGATGAACTGAGGTTCGACCTGTCATCTTCGGCAACGTAGAATGCGCGCCTTTCCCGGGCAATCGAACCTGACGATTGGCGCCCGCGCATTCATCGGAGCACTTCACCATGACCGTCACCAAGACCAGCGAATACCTGGAAACCCTCTACGAAGGCTACGGCCAGCGTTTTCGCATGGAAAAACTGCTGCACGAAGTGCGCACCGAACACCAGCATCTGGTGATCTTCCAGAACCCTCGCATGGGCCGGGTGATGGCGCTGGACGGCGTGATCCAGACCACCGAAGCCGACGAGTTCATCTACCACGAAATGCTCACCCACGTGCCGATCCTCGCCCACGGCACCGCCAAGCGCGTGCTGATCATCGGCGGCGGCGACGGCGGCATGCTGCGCGAAGTGACCAAACACGCCAGCGTCGAGCACATCACCATGGTCGAGATCGACGGCACCGTGGTCGACATGTGCAAAGAGTTTTTGCCGAACCACTCCAGCGGCGCCTACGATGATCCGCGCCTGAACCTGGTGATCGACGACGGCATGCGCTTTGTCGCGACCACCACCGAGAAGTTTGACGTGATCATTTCCGACTCCACCGACCCGATCGGCCCGGGCGAAGTGCTGTTCTCGGAAAACTTCTACCAGGCCTGCCACCGCTGCCTGAACGAGGGCGGCATCCTCGTGACCCAGAACGGCACGCCGTTCATGCAGATCGAAGAAGTGAAAACCACCGCCGGTCGCCTGCGCAGCCTGTTCCCGGACTGGCACTTCTATCAGGCGGCCGTGCCGACCTACATCGGCGGTTCGATGACGTTCGCCTGGGGCTCGACCAATCCGGCCTACCGCAAGCTGAGCCGTGAAGTTCTGCAACAGCGCTTCATCGGCAGCGGCATCGTCACCCGCTACTACAACCCGGAAATCCACATCGGTGCTTTTGCCTTGCCGCAGTACGTGCTGCAAGCGGTGAACAAGCCAAGCAACGACTGATCGTTCGCGGGTAAAGAAAAAGCCGAGGCCGGTGTGCGAAATCACGCCGGCCTCGGCTTTTTTCATGTTGCAGCGATGTAAACCTTTTGAACGATCAGTCCTGACAAAAGTCGAGATAGGAGTAAGCCCACTTGCGGGTTTGGTCGAGGAGGCTCTGATGTCAAAGTGGAAAGTCACTTTCGTGGACGATCATGGTGAAACGATCAACGAAGTCTTCGAGTGCGAGGAATGCCCCAGCCATGAACGGGCAGCCCGCCTCATCAAAGAACGATTGCTGCCGGTCGCCGCCGAGCTTGACCTGAACGATCTGGAAGGGCGCACCGCCGATGCCGGCGTTAAAAACCTGAAAACCCAGAACAGCATCGAAATCCGCAGCATCACCCCAATCTGAATCTTCTTTTACATTACGTACCAGGCCTTGGCAGCGGCTCTATCTTGGGGCTACTCTGCAAGCGAGATCAGCGAACGGATCGCTAAGGTCTGGTCTTGTCAGCTACATGCTTGTTTCCCGCCGGCAACGCGGTTGTCGTAGCACCAAGGCCATGGGGCCGGTGCAGGGAATACGGAAAGTCTATCCATCTATGCGAGGGGGACGATTCATGAGCACAGCCTATCAAGAAGACATCAGCAGCAGCGTGCTGCGCCGCATGAAAGAAGGCGGTTTCGATTTTTCACGATTCCATCCCATCGAGTTCTACGCCATTTTCCCGGACGAGGAGCGGGCGCGCAGGGCGGCAGGCAAGTTTCGCGGTGAATCCATCAATGCCCAGGTCAGTGCGCGCGACGACGGCGCCTGGTCTCTGGAGTTGAGCAAGGTGATGTACGCAACCTACGATGACATTGGCGATTTCGAGCAGGGCTTTTCGGCGGTGGTCGAGCCCTTGGGCGGCATCATCGAGGGCTGGGGCGTGAAACAGGAGATCCGCAACCGGCATCGTTTGAATTGATAACTGACGCAACACGTCGAGCAACGGCTGACCTTCGGGTCGGCCGTTGTCGTGTCTGCCGTTGCGAAAGCTGCATGGCAAAACCCTGAAACAAGAAACCGGCGCAAAAAAAAGCCACCTGAAGAGGTGGCTGAAAGGGAAGACCGCAAGGAGAGGAAACCGGTCAGAGTTAAGGCCGGGAGGGCTGCCAAGGCAAGCCGGAACAGTGAGGCTGCGTGCTTCGTCAGCGACGTTTTTGCAGCGGATGCGCGGATTATCCGCAGCCGCCGACGGGCAGTGAAATCAACTCTGACTATGCTGGTGATAGGCGACGTGACTGCGTCGCAATGAGGCGGGGGCGATCAGGTGGGAGCATTTGCCGCACAGGAATGGTGCGGTGCATGCGGCGTCAATATCCAACCGATTGAAATCAAAGCGTTTATGCCGATGGCACGGGCCTTGCGAAGGCCTGTAGGTCCGGAGTGACAAGGAGTACGGCATGATCCGCACCTATTTTGATGAAATGTACGATGCCGGCGGCCAGATCCGCCCGCATTACCGGGAGTTTGCCCGCTGGCTGGCCGAGACGCCTGATGAACTGCTGGCCCAGCGGCGACGCGAGGCCGATCTGCTGTTTCATCGCGCCGGAATCACTTTCACGCTCTACGGGGACGAGCAAGGGACAGAGCGCCTGATTCCCTTCGACACCATTCCGCGCAGCATTCCCGCCAGTGAATGGCGGATTGTCGAGCGCGGCTGCATTCAGCGGGTCAAGGCGTTGAACATGTTCCTCGCCGACCTTTACCACGAGCAACGCATCATCAAGGCCGGGATCATTCCCGCCGAGCAGGTGCTGGCCAACGAGCAATACCAGTTGGCGATGCAAGGGCTGGATCTGCACCGCGATATCTATTCGCACATCTCCGGCGTCGATCTGGTGCGCGACGGCGACGGCACGTATTACGTGCTCGAGGACAACCTGCGCACGCCGAGCGGCGTGAGCTACATGCTTGAAGACCGCAAGATGATGATGCGTCTGTTCCCCGAGCTGTTCGCGGCCCAGCGCATCGCTCCCATCGACCATTACCCGAACTTGCTGCTCGACACCTTGAAAAGCTCAAGCCCGATCGACAACCCGAGTGTCGTGGTGCTGACCCCGGGGCGGTTCAACAGCGCGTTTTTCGAGCATGCGTTTCTCGCCCGGGAAATGGGCGTGGAGCTGGTGGAGGGCGCGGATCTGTTCGTGCGTGATGACAAGGTTTTCATGCGCACCACCGACGGCCCGAAAGCGGTGGACGTGATCTACCGCCGGCTCGACGATGCGTTCCTCGATCCGCTGGCGTTCCGCCCGGATTCGATGCTCGGCGTGCCGGGACTGCTGTCGTCGTATCGCTCCGGCAATGTGGTGCTGGCCAATGCCATCGGCACCGGCGTGGCGGACGACAAATCGGTGTATCCGTTCGTTACCGAAATGATCCGTTTCTACCTCGACGAAGAACCGATCCTGAAAAACGTGCCGACCTGGCAATGCCGCAACCCGTCTGAACTTTCCCACGTGCTGGCCAATCTTGCGGATCTGGTGGTCAAGGAAACCCAGGGCTCCGGCGGTTACGGGATGCTTGTGGGGCCGGCGGCGACGACTGCGGAAATCGATGCGTTCCGCGAGCGGATCAAGGCCAAGCCCCACGCGTACATCGCACAACCGACGCTGTCGCTGTCGACCTGTCCGACCTTTGTCGAAAACGGCATTGCGCCGCGCCATATCGACCTGCGCCCGTTCGTATTGTCCGGGCGCGAAACCCGGGTCGTACCCGGCGGTTTGACCCGTGTCGCTCTGCGTGAAGGCTCGCTGGTGGTGAATTCATCCCAGGGCGGCGGAACCAAGGACACCTGGGTGGTCGAGGATTGAAGGAAGCCTGTCATGTTAAGTAGAACTGCCTCGGATCTGTACTGGATGTCGCGTTACCTGGAGCGGGCGGAAAACCTCGCACGAATGCTCGATGTCAGCTATTCGCTGTCGCTGATGCCGCAGGACGGCCGTGGCGATGGCCTGCACGAACTGGCGATGCCGCTGCTGATCACCGGTACGCTGGACGATTACCTGGAACGCCACGGCGAATTGCATGCCGAGCGATTGTTGCACTTCTTCGCCCTCGACGCGGCCAACCCGGCGAGCATCTACAGCTGTCTCGGTGCGGCGCGGGCCAGCGCCCATGCGGTGCGCGGCCGGATCACCGCCGACATGTGGGAGAACATCAACGCCACCTGGCTGGAGATCCGCGGGATCGCCAATCAGGGCCTCAGCCGTTACGGCATGAGCCGTTTCTGCGAGTGGATCAAGGAACGTTCGCACCTGTTCCGGGGTGCGTCCTACGGCACGATCATGCGCAACGATGCGTTTCGCTTCATTCGCCTGGGTACGTTCATCGAGCGGGCGGACAACACGTTGCGTCTGCTCGATGCGCGTTACGAAATGGCCGGCGATCAGGCCGAAGCAGTCAGCGACGGCACCGCTCACGCCTATTACCAATGGAGTGCCCTGTTGCGAGCCTTGTCATCGTTCGAGGCTTACACCGAGATTTATCGCGATGCGCCGGGTGCCCGGCATGTGGCCGAATTGCTGCTGTTGCGCGCCGATGTGCCGCGTTCCTTGCGGGCCTGCACCGAAGAGATCGATCAGATCCTGGCCCAGTTGCCGGGGGCCAACGGTCGCCCCGCACAACGGCTGGCGGCGGAAATGGACGCACGCCTGCGCTACACCGGCATCCAGGAAATCCTCGAGGAAGGCCTGCACGCCTGGCTCACTGAATTCATCCCGCTGGTGCGCCAGCTGGGCAACGCCATTCACAGTTCCTACCTGGAGGCCGCATGAGACTTTCCATCAGCCACGAGACCACCTATCACTACGAAGATCAGGTGCGCGCGAGCATCCAGTACCTGCGCCTGACCCCCCACGACAGCGAGCGTCAGCACGTGCTGAGCTGGCAGCTCGACCTGCCGCGCCCGGTGCGCGCCCAGCTCGATCCGTTCGGCAACATCCTGCATGTGCTGACCATGGACGAGCCCCACGAAGCGATCATCATCGGCGCCCGGGGGCAGGTCGATATCGACGAGTTGCGCGAAGCGGAGCACGAGAGCCAGTCGGCGCTGCCGTTCCTGCGTTTCACCCGGCTGACCGAGGCTGACGAGGCATTGCGGGCGTTTGCCGAGAAATCCTGCAAACAACGCCGCGACCGCAATGCGTTGATCGATCTGATGCACGGTTTGAATCAGCACATGACCTACAAGCCGGGTTCCACCGAAGTCGACACCAGCGCTGCCGAGGCATTCGCCGGACGGGCGGGTGTTTGCCAGGATCACGCCCACGCGTTCCTGGCCTGCGCGCGCAGTCTCGGGGTGCCGTCACGTTATGTGTCGGGTTATCTGTACAGCGAGGATTGTGAGCACCTGGCCAGTCACGCCTGGGCCGAGGCCTGGATCGATGACGCCTGGTACAGCTTTGACGTGACCAATGAGCTGGCGCGGCCGGAGCGGCACCTGAAACTGGCAGTGGGGCTGGATTACCTCGACGCCTGTCCGGTGCGCGGCATGCGCCGGGGCGGCGGGTCAGAGCAGATGCACGCGAAGGTGCGGGTGTCGCCGACACCAGCCCCCGTCATCTCGGTGCAGCAGCAGTAAGCGGCGTTGCTGGATTACTTGGCGGGCGCAAGCTTGCGCCCGGCCATGTGCTGCAAATACCCGATCAGCTTCTGCAGATCCGCGTCCGGCAACACCTCGGCGGAAAAACCCGGCATCTTCGCCTGCGGCCATTGGCGCAGACTCTGCGGATCGCGGAGGTAGCGCTTGAGGAAGTCCGCGCCGAAGTACTCGGTGGGGTTGTACGGAATATTCAGGTCCGGCCCGAACTGCGCATCGCCCGCACCATTGAGACGATGACAGGCCAGGCAGTTCTTCTGGAACAGCGCAAAACCCTGATTGACCGGGTCATCGGCCTTCAACGCAGGGTCCGGCGACAGGGCAGGGAAGCGCTCGGCCACCGGCGCCATGCGCTTGATGCTCGTCACTTCGAACGGCCATTGTTCCGGGCTGATATGGCCGGCTTGCGGATCCGTCCACACCAGATAGAACGGTCCGGCGCTGTGCTTGCCTTCCGACAGCGGCGGCCAGGGCTGCGCCGGATCTTCGATGGCCAGCCAGGCGCGTGAGCCCTTGTTGTTCAACAGCGGCGCGGCGGACAGTTCCGCGGCAAAGCCGTCCAGGGCGACGGCTTGCAGGTGATCGTCCGGTTTGATGCCGGTCAGCAGTGCGGCAACCGGCACGGCGCGATAAGTCATGTCCTTCTTGTAGGACACATCATTCTTGATCGTGAGGGTTTGTACCTGAGGATGCTTGAGCAACTCCTCGGTCTCCCAGGTGCGACTGTTCGCGCCCAGCTCCAGGTTCAGTTGCGCGGCAGACAGGGGCATGCTCAGCAGCATGGCCCCGAACAGAATGAGCGTTTTCAAGTGATCGCCGTCAGTGTCGTGGAAGTGCGCAAAGGTTGGCACAGCCACGCTGGCCCGGATAGCGGGCCAATGACATTTTCACTAGCGAAAAACAATACCTGCCGCTTGAACTTGAATCAGCCGATGACCTTGGTCAGGTTCGGCAGAATCAACAACAGCGTCGTGGCGAAAAGAATGAGCCCTGCTTGCCGTACTTTCGGTTGTTTGAACATGGCTTGACCGCCTTTTTTGTTATTTCCTGATGCCTGCCTGCATATCCATGACGGCAAGCGCTGCACTTCCTGTTGAAGAACGCCTGCCTCGGCAAAACCCGACGACAACGACGTACATCTTCACCTTAGGGCCCGCGTCACGCTTCGCTTAGATCCATTTCGTATGTACTTGCTATCTTTCGCGATTAAAAAGGCATGAGGCCCATTGCCAGCTTCTTTGCCGCCCTTTTGCTAGACAGCTCGCGCACCTGAACCGGTTAACCAAGCCCCGGATGACCGTCCGTCTGAGCGTGCGCGTCAACGTCATTGAGCGCTGTGGTCATTGAATCCCTGGCCTGCGAAGACAACAGTGACAACACGAATTTCACTCACCGCACAGGTTCGAGGACGTCATGACCCAAGCTTTGATTTTCGACGCGTTACGCACGCCCCGTGGCAAGGGCAAGGCCGACGGTTCGCTGCACAGCGTCAAACCGGTAAATCTGGTGGCCGGGCTGCTGATCGCTTTGCAGGCGCGCACGGCGCTGGACACCAGCCAGGTCGATGACGTGGTGCTGGGTTGCGTCACGCCGATCGGCGATCAGGGCTCGGACATCGCCAAGACCGCCGTCCAGGTGGCCGATTGGGACGTCAGCGTTGCGGGCGTGCAGATCAACCGGTTCTGCGCTTCCGGGCTGGAAGCGGTGAACCTGGGGGCGATGAAAGTGCGCTCCGGGTTCGAAGAGCTGGTGGTGGTCGGCGGCGTCGAATCCATGTCCCGCGTGCCGATGGGCAGCGACGGCGGCGCCTGGGCGCTGGACCCACAGACCAACCTGCACAGCCACTTCACCCCGCAAGGCGTCGGTGCCGACCTGATCGCCACCCTTGAAGGCTTCAGCCGTCAGGACGTCGATGCCTACGCGCTGCACTCGCAACAGAAGGCGGCGCGCGCCCGGGCCGACGGGGCGTTCAACAAGTCGTTGGTGCCGGTGCAGGACCAGAACGGCATCATCCTGCTCGACCACGATGAGTTCATCCGCGCCGAGTCGACCCTTGAAGGCCTGGGCAAGCTCAAGCCGAGTTTCGAGATGATCGGCCAGATGGGTTTCGACGCTACGGCGTTGCGGGTCTACAGCCATGTCGAGCGGATCAACCATGTGCACACGCCAGGCAACAGCTCGGGGATCGTCGACGGCGCGGCGCTGATGCTGATCGGCTCCGAGGCCAAGGGGCGCGCGATGGGCCTGCAACCGCGGGCGCGGATTGTCGCGACGGCGGTCACCAGCACCGACCCGACCATCATGCTCACCGGCCCGGCGCCGGCCACTCGCAAGGCGCTGGCCAAGGCCGGGCTGCGGGTGGAAGACATCGACCTGTTCGAGGTCAACGAGGCGTTCGCCTCGGTGGTGCTGAAATTCATCAAGGACATGGCCGTCGACCCGGACAAGGTCAACGTCAATGGCGGCTCGATTGCGATGGGGCATCCACTGGGTGCCACCGGTTGCGCGATTCTCGGCACCTTGCTCGATGAACTGGAAGCCCGGCGTCTGCGCTATGGCCTGGCGACGCTGTGCGTCGGCGGCGGCATGGGCATCGCCACCATCATCGAACGCCTCTGACCCCAAGGAATCCTGTCATGACCCAAGCCATTCGTTACGAAAAAGGCCAGGACGGCATCGTCCTCCTGACCATCGACATGCCGGGCCAGAGCGCCAACACCATGAACGCGGTGTACCGCGAGGCCATGGCCGACAGCGTCGCCCGATTGCAGGCAGAAAAAGATGACATCGCCGGGGTGATCATCACTTCAGCCAAGAAAACCTTCTTTGCCGGCGGCGACCTGAATGAACTGATCAAGGTCGGCAAGCCCCAAGCCAAGGCTTTCTACGACATGGTGCTGACCCTCAAGGGCCAGTTGCGCACCCTGGAAACCCTCGGCAAACCAGTGGTCGCGGCGATCAACGGCGCGGCGCTCGGTGGCGGCTGGGAAATCTGTCTGGCCTGTCACCATCGGGTGGCGCTGGACGATGCTTCGGTGCAACTCGGTTTGCCGGAAGTGACCCTCGGCCTGTTGCCGGGTGGCGGTGGCGTGGTGCGCATGGTGCGCATGCTCGGCATCGAAAAGGCTTTGCCGTACCTGCTCGAAGGCAAGAAAGTCCGTCCGCAGCAAGCGTTGCAGGCGGGTCTGATCGATGAACTGGCGGCGGATCGCGATGAGCTGCTGGCCAAGGCGCGAGCCTGGGTTCTGGCCAATCCTGCGGCCGTGCAGCGTTGGGATGTAAAGGGTTATCAGATTCCCGGCGGCACGCCATCGAACCCGAAAGTCGCGCAGATGCTGGCGATTGCGCCGTCGATCCTGCGCACCAGAACCCAGGGCACGTTGCCGGCGCCGGAGAAAATTCTGTGCGCGGCGGTGGAAGGCGCGCAGGTGGATTTCGACACCGCGCACCTGATCGAAACCCGCTACTTCACTGAATTGACCACCGGGCAGGTCTCGAAAAACCTGATCGGCACGTTCTGGTTCCAGCTCAATGAAATCAATGCCGGCGGGTCGCGTCCGCAGGGTTTTGCGCCTTATGTGACGAAGCGGGTGGGCGTGCTTGGCGCCGGGATGATGGGGGCGGGAATCGCCTACGTCAGCGCGGTGGCCGGGGTCGACGTGGTGCTCAAGGACATCAACCTGGCGGCTGCCGAAAAGGGCAAGGCGCATTCGGCCGCGTTGCTGGACAAGAAAGTCGCTCGCGGGCAGATGACTGCGCAGCAACGTGAAGCGGTGCTGGCGCGTATCCACCCGACCGAAAGCGATGCCGATCTGGCAGGTTGCGATCTGATCATCGAGGCGGTGTTCGAGGATCGCCAACTCAAGGCCAAGGTCTCGGCGGCGGCGCAGCAGGTGGTCGGTGCCGATGCGGTGATTGCCTCCAACACCTCGACCTTGCCCATCACGGGGTTGGCGAGCGCAGTGCCGGATCAAAGCAAGTTCATCGGCCTGCACTTCTTCAGCCCGGTGGAAAAGATGCCGCTGGTGGAGATCATCAAAGGTGCGCAAACCAGCGACGAAACCCTCGCACGCGGGTTCGATTTCGTCCTGCAAATCAAGAAAACGCCGATTGTGGTCAATGACAGCCGCGGCTTCTTCACTTCGCGGGTGTTCGGCACTTTCACCAATGAAGGCATCGCCATGCTGGGAGAGGGTGTCAGCGCACCGATGATCGAGACCGAAGCACGCAAGGCCGGCATGCCCATCGGGCCTCTGGCGATCTCTGACGAAGTTTCCCTCAGCCTGATGAGCCATATCCGTCAGCAAACGGCCAAAGACCTGCAAGCGGAAGGGAAACCGCTGATTGAGCACCCGGCGTTCGCCGTGATTGACTTGCTGCTCAACGAATACAAGCGGCCGGGCAAGGCAGCGGGAGGCGGATTTTATGAGTACCCGGCGGGTGGGCAGAAACATCTGTGGCCCGAACTGAAAACCCGTTTCGAGAAAGCCGACGGGCAGATTTCGCCGAAGGATGTGCGTGATCGGTTGCTGTTCGTACAGGCCATCGAAACCGTGCGTTGTGTCGAGGAGGGTGTGCTGACGTCGACGGCGGACGCCAACGTCGGTTCGATCTTCGGTATCGGTTTTGCGGCATGGACGGGCGGCGCATTGCAGTTCATCAATCAATATGGCGTGAAGGACTTCGTCGCGCGGGCGCAGTATCTGGCGGAACAGTACGGCGAGCGTTTCGCACCGCCAGCGTTGCTGCTGGAAAAAGCTGCCAAGGGCGAGCTGTTCTAACGGGGCGGGGACGCATTTCGGGGCTTGCCTTGCCGGGTGGTTTCAAGGCAGGCTCTGGGGTGTGCATTATTCCCATCACGTGTCAGGTATTTTTTATGTCGCTACGCATCTGCATTCTGGAAACCGACATCCTGCGTCCGGAACTGGTCGATCAATATCAGGGTTACGGGCAGATGTTCCAGCGTCTGTTCTCGCAACAGCCGATCGCCGCCGAATTCACGGTGTACAACGTGATGCAGGGCGATTATCCGAGTGATGACCTGACCTTCGATGCGTACCTGGTCACTGGCAGCAAGGCCGACTCGTTCGGCACCGACCCGTGGATTCAGACCCTCAAGCAATACCTGCTGACCCGCTATGAGCGCGGCGACAAACTGCTCGGCGTGTGCTTCGGCCATCAACTGCTGGCGCTGCTGCTGGGCGGCAAGAGCGAGCGTGCTACTCAAGGTTGGGGTGTCGGCATTCACCACTACAAACTGGCGGCCAAGGCACCGTGGATGAGCCCGCTGCGTGAAGAGCTGACGCTGCTGATCAGCCACCAGGATCAAGTCACGGCGCTGCCGGAGAACGCCACGGTGATTGCTTCCAGTGATTTCTGCCCGTTCGCCGCGTACCACATCAACGATCAGGTGCTGTGCTTCCAGGGGCATCCGGAATTCATCCACGACTATTCACGGGCGTTGCTGGATCTGCGTCAGGAAGCGCTGGGCGAGCAGGTGTACAGCAAGGGCGTTGCCAGCCTGGAGCACCAGCACCACGGCACCACTGTGGCGGAGTGGATGATGCGCTTCGTGGCACACAAACCGACCGCCGTTTGAACCCGAACGCCCTCGTGCCCTGCACGGGGGCGTTTTTTCAGCTCATAGCCAGCCCGATTTCTTGAAGCTCGCCCACAGGCTCACGCAGCCGACCGTGATAAAACCCAACACGCCGAAATAGCCGTAGTGCCAGCTCAGCTCCGGCATGTTCTGGAAGTTCATCCCGTAAATTCCGGCCACCGCCGTCGGGAACGCCAGAATTGCCGCCCATGCCGCGAATTTGCGCTGCACCACGCTTTGGCGTGACGCCTCCAGCAACACACCGATCTCGATGGTCTGGCTGGCGATGTCGGCCAGGGTGGTCAGGTCTTCCA
Source organism: Pseudomonas sp. PHC1 (assembly GCF_046487845.1). Classification (NCBI taxonomy): domain Bacteria; kingdom Pseudomonadati; phylum Pseudomonadota; class Gammaproteobacteria; order Pseudomonadales; family Pseudomonadaceae; genus Pseudomonas; species Pseudomonas sp. PHC1. Next base: position 63,887 of record NZ_JBJXHJ010000027.1, read on the forward strand.
TCTGCCGATTCACGTGGATCTGCACGTCGCGAAAGTACGGGCGCATGTTTTTGTCGATGAAGGGGAAGCTCAGTTTCTGCAGTTCTTCGCTTATTTCCACCATGGGAGCGGCGTAACGGCGCAGACGCACCACGTCTCGGCGCAGGCCATGGAGTTTCTGGATGTCGTGCTCATTCAACGCACTGCACAACACGTTGCGTTCCAGCTCATCGATCTCGGCATGGATCGCTTCGCCCACCGGCTGATAGTTCTCGATCACGAAATCCAACAGCGCATACAGTACGAAATCTTCCCCGTGTTCCAGCAACAGCGGCCGCGCCTCACAGCGCTGGCGGACGTGGGCGTAGGACGCCGAGTGGCCGTTACGGGCGGTGATGATGTAGCCCTTGCCGGCGAAGATATGAGTTTCGATGAACTGCAGAATCCCGTGTTCGCGCACTGGCGAGTAGGTGACGATGAATAGTGCGTCGCCGAAGGTTTCCAGCTTCGGCCGGCTGTGTTTTTCCAGGGCATCTTCGATGGCCAGCTCATGCAGGTTGAACTGGCGTTGCAGGTTGGACAGTTCCTGGGCATTCGGCTCTTCAAGGCCGATCCAGACGAAGTGGCCGGTCTTGGCAGCCCAGGCTGCGCCTTCGTCGAGGGAAATATTGGTGACTTTCTTACCGGCGCTGTAAACCGCAGCAGCAACAACTCGACCCATGGTGGTGTTTCACTTCTTCTTGGCAGATGGCAGGGGAGGCATGGCTTCAGCTTAGCCGTGTCGCTGCTTGAGAGTCAGTGAAATCTGTACAGTTCACCGGGCAAAAGAAAACCCGCACGGGGCGGGTTTCTTTCTTCACGCAGCCTGCAGCTGCCGGTCCATTGCATCGATGCATTCGCGCATCTGTTCGCGACACTGGTTGATGAGCATGGGCATGTCGTCCATGGTCAGGCCAGCTGTAGGAATCGCCGGCAGCGAGCGTATGAGAATTTTCCCGCTGTGCCAGCGGTTCAGGCGCATGTGCTTGATGTAGCTGCTGACACACACCGGAACGATCGGCACTCCGGCGGCAATGGCCATCTGGAATGCGCCTTTCTTGAATGGCAGCAATTCCTCACCCAGGTTGCGGGTGCCTTCCGGGAAGACCCAGATCGACGTGTCTTTGTGCTGCAAGGTGTCGGTGGTCGTCAACATCGACTGGCGCGCCTTGTGCGCGTTCCCACGATCGATCAACACGTTGCCCGCCAACCAGAACAGCTGCCCGAACAGCGGCACCCACTTCAGGCTCTTTTTGCCGATGCACACGGTACGACGAGGCACCACATTGCCGAACACGAACAGGTCGTAGTTGGACTGATGATTGGCGACGATCACGCAGCTGTCGGGTTTGTTCATCAACGGCCCGACATCAGCCTTCACTCGCAGACGCAAAATGCACATCGCTGGCAGTGCATAGAGACGGGCACACAGGCGACTGTTGTCCGGATTGAATGGGCGGCACAGCCCGAGGATCACACCGAGGATTCCCGCCAGAATAAAGTGCAGGCCCATCAACAACATACGAAACACGAACAGCATTTTCAGGCCCATCGGGACAAAAGGTGGCGCAGTGTACGGATGTGCACTGTTTTCGGCAATTGCCGCTATAGAGTCCGGAGATGGGCGATGTTTAAGCGCATGTTTCCGACTTGTTGGTCAGAGGCGTCCTAGAGCTGCCGCAGAGTTTTTAACTGGGCGTGTAAGAAAAAGCCCGACACGATGGTCGGGCTTTTCTGAATCGGTGCAGGCCGGGTATCAGCCCAGATGCTCCTGATCCTGAATGATTGCGTTGTCCAGGGTTTCCAGCAGCGCCTTGCGTACCTTGAGCTTGGTGTTCTTGTGCGCGGTCATATTGATCTTCTTCAACTGACGCGCGGCGGCAAGGGCGGCACTTTGCAGCTCTTCGGCCGCGACAACCTTGTCGAGGAAACCGGCATCCACTGCGCTTTGCGGATTGAACATTTCGCCGTTGATCACCGAGCGATGGAAGGCCGAGCGACGCAGGCGGTCACGGGCCAGCTCGATGCCGGCGTGGTGCATGGTCATGCCGATCTGCACTTCGTTCAGACCAATACTGAACGGGCCGTCGACACCGATGCGGTAATCGGCGGACAGCAGAATGAACGCACCTTTGGCCACGGCATGCCCGGGGCAAGCAACGATCACCGGGAACGGGTGCGACAACAGACGACGGGCCAGGGTCGAACCGGCAGTTACCAGGGACACGGCTTCTTTAGGGCCGGCGGTCATCACTTTCAGGTCGTAGCCGCCAGAGAGAATACCCGGCTGGCCGGTGATGATCACGATTGCACGATCCGCCACCGCCTGATCCAGCGCCGCGTTGAAGGCCGCGATCACGTCCGGGGAAATGGCGTTGACCTTGCCGTTGCTCAGGGTCAGGGTCGCGATACCGTCTTCGAGGTGGTAGGCAATCAGGTCGCTCATGGCGCAATTCCTTATAAGAAAGATGGGCAGACGTTACCCACCGTCGCCGGTCAGGTAAAGCACTGTGACTGACCCGCCAGTCACCGTTTACCGGCCGATGCGCCGCAACGCGCCCCGCGCCCGACGCCTGCGCGTCTATATAGAAGGGCCGCGTTTACCCGAGATTGGCCGGATCGCCATGGACTCTCGACGGCTGTCGCGGCTTTTTCGCTTAACCGCATGAAAATTCTGAAAAAAAGTTTGCCATCAGAAAAGCTTTCGACTACATTAGCGCGCCTCGACAGACAGAACATGTTTGAAGAGATACGGTGAAGTGTCCGAGTGGCTTAAGGAGCACGCCTGGAAAGTGTGTATACAGGAAACTGTATCGAGAGTTCGAATCTCTCCTTCACCGCCAAATTCGATGTAAACAAAACCCCTGGTTTCGCAAGAAGCCAGGGGTTTTGTGCATTCTGGCGCCCGGTTTCTGGTCACAGAGTCGCTTCGGCTTTCCTTTGCCAAGGCATTACAATCGCGGTTTTATCCGGCATGTAAAAGGACGACCTCCATGATCATTTCCACCACCCACTCCATCGAAGGCCGGCAGATTACGGCGTATCTGGACGTCGTCAGTGCCGAGTCGGTGCAGGGCGTGAATGTGATTCGCGATATGTTCGCCGGTATGCGGGACTTTTTTGGTGGGCGTTCGCAGACGCTGGAGCGGGCGTTGAAGGAGGCGCGTGTTCAGGCGACTGACGAGATCAAGGAGCGGGCGCGGGCTCTGCAGGCGGATGCGGTGGTCGGGGTGGATTTCGAGATCAGCATGCCGGCAGGGAAGGGGGGCATGGTGGTGGTGTTTGCGACCGGCACGGCGGTCAAGTTGCGCTGAGGCTTGTGAGCCCATTCAAACGGAATGGGCTCTTTGCTGACAATCAGCCCTGTGGCTTGAGCAGCACCGTGCCTTTCGAATCGTAGGTCAGCGGCGTATCGATCGCGACGAGAGGCGGGGTATCGCCGGGTTGAACTGGCTGGACCGGGTCAGGGTGGTAGATGACGCCAGGCTGCAACGGACTCGGTCCGGTCGGCTGCTTGATGACGATTTCACCTGAAGCGATCTTTTCCTTGAGTTTCTCCGCTCCGGCTTTGCCGGCGGCGATCTGTTCATCCGTGAGCTTTACAACAGGCAGTGTCGGGAATCCTTTGATTTCCATGTTCTCTCCTTGAGATTCATTGCGTAGGAAAAAGGGCAGCGGCCGGTCGCCACAAATCTTTAGCCGCGTGGGACCAGCGGTTCCTCAAAGTGTTTAATTTCCGTAGGCCATTCGTCGGGCTTCGGGCGATCTGAATCACAAGTCCAGGAATGACCAGCTAGTCTAAAAAGCCTTGGAGGTCGATATTTTTTCAGGCAAAAGGGTTTGCCGGTGTCGGCCCGCATTTGATAAGGGGTGCAGAGATGACTGATCCGTACATCGAAGACGATGGGGCTGAATTTTCATTCAACAATTGCGTGCGCTGCGGCCAGACGGAGTATCAGGCCGGCTTTGGCGAGGATCCGGTGCAGACCGGCAAGATCAAGTCCATGGCACCCAAGGGGCCGAAGGCGAAGTTTCTGCCTAAGGTCACCACCCGCTCCAGAAAGTGATCCCTATCCTGAAAAACCCCGTCATTGAACGGGGTTTTTTATGCGCGCCTTTTGATGAAGCGTCCTACATGGACTTGTGATTTTGTCCGATTTTTTCACAAACTTTTCACACCCGACTCAGTAGGGTGAAGCCATCCGTTAGAAAGCAAGTCTCCAGCCCGTCTCCCCAGCGGGCTTTTTTTTGTCCGTCATAAAACCTTTTCCGTATTCGCTGTCCAATCGGCGCCAAGTGCGTTGCAACGCTGGACATCGCCGCGGCAACAGCATTCAATCTGCGCCCTTTTTTATTCCTTCTGTTGAGGTTTTCGTCATGCGTTTAACTCTGCCTGCTTTGGTTCTGGGGCTTCTGGTTGCTCAAGGTGCAATGGCTGGCGATGGTACTGCCGCATTGGGTGGCGGTCTGGGCGGCGCACTGGGTAACGTGGTTGGCCAGAAAATGGGCGGCAGCACCGGTGCAGCGATTGGCGCTGGTGTAGCGGGTGCGGCCGGCAGCGCATTGGCTGCCAAGAAAGGTGCTCGTACCAAGGCAGCCATCGGTGGCGGCGTCGGCGCGGCGGGCGGTTCGGTCATCGGCAACAGCCTGGGTGGCAGAACGGGCGCCACTATTGGTGCTGGTCTGGGTGGCGCAGCCGGTGGCGCGGTGGGCAGCAGCCTGTCCAAAGGGCACAAGCGTCACTGATTGCCAATGCATGTCTGAAAAGGCCCGGTTTTATGCCGGGCCTTTTCGTTGCTGAACGTTTTTCCCGAATTCGCCTCCAATACCACATAGCCCCCTCCGCGGGCGTACCGTCCCGATCCGGGACCTGTGAGGTCTGTATGCGATTGACATTATCCGCTTTGGTTTTGGGATTACTGATGGCCCAAGGCGCCATGGCCGCCGGTGATGGCACCGCTGCCGTGGGTGGCGGGTTGGGGGGCGCGCTGGGCAACGTGGTCGGCGGCCAACTCGGCGGCAGCACCGGTGCTGCGGTGGGCGCTGGTGTTGGTGGTGCAGCCGGCAGTGCCGTCGGAGCGAACAAACGCAATCGTACGGAAGCCGCCATTGGCGGTGGCCTCGGTGCCGCTGGCGGTTCAGTGATCGGCAACAGCCTCGGCGGCTCCACCGGGTCGACCATCGGCGCAGGATTGGGCGGCGCAGCGGGTGGTGCGGTCGGCAACAACCTGGGTGACGATGGCGGCAAATCGCACTCCGGCGGTGGTCACAAGCATAAGAACAAACACAAGAATCGTCATCGTTGAGTGATCGGTTCTACAGAAACCCGGCTTTACGCCGGGTTTTTTGTACCTGCGCGTCATGCGCAGGAACGATTGACGGCCATACTTTTCGAACGTCGTATATCAATGCGATTGACGAGGTGCGCCATGACTCCGGAAACCGAAGGCAAGGAAGAAAAAGGCCCGAGCGGATTGCCGTTTATCAATGATCCGGGAAATGAAGATCCGGGGTCGTTGATGGATGATGCGACGGTTCCGCTTTGGGAGGGTGAGGAAGAGCTTGAGTATGAGGATTTTGATGATGATGAGTGAATATTTGCTTTGCGAGCCCAAGGTGTGAATAACGACACTTCACACCTGAACCTAATTATCCTGAGTTTTTGAGGATGTACAGGTTATCCGAAGCAGACATTTTTTCTATCTTCTTCAACGCAAAATATTCGTTGAATTCTTTTTTTAGTTCGTCTTTGTCGCAGTATTTTTTATATTTCAAAGGTCTGTCACTGGCGTAAATGTAGAGACGCCAAACATCAAAGCCATCGATTCTATTGTTTGATCCGTAGTCAAAGTCCACAGATTCTGTAGGGAAGTGGATAGCGCACCCGACACCATGCAGTTCGTATTCCACTGTATCTGTTATTTTTCCGCATCGTTGTATCTGGTTAGAGCGCCACAGCCTCAAAATATTTCGAGTGCCAAATTTTTCCTCCAGCAGCTTTGTGCCGATATCTACTTTGTTTAAAAAGTCGATTATCAAATCTTCAAGGGTATTTTCTTGTTCGCTCATCTTCTTCTGTGATGCTCCAGTCTGTCATGGCCAACGTTGGCTGCGGATTCTAAGACTTCTTCGATGCTATTTAAAATTCCTTTATGTTCTTTGATGTTGGTTACAAGTGCTATTGTTACGTCAGTTGAAGTTTGCCGCGCAGCCGCTGCACGATGGTGGCCATCCAAAATATAGAGGTTGCCGTTGTGTTCTGCTACGTCGATGGGGAACTCATTGTCATACCCAGCCTTTCGCATGTCTTGTCCTAACTTTTCTACTCGTTTGGTTGAGCCCTTTCCTGATATTGCATGCGTTCGTTTCAAGGTTTTTGGATCTACTCCGAAAAAAATAGCAGGAGATAGTGGTTCACCTTTATTTACCTTTGTGCCGCTGACATCTCCAGGCACCGAACAACCCGCCTTATTCGGCGGCGGACAGTTGGACGTCAACCCCAACGGATCCACCCACCCCGTCGGATTCGGTACATACCGGTACTGGTTCAACCCACCCGCCAGCTTCACCGGATCCGGTGTCAGGTACCGTCCCACGTCCGGGTCGTAATACCGGTGCCGGTTGTAATGCAGCCCGCTTTCGTCATCGAAGTACTGCCCCTG
>NZ_JBJXHJ010000028.1:0-64016 GCF_046487845.1 Pseudomonas sp. PHC1
ACGTGAAACCTTGGATTTTGAAACACCCGCTGATAGGTTGCAGCGACTCGTTGCGTTGACCGGTTGAGCCCGCCGTCATCTTTTCTTTGTCACCTTTTCTTTCGTTTTCCTTGGTTAGAGCACTGGAAGATGGCGGACTTACACAAGAAAATCTGCCACCTTCTTAATTCCAAAAAAAAAGCAATTCTAGCTTAAATCTCTATAACTATTACTCCGCTACACCCTGTTGCCGCTTCCATTCTTTCCGGGTACAGAGCAGTTAAAACCAAGAGCTGAAAAAATGGTGTCATTTTATAACTCCAACTGACATTAAGGGAAGAATACTTTGTCAACAGCAACTGCATACCCCTCGATGGAGTCATCGGACTCAGCCGAAGATCACGATATTTTTTATATATCACTGGAGCCAAGACAAACATTGCAACAAGTCTACAGACCAGCAAAAAACCTCTAACAAACTTCCCCCCGCTTCGACTACGCCACGAAACAACAAAAGAGTACGTTCCCTTGACTGCCTCTATTCCTATTGGCGGAATAGCATCTTGGGCCAAAAGCCAAGATTCCATGACCAACACGAATCCAGAGTGTTCTTTTATAAGTTTATTAATGGAGTTTCGCGCATAAACGTATGCCATTGACACCGGCTCAATCTTGCCATTTAGATGCAGGTGATATTCTCGAGGGGTACTGGTGGTCAGCGATGTGAATTTACCAAGCGGAATGTGAAAACGCTGAGCTTTTGTCGCAAAATAAAGCAAAAATCCAAGCATCATTCCAGTGAGGCACATTTTCCACCCATAGAGAAAGTACACTGTTGTACATTCTTCAAAGGGGCCGAATCTCAATGATAAAAGGTAATCCAGTGCCAATATCATCCAACCACAGATAGCCATTCCGACAGATACGCAAACAGCGAACCAAATGCATCGACGAGCGGCCAAATTCACCAGAGACACAAAAAACCCATTACTTACAAGACGATTTAGATCACGTCCCAGCGCCTTCAGAACTACCATAGCGCCTAAATAAATTACGTAAGCCACTGTCGTCAAACCACCTACAACTAGAAAGACGGATTTAACTTCCGTCAATGTTGAGTACTGCTCACAAGAAAACATCTACTGCACCACCGCAATCGATAGAAAATAATAAAAAACTATTGTGTCGCACGGGCCAGGCAGACGGAGAAGTATTCATTCTGGAAATCGGCAACACGTTGTTTCAGCTCTTCGGCATCCTGCCACATAAATAAATCCGTCACCTTTTCATGGAACATGACATCAACACAGTCACCATCATCGCCAGAACTATAATTCAGGACGTGAGTGACGTGTTTCGAGTTATAGAGCAACGGGAACTTGGTGTTTTTGGCTAGGAAAATTGAAGGTGACGGACTTGCACAAATAAATCTGCCACCTTTAAGCTACTTTTTATTTTACATTTTTGAGAAAACCAAGTGCAGTTATAACACCGGACATCATCGCCAAAATTGTACTACCATAGATCACAAAAATGATGATCACGACTTCAGCAACCAAAAGCCGATGATTACCAGCAGTATATTTAAAGGACGCCCATGCCAACTTACCACCCTTGAGCCCGCCCTCTTTCAGCATGCTCTTATGCTCTTCAATGTCAGAGCGACTGGCCAATGCCTTGTCATATAAAAGAGATCCATTGGCAGCGAATGCAAGAATCCACATAATTGCGAACAGCACTAGCACAAAGACCCCAATGCCATACCACGCACAAGACTCAGGAGGTTGCCTCATCATTTTTTCGCCAATAATCATGATGGCGGCGAATAGAAGAATCTGCGGAGTTAAATTCCTCAAAAACTCTAGATATGTAGCACGACCTTCCTTTTTAAAAAACCACATCTGCAACATCCTTATCTGTTGAGACCAAAAAGCTTGGCTCGCTACGATCTATACAATCGAATTACCGAGCGCAATGAATCATCGAAAAAACAAATTTTTTAAATATCTTGCGACTAATTTTGTTCAATCATCAAGAAACCTACGACCAACTTTATAAGCCCCCCAGCCTACCAACCCTAACACCGCAGCTCCGGCAACAGCGCATCCAACAATAGGCAAGACGGCAGCGCCAGCAGCACTTCCCGCAATCGCCGTTACCCCACCAACCATCCCAGTTCCACCCACCGCCAAGCTACCACCACCCGCTGCAGCCAACGTTGCAGTAGTTGCTGCCGCCGATCCAGCAGTCGCAAGAGCAGCCGCTGCGGCCGTTTCAGCTGCGGCTACTCCGATAGCGGTTACACCGTAGGCTGCACCGAGGCCTGCTCCTGTTGCAGCGCTAACGCCTGCGGCAACGGCTCCACCTAAATTCTCGTCTTTTTTTTCTGCCATGATCCACCTCCATTTTTTGGATCCATATGATGGCACATAAACATCACTTTAAGCATTCAAAAACGAGAGAGGGAACAGAATTTCAGTCGTAAAAAAACCGCATCTCTGCGGTTTTCAGTTTGCGGTTCATGCGAGGAAAACGGCGTTTTTCTCAAAAATTCGCCGGCGTATTCGCACTAATAATCTCCGCCTCATCCGCCCCGATATTCCGAAATTTGTGTGGCAGCGTCGTCGGAAAGTAATACCCATCCCCCGCACTCAACACGCTCACCTGCCCATCCACCGTCAACTCCACGGTGCCGCGCGTCACCAACCCACACTCCTCGCCTTCCGCGTGAACAATCGGCTCTTCCCCGGAACTGGCGCCCGGTGCGTATTGCTCGCGCAGCAAGCGCATCTGGCGGCTGGGCACCGAGGCGCCGATCAGCAGCAGGCGCAGGCCGTGGCGGCCGAGGTCGGGTTGTTCGTTGGCGCGGAAGACGTATTGGTGTTCGCGGGGGGGCTGGTCGAAGGTGAAGAAGTCGGCCAGGGACATCGGGATGCCTTCGAGCAGCTTTTTCAGTGAGCTGACGGAGGGACTGACACGATTCTGTTCGATCAGGGAGATGGTGGCATTGGTCACGCCGCTACGCCGGGCCAGCTCGCGCTGGGAGAGTTTGTAGCTTTCGCGTACTAGTTTGAGTCGAGAACCCGTATCCATGACAGCCTTATGTGAGAACGACTTAAGGGCAATGGGGGTGGGTGGCGGGTGCCGCGCAAGGCGCGCGGATCACGTTGCTCCCGTGTCCCGGAACCGTGAAAGGCGGCTATTAAATCACGTTTGTCGGTGTTGCTCAGCAGGTTCGATGGACGGCACAAGAAAAAGCCGGCGGCGCCCTTTGTGGGGCCACCGCCGGGGAGGTAAATCAGATGCCGAAACGGTCGCGCAGCGAGTAGTACACGGCGCCGAGGGCGGTCAGTGGGGCCGAGAAGGTGCGGCCGCCGAGCATTGGCATGTGTGGCAGGGAGGCGAAGGCGTCGAAGCGTTCGGCGTCGCCGCGGATCATTTCCGAGATCAGTTTGCCGGCCAGGTGCGAGCAGGTGACGCCGTGGCCGCTGTAGCCCTGCATGTAGTAGGCGTTTTTCTCGATGCGGCCGAATTGCGGCATGCGGGACATGGTCAGCAGGAAGTTGCCGGTCCAGCGGTAGTCGATTTTCACGTCCTTGAGTTGCGGGAAGGTCTTGAGGATCTTCGGGCGGATCAGGGTTTCGATGTCGTCCGGCTCACGGGCGCCGTAGACCACGCCGCCACCGTAGAGCAGACGGTTGTCGGCGGTGAGGCGGTAGTAGTCGAGCAGGTAGTTGCAGTCTTCGACGCAATAGTTGTTGGTGATCAGGCTGCGGGCCTGTTTCTCGGTCAGCGGTTCGGTGACGCAGATCTGCGAGCCGCACGGCATGCTTTTGGCGGTCACGCGGTTGTCGAGGCCTTGCGGCAGGTAGGCGTTGCCGGCGATCAGCAGGTACTTGGCGCGGACCTGGCCTTTGGCGGTGCGCACGACGTTGGGTTCGCCGTATTTGATTTCCACGGCAGCGGACTGCTCGTAGATCTTGCCGCCTAGACGCACGATGGCCGCGGCTTCACCGAGGGCCAGGTTCAGCGGGTGGATGTGGCCGCCCTGCATGTCCAGCAGACCGCCGACGTAGGCGTCGGAGCCGACTTCGCGGCGGATGTCCGCAGCGTCGAGCATCTTCAGGTTTTTATTGCCGTAACGTTCCCAGCTACGTTTCTGTTCGGCGAGTCCTTTGAGCTGTTTGTTGTTCATCGCCGCGAAGATACCGCCCGGGCGGTAGTCGCATTTGATGTCGTATTCCTTGATGCGCGAACGGATGATGTCGGCGCCTTCGAAGATCATGCTACCGAGGATTTCGGCGGTCTTGTCGCCGTAGCGCTCTTCGATCACGTCGACGTCGCGGCTGTAGGAGTTGACCAGTTGACCGCCGTTGCGACCGCTGGCGCCGTAGCCGACTTTTGCCGCTTCCAGCACCGCCACCTTGTAGCCGGCTTCGCTCAGGAACAGCGCCGAGGATAGGCCGGTGTAGCCTGCGCCGATGATGCAGACATCACACTCCACCGACTCTTCAAGCGTCGGGAAGTCGATGACTTCGTTGCGGGTGGCGGCGTAATAACTGTTGACGTGTTGTTGTTTCATTTTTTTGTTCTCCGAGGGCCGCCGGTTGCAGGCGACCACCGCTGTAAAAGAGTCAGAGCTTGATCCAGGTCGCTTTCAGCTCGGTGTACTTGTCGAACGCGTGCAGCGATTTGTCGCGACCGTTGCCCGACTGTTTGAAGCCACCGAACGGCGCGGTCATGTCGCCGCCGTCGTACTGGTTGACCCACACGCTGCCGGCGCGCAGGCCACGGGCGAAGGTGTGGGCCTTGCTCAGGTTGCTGGTCCAGACCCCGGCGGCGAGGCCGAAGATGCTGTCGTTGGCGATGTGCAGCGCTTCTTCAACGGTGTCGAAGGTGATCAGCGACAGCACCGGGCCGAAGATTTCTTCCTTGGCGATGGTCATGGCGTTGGTCACGCCGTCGAAAATCGTCGGCTCGATGTAGGTGCCACCGGTTTCTTCGAGGGTGCGCTGACCGCCGGCAATCAGCTCGGCGCCCTGCTCGCGGCCGATGCTGATGTAACGCAGCACGTTGTCCAGTTGACGCTGATCGACAACGGCGCCGACGGTGGTGGCCGGATCGAGGGCGTGACCCGGTTTCCACGCTTGCAGCGCTTCGACCAGCAGCGGGATGAATTGCTCGCGGATCGAACGCTCCACCAGCAGGCGCGAACCGGCGGTGCAGACTTCGCCCTGGTTGAACGCAATGGCGCCGGCCGCCGCTTGTGCTGCCGCGCGCAAGTCCGGTGCGTCGGCAAACACCACGTTCGGGCTCTTGCCCCCGGCTTCGAGCCAGACGCGTTTCATGTTGCTTTGGCCGGCATAAATCATCAGTTGCTTGGCAATCGCCGTGGAGCCGGTGAAGGCCAGCACGTCGACGTCCATGTGCAGCGCCAGCGCCTTGCCGACGGTGTGGCCGAAGCCTGGCAGGACGTTGAACACGCCTTTGGGGATGCCGGCATCCAGCGCCAGTTGGGCGATGCGGATCGCGGTCAGCGGGGATTTTTCCGAAGGCTTGAGGATGAACGAGTTACCCGCCGCCAGCGCCGGGGCGAATTTCCAGCTGGCCATGATCAGCGGGAAGTTCCACGGCACGATCGCAGCAACCACGCCCGATGGCTCGCGGGTGACCAGGCCGAGTTGGTCGTGCGGGGTGGCGGCGACTTCGTCGTAGATCTTGTCGATGGCCTCGGCGCTCCAGCGGATCGCGTTGGCGGTCGCCGGGATGTCGATGCTCATCGAGTCGCTGATCGGTTTGCCCATGTCGAGGGTTTCGAGCAGCGCCAGCTCTTGCTGGTGTTGCAGGATCAGGTCGGCGAAGCGGATCAGGATGCGCTTGCGCTCGGCCGGGGCCTTGTTCGCCCATACGCCGGCGTTGAAGGATTGGCGCGCGGCTTCGACGGCGAGGTTGGCGTCGGCTTCATCGGTGCTGGCCACGGAGGCCAGGAAACGGCCGTCGACGGGGCTCAGGCATTCGAAGGTTTCGCCGCTGATGGCCGGGCGGTATTCGCCGTTGATGAAGGCGCGGGATTCGATATTCAGGGACTGGAAACGTTGTTCCCAGTCGTTGCGGGTCATGGTCATGGGGGGTGACTCACACATAAGAATTAGTGACCGATAACCCCGTGGGAGCGGGCTTGCCCGCTCCCACGGGGTTTTGCGGTGTTAGCGAGATCGTGCTTGAGCGTCAGACGGTATGCAGATACCAGTTGTACTCAAGGTCAGAGATCGAGTTTTCGAACTCGGCCAGCTCGCTTTCCTTGCACGCGACGAACACGTCGATGTACATCGGATCGATGTAGCGGGCCATGACTTCGCTGTCGTCCAGCTCACGCAGAGCGTCGCGCAGGTTGTTCGGCAGGCTCTGTTCGTTCTGCTCGTAGCTGTTGCCTTCGACCGGGGCACCCGGTTCGATTTCGTTGGTCAGGCCGTGGTGAATACCGGCCAGCACGGAAGCCATCAGCAGGTACGGGTTGGCATCGGCACCGGCAACACGGTGCTCGATGCGCACGGCATCCGGCGAACCGGTCGGCACGCGGACGGCCACGGTGCGGTTGTCGATGCCCCAGCTCGGCGAGTTCGGCACGTAGAACTGTGCGCCAAAGCGGCGGTACGAGTTGACGTTCGGGCACAGGAAAGCCATTTGCGCAGGCAGGGTCTCCAGCACACCGCCGATCGCGTGGCGCAGCGCGGCGTTCTGCTCGGGATCCTCGCTGGCGAAGATGTTGTTGCCTTCCTTGTCCAGAATCGAAATGTGTACGTGCAGACCGTTGCCCGCCTGACCCGGATACGGCTTGGCCATGAAGGTGGTGTCCATTTCGTGGTCATAGGCGATGTTCTTCACCAGACGCTTGAGCAGGACCGCGTAGTCGCACGCCTTGATCGGGTCGGACACGTGGTGCAGGTTGACTTCGAACTGCGCCGGGGCGCTTTCCTTGACGATGGCGTCGGCCGGAATGCCCTGCTCTTTCGCGCCTTCGAGGATGTCTTGCAGGCAATCGACGTACTCGTCGAGGTCGTCGATCAGGTAGACCTGGGTCGACACCGGACGCTTGCCCGACACCGGCGAACGCGGCGATTGCGGACGGCCGTTCACGTTGTCCTGGTCGATCAGGTAGAACTCGAGTTCGAACGCGGCGCAGATGGTCAGGCCCAGCGCGTCGAACTTGCGCACCACGTTGGCCAACACTTCACGCGGGTCGGCGAAGAACGGCTCGCCTTCCAGTTCGTGCATGGTCATCAGCAGTTGTGCGGTCGGGCGCTTCTGCCAGGGCTCGATGCTCAGGGTGCCAGGAATCGGGTAGCAGATGCGGTCGGCGTCGCCGATGTCCAGGCCCAGGCCGGTGCTTTCCACCGTGGAGCCATTGATGTCGAGGGCGAAGAGCGAGGCCGGCAAGTTGATGCCTTTCTCGTAAACCTTGTGAAGACTGGTGCGCTCGATGCGCTTGCCGCGCACCACACCGTTCATGTCTGCAATCAGAAGGTCGACGTACAAAACCTCAGGATGTTTCTTAAGGAATGCGTTTGCTTCGTTGAGTTGAACGGCACGCAGAGGGACCGACATGATGCACCTATTTAGCTGTTAATTATTATGTTCACTGCTGTTTCGCGGAGCCAGTCAACCCGAACGGCAAAGTGAAGTCAATAGCGAACACAGGGCCGCTCAGCGTTTATTTTTCGGGCTTTTTTTAACACTCGCGTGCCAATTCAGGCGCCAGAGCGCCGGTCTTGATGAAGATTTGATGAACGGCGTTTAGAATTTTTTACATGGGAGTTGTTAATTAAAATCAACGAGGCTAAGCTCCGGAAAAGCTCGTTCAAGTGTCAAACTTCGAGGTGAATAAAAATGGCATTCAAGCCATTGATCGGCGTTACTGCGTGCGTCAAACAGATTGGCCTGCACCCCTATCACATCAGCGGCGACAAATACGTTCGCGCTGTCAGCGTTGCGGCGCTGGGGTTGCCCGTCGTCATTCCTTCCCTTGGCAAACTGACTGAAATCGAAGACCTGCTGGGTCAGCTCGACGGTCTGTTGCTGACCGGCTCGCCGTCCAACGTGGAACCCTTCCACTATCAAGGCCCGGACAGCGCCCCCGGCACGGATCACGATCCGGCGCGGGACGCCACTACCCTTCCTCTATTGCGTGCAGCCATCGCGGCGGGCGTTCCGGTACTCGGCATCTGCCGCGGTTTCCAGGAAATGAACGTGGCGTTCGGCGGCAGCCTGCACCAGAAAGTGCATGAACTGCCGGGCATGCTCGATCACCGCGAAGCCGACAGCCCGGACGTCGCCGTGCAATACGCCCCGGCCCACGCCGTGAAGGTATTGCCGGGCGGCGTGTTCGAAACCCTGGAGCTGCCGGGTGAATTCCAGGTCAACTCGATTCACAGTCAGGGCATCGACCGCCTCGCTCCCGGCCTGCGCGCCGAGGCCGTAGCGCCGGACGGCCTGATCGAGGCGGTCTCGGTGGAGCACAGCCCGACCTTCGCCCTCGGCGTGCAATGGCACCCGGAATGGCAGGTGCTGGACAACCCGAACTACCTGCGGATTTTCCAGGCGTTCGGCGAGGCCTGCCGCCAGCGTGCGGCGCGACGCAACCAGCGCTGACGCTACCCAACGATTGCAAAACCATTTACTGCCCCCGCGGGGTCGGCGGTTGCGCGTTTGCGCATCCGTCATCCGCGATCAGCAACACACCGCGAAAACAAAAAGCACCACCCGGCAGCCAGGACGGCGGCGCCGAACAACCCGCACGGTGCGGGTCTGCAATCCACTCTTAAGCCTGGCCGCGTTGGCCCGGCGACTGAAACCTGTTGGGAGTTTCACATGGCAAACGCCTCCAGCACTTACAGGAAGGCTCTTGAAGGTCATCAGCAACCGAAAAAGGTTCTGGTGAAGGTCGATCGAGTCACCAAGAAGTTCGACGAAACCACTGCGGTGGACGATGTGTCCCTGGAGATCCACCAGGGCGAAATCTTCGCCCTGCTCGGTGGCTCCGGCTCGGGCAAATCGACCCTGTTGCGCATGCTCGCCGGTTTCGAACGGCCGACTGAAGGACGCATTCTGCTCGACGGTGTCGATATCACCGACATGCCGCCGTACGAGCGGCCGATCAACATGATGTTCCAGTCCTACGCCCTGTTCCCGCACATGACTGTCGCGCAGAACATCGCCTTCGGCCTCAAGCAGGACCGTTTGCCGGCCAGCGAAATCGACGCCCGCGTCGAAGAAATGCTGCGCCTCGTCCACATGACCCAATACGCCAAGCGCCGCCCGCATCAACTCTCCGGCGGTCAGCGTCAGCGCGTGGCCCTCGCTCGCTCCCTGGCCAAGCGTCCGAAGCTGTTGCTGCTCGACGAACCGATGGGCGCACTGGATAAAAAGCTGCGTTCGCAAATGCAGCTGGAACTGGTGGAAATCATTGAGCGCGTCGGTGTGACCTGCGTGATGGTGACCCACGACCAGGAAGAGGCCATGACCATGGCCGAGCGCATCGCGATCATGCACCTGGGCTGGATCGCCCAGATCGGCAGCCCGGTCGACATCTATGAAGCGCCGGTCAGCCGCATGGTCTGCGAATTCATCGGCAACGTGAACGCCTTCGACGGCACCGTGGTCGAGGACCTTGAAGGTCACGCAATCATTCACAGCCCGGACTTGCAGCAAAAGATCTACGTCGGTCATGGCGTCAGCACCTCGGTGCAGGACAAGTCGATCACCTACGCGATCCGCCCGGAAAAAATGCTGGTCAGCACGATCAAGCCCGAGACCCGCTACAACTGGTCCGAAGGCAAGGTGCATGACATCGCCTACCTCGGCGGCCACTCGGTGTTCTACGTCGAGTTGCCGAGCGGCAAGATCGTCCAGTCGTTCATGGCCAACGCCGAACGCCGTGGCGCGCGGCCGACCTGGGACGACAAGGTTTACGTCTGGTGGGAAGACGACAGCGGCGTGGTACTGCGCTCATGAGAACCTTCAATCAGCAATTCCTGCGCCTGGTGCCCAGCGGGCGAAAGTTCGTCATCGGCATTCCATTCATCTGGCTGTTCCTGTTCTTCATGCTGCCGTTCTTTCTGGTGATGAAGATCAGCTTCTCGGAAGCCGCGCTGTCGATCCCGCCGTACTCGGAGATCTACACCTACGCCGAACAGAAATTCCAGCTGCTGCTGAACATCGGCAACTACACCCTGCTCGGCGAAGACGAGCTGTACCTGTCGGCCTACCTCGGCTCGCTGAAGGTCGCAGCGCTGAGCACGATGATGTGCCTGGTGATCGGCTTCCCGATGGCCTACGCGATCACCAAAGCGAGCAAGGAAACGCAAAACGTCCTGCTGCTGTTGATCATGATGCCGACCTGGACCGCGATCCTGATCCGCGTGTATGCGTGGATGGGCATACTCAGCAACAACGGTCTGCTCAACGCGTTCCTGATGTGGACCGGGCTCACCGATCACCCGATCGAGATCCTCAACACCAACACCGCCGTCTATATAGGTGTCGTGTATGCCTATCTGCCGTTCATGGTGCTGCCGCTCTACGCCAACCTGGTGAAGCACGACGCCAGTCTGCTGGAAGCCGCGCAGGATCTGGGTTCGAGCAACTTCAACAACTTCTGGAAAATCACCGTGCCGCTGGCCAAGAACGGGATCATCGCCGGCTGCATGCTGGTGTTCATTCCGGTGGTGGGCGAGTTCGTGATCCCGGAACTGCTGGGCGGCCCGGAGACCCTGATGATCGGTCGCGTGCTGTGGCAAGAGTTCTTCAATAACCGCGACTGGCCGGTGGCGTCTGCCCTGGCGGTGGTGATGCTGTTGATCCTGATTGTGCCGATCCTGCTGTTCAACCGCAGCCAGGCCAAAGAGATGGAGGGACGGGGATGAAACGCTTCGGATTTTCAAAGTTCATGCTGATCTTCGGCCTGATGTTCATCTATCTGCCGATGCTGATCCTGGTGATCTACTCGTTCAACGCCTCCAAACTGGTGACGGTCTGGGGTGGCTGGTCGGTGAAGTGGTACGTCGGCCTCCTCGACAACACCCAACTGATGAGCTCGGTGGTGCGTTCGCTGGAAATCGCCTGCTACACCGCGATTGCCGCGGTGGCGCTGGGGACGCTGGCAGCCTTCGTGCTGACCCGTGTGACGCGCTTCAAGGGTCGCACGCTGTTCGGTGGTCTGGTGACCGCGCCGCTGGTGATGCCTGAGGTGATTACCGGCCTGTCGCTGTTGCTGCTGTTCGTGGCGATGGCGCAACTGATCGGCTGGCCGCAAGAGCGTGGCATCGTCACGATCTGGATCGCCCACACTACGTTCTGTGCGGCGTATGTGGCGGTGGTGGTGTCGGCGCGCCTGCGCGAACTGGATCTGTCGATCGAAGAAGCGGCGATGGATCTGGGCGCAAAACCGTTCAAGGTGTTTTTCCTGATCACCATCCCGATGATCGCGCCGTCGTTGGCGGCGGGCGGCATGATGTCGTTCGCGCTGTCGCTGGATGACCTGGTGCTGGCGAGTTTCGTGTCCGGGCCGGGTTCCACCACCCTGCCGATGGAAGTGTTCTCGGCGGTGCGTCTGGGCGTTAAGCCCGAGATCAACGCCGTGGCCAGTCTGATTCTGCTGGCGGTGTCGCTGGTGACCTTCCTGGTCTGGTACTTCGGCCGCAAGGCAGAAGCCAACCGCAAGCGGGCGATTCAGGAAGCGATGGATCAGACCGCCAACGAATCGTGGCAGCAACCGCGACCTCAACGAGCAGCAGCGACGGCCTAGGGCCGTCGCGTTTTACGGCTTTGCGCTTTGGCTTAAACGCTTTTGAATAAAAAGAATGGAGTTTCACCGATGAAAATGTTTGGCAGGACTCTGCTGACACTGTCCTTATTGGGCGCAATCGCCACAGGCGCCCAGGCCAACGACAAGGTGCTGCGTGTTTACAACTGGTCGGATTACATCGGCCCGGACACCGTCAAGAAGTTCGAGGACGAGACCGGCATCCGCGTGACCTACGATGTGTTCGACAGCAATGAAACCCTCGAGGCGCGTTTGCTCGCGGGTAAATCCGGCTACGACATCGTGGTGCCGTCCAACAGTTTCCTGGCCAAGCAGATCAAGGCCGGGGTCTATCAGCCCCTGGACAAATCGAAGCTGCCGAACTGGAAGAATCTCAACCCGGTGCTGCTGAAAAACGCCTCCGCCAGTGATCCGGACAACGCCCACGCGTTCCCGTACATGTGGGGCTCGATCGGCATCGGCTTCAACCCGGACAAGGTCAAAGAAGTCCTCGGCAAGAACGCGCCGACCAACTCCTGGGATCTGCTGTTCAAACCGGAGAACGCCGAGAAGCTCAAGGCCTGCGGCATCAGCTTCCTCGACTCGCCGACCGAAATGCTCCCGGCCGCCCTGCACTACCTGGGCTATCCGGTGAACGACAAGGACGTGAAGCACATCGCCGAAGCCGAAGCGCTGTTCATGAAGATCCGGCCGTCGGTGGCGTACTTCCATTCGTCCAAGTACATCTCCGATCTGGCCAACGGCAACATTTGCGTGGCCGTAGGCTATTCGGGTGACGTGTTGCAGGCCAAGGCCCGCGCGGTGGAATCGGGCAACAAGGTCGAGATCGACTACAGCATTCCCAAGGAAGGTGCCGGCAGTTTCTACGACATGGTTGCCATCCCTCGCGATGCCGCCAACGTCGAGAACGCCTATCTGTTCATGAACTTCCTGATGCGCCCGGACATCATCGCCGAAGTCACCAACAGCATCGGCTACAGCAACGCCAACGAAGCGGCGACGCCGCTGGTGGACGAAGCGATCCGCAACGACCCGGGCTCGTACCCGCCGCAAGCGGTGATGGCCACGCTGTATGCGGTGCCGGATCAACCGATTGCCACGCAACGGATCATGACCCGGGGCTGGACCCGCGTAAAACTCGGCAAATAATTGAAACTCTGTGTGATCGTTCCCACGCGGACGGTTCGACGTGGGAACGATCAGAGTTACAAGTTTCCGTTCACGCAGCGCCTTACCACCGCTGCCCCCTGCTCTGAACGGCCTCACCTGGCTTCCTCGGTTCAGGTGAATTCAGGCGCCCTCGGGCGCCTTTTTTTGTGGGCTCAGATCAGCGGCCATTCGGCCAGCGAGCGGTAGCGGCCCTTGTGGGACTCGAACAGCGCAAAACGTTCGGCCCGCAGGAAGAATGCCGGCGGCGTGGCGGATTCCGGTTCCGGCGCGCGATAGTCGCGGGCCAGCGTCAGGTGCGGACGATACTCCCGCGTCGCCTCTTCAAACCCGAACGGCAACATCGCCTGCTCCAGCGCATACACCAATCGCAGCAATGCCTGCGGTGCCTGCTCCGGCGCCAGCGACAACACCCCGGCACGGCGCCAGACTTGCAAGCGATCCAGCGAAATCCTCAGCGCCTCCCCCGGTGTTCGCACCTTCGCCGCCGCCTCGCAGACCTCGCCAATCTGCGCCAACGGCACCGCGCCGAGAAACAGCAGCGTCAGGTGAAAGTTGTCCGCCGGCACCGGTTTGCCGGTACGCAAACCCAGTTCGCTGCGCCACTGGGCAATCGCCTTGCGCTGCGTCGGCGGGCAGTCCAGGGCGAAGAACAGCCGCTTGACCGGTTGATCCCCGCGCGTTTCGTCCGTCATGGCCACGCTCCTTCGTTCGTCGAGATCCCTGGATTCTACACGCCCGTTTCTGGCGACTCTCGGTGTGGGGTTTATAGTTCAACGATTGCCATCAACCGGAGGACGTCATGCGCGAGATCCTCAGCAAAGAACCCTGGTGGGCCCGGCCACCGAATCCCGGACAGGATGAGAGTGAACTGGAATGGGGCTGGCTGGTGCACTACAGCGAAGGAGAGCCGCGTTTCGAATTCGTGCGCGAGCGGCCGACGGACGAGCAGATCCGCAACCGCAAAGGCTGCCGGATCACCCCGTCGACGGAGTGATCCGGCAGCGCTGCATCAGGGCTCGAGAATGTCTTTGAAGCCACCAAAGATCATCCGCTGCCCATCGAACGGCATCGGATTGACGTCCGGCTGCATGCGCGGGTCTTCCATCATTTTCGCCATGCCGGCGTCGCGGGTGGCCTTGTCTGGCCAGACCAGCCAACCGGCCGATACGGTTTCGCCTTCCTTGAGTTTCACGGCCATCGGGAATGAGGTGAGCTTGCCGTCCGGCACGTCATCGCCCCAGCCCTGAATCACCTCCAGCGCGCCATATTCCTTGAACAGCTTCGCGGCGATTTCGCAGTGTTTTTTGTACTGTTCGCGGTTGGCCTTCGGCACGGGCGCCACGAACACATCGATGTAAGCCATGGTCATTCTCCTTGCAGGATGGGTTCGGTCTGCTGAGTAGTCGACTCGTGCGGCCGCCATTCGACACGGTTGACGCCCAACCCGACCGACGGCTCGTCCCGCCCACCCAGATTGCCCTCGACCTGCGCCGCCATGTGCAGGGTACCGGCCATCACGCCGGTGGTCGGGTTTTGCAGCAGTTTCAGCCAGGCCTTGTCGAAGGTGTTGCCCAGGCTGCTGCGGATCAAGGCTTCGCTGTCGGGGCGATCGTTGGCCTGAATGATCGCGCGGATGCCCGCCACACCGACCGAAATCAGCGCCCCGGCCAGCTTGCCCGCCGCGGCCGCCACCGCGCTGGCGGCGCCACGCGGGGCCATCTCCGCCTCCATGCGCTGACTGGCGCGCCTGGCCACTGGCGCCATGGCCGTATCGGTCGAGGCCACGCCTTTCGAGCCACCGTCGGAGTGGATCTTGTCAATCAGCGCGGCGTAGGCCGGTAGCGTGTTCAACGGTTCAGTGCTGACAATCTGGTAGAGCGACGCGTCCCGGGCTGGCGGCGGGCCGAGGGCAATGGCGGGGATTTTCTGCAACCGTCCGTTGAGTTGGGCGATAGGCACACCGTGGCGCTGGGCGATGACCGGCATCTGCTGCGCCATCAGTTGCGCGTAGAACGCGGTGGACTGGCCGAGGATCGCATCCGGGTCGATTTCCACTGCAACCGGCGCCAGGACCTTTTCCTGATATTGCTCAAGCAGGTACGTCGCCAGCCGTTTGGCCGAGGCGTCCTGCTCGCCCCCCGCGCTGATCGTGTACCAACTGACCTTCATCGACAGCCATTCCTGGGTCCAGTAGCTGCTGAACCACGGGATGAAATTCTCTTCGGTTTGCTGATAAACGCGAGTGCGCCAATGTTCCATTGAACCGCGGGCGAACACCTTGACCTGTTCGGTAGCTTGCTGCGAGGCGCTGATCAGCTCCCGGTCCACCTGGCGCCAGGTCGTGGCGGAAACAGGAACCGCGATCGGTGTTGGCGGGGCAGGAACCTGACTGGCGCACCCCGCCAACGCAAGAAGCGCGACGACAATCAACGAGCGCGGGCTCACGATAACGATGTCCCATAACACTGCCGAACACTGGGCCGGGTGTTCTCCGACGTGCAATGTGCAGTATAGGTGCCTACAGCGGATCACCGATGTCGGTTAACGTCCGGCAGGAGTCCGTGCGCCAATAGACGACCGTGAAATACACCCAACCGATGAAGAATGAAGGCGCAACCGTCAACAGCACATTGGGCGTGTCTGCCGTCAGGTGGATGATGATCGAGACCAAACTGAACACACTGACAATCGTTAACGGCGCGATACTGCGACGGATCACAGCACTGTAGCCACTCAGCAGACTCGCCAGCCTGAACATCAGCGACAGGGCAACAAGCGTCGAGGCGTAACTGACCAGCGCCTGGACAATCGCAGCCTGCGTGACGACCCGGATACCGTGCCCGTAATTGGCAACTGCCGCCAGCGCGCCATAAAAAATGGCGGCTGGCAGTGCCGAGAGCAAGAGTGAAAGGTGAGTGACGCGCATGTCAGCGAATGATTTTGTCTTGGATGAAGACTTCGGAGTTCGGCTGTAGCAGAACCAGGCACAACACCTGATCCGAGTACCCGACATGCTTGATGAAGTGGGCATTCGTCACGTCATCACTGGACATGTCCATTTTCGGAAAAAAGTTTGGCGCGACTGAACTCTGCCCACCAGGAATAACCCCCGTATTGATGTCCAGCACCAGGTCCTTGGACAGGGCCTGAACAATCTCGACCGCCAGCGCCGACATATCCGATGGCTGAGTATCCTGTCGCAAGTCCGGATAAAGCCGTGCCGACGGCACCCTCGAAGACATGACCCGGAACATGTTGTAGACCACCGGATTATAAGTCTTGGCCACTATCAGTTCAGGTAAGCCGATCTGCTGTATGACGTTCTTCAGAAAAAACTGGTTGAGCTTTTTGAACAGCGAGGAACCGCGACATTCATCGGCAATCATCGCCGTCCACAGGTACAGAAACGATGAAGCGCCAAAGGGAATACTCTTTGCTCCAATGATTCCGACGACTTTCTCCGTCGTCGAGTCAATCGCCAGCGCCAAATGCTCATAATTGTCGAAAATTCCGGGCTGGTTGCCGAAGTACTGATTCACATCATAATCCGGCATACCCTGCTGCAGATCGGCGACGATCCTGGTTTTGAAACTCTCAGGAAAGTTACGGCCAGTCATCGAATAATCCAGATCCCAATCCGCACTACTTTTCACATCCGACATATATCAACCCTCTTATTAAAATTTGTTATCTGGATAAAACCTGAGCGCGTGACTTTCAGACATCTGTCGGGATAGCGGAATCTTCACATAGTCACCCCGCCCCCAAAGCCTGTTCATATCGACATAGCCATTGAACTTGATGCCGGTATTGGAGGACGAGAGGATGTAACTTGAATTATCAAGATCAGAAAGGTCAGCGACCATTCTGAACGTCGCGGCAATGTTTGTATTGAACGGATTCACCGGGTCGCTGTAGTTGTATCGACCGACATTGACCGTGAAATTGTCACCGCCCACGACATTATGATTGTCGAAAAACCATGCCGCAGGGCTCTTGTGCAAAGGGACGTGTTCGGATACCGCCTGATGCGCCTGCCCCCAATGCCAGCGGCTGACCTGATCACCGTATTTTTCCTTGATCTGACGCAGCGAAGTGACCAGGGACGCCTCCAGCACGCGCTGGCAATCCGCCGCGCCGCACCAGAATGCCTGGTCAGCCTGTTTGCTCAACAGCAGATTGAGAAACGCGTCATAGTTACGCTGATTCCAGCCAGCGGCCAGCAGCTCCTTGCCAATTTTCGGTTCCAGCAACGCCTGCGTGAAGTTCTTCACCCAATACGCTGCAATCAATGGCGCTGCGGAGTCGGGGTCGGAATCAAACTTCCACGCCTTGAGAATATTCAATTCGTTGCTGATCGCCGGAAGGTTTTCGAGCGGCGCCATCATTTTCGGCAGGAGATCGGACATCGAGGTCGAATAACGATCCAGCTGAATATCGGCAGACGTTTGCACCGTGTGCGGCGCATGCGCCTTCAACAATTGCATGATTCGATCATAACGATAAGGCAGCACCCAGTCGTGACCGAAATTGAATGCGTAATCATCCGGGACAATACGATTGTTGGCGGTTGCAATATAGCCGCTCGACGGATTGAACTGTTTGGGCTTCGCCGATTCCGGAACATAGCCTGTCCAGTCATATTTGCCTTCCCAACCTGGCGCGGGGCCCTGCCCCAAGAGGTCATTGTCCTGCCCCTTCACCGGCACCCGCCCCGCCGAAACATAGCCAATGTTGCCTTCGGTATCGCCGTAGACCATGTTCTGCGGAGGCAAGCCGAAGTCCGCAGAAGCGCTTAAAAACTGCTGCCAGTTCTGCGCACGATTGATCCCCAGAATGCTGTCGAAGGTTTTGTCACGGGCGTCCAGCCCCGTCCAGGCCAGCGCGATGACCACTGATTTTTTACCTTTGAGCGCCTGTTGCGCAGCCGGGTAGATGTCACTGATGACCGGACCGTGTCGGGTGGCACGAACAGCAAGCCTGACCGGTTCCTCGCCCTTGACATTGATCGTCTCCTCAGCGATTTGAAATGGCTGCCAGGTCGAATCGGAAGCGAGGTACAGACGGGTATCGTCGGGGTTCACCTTCTCCAGATAGGCGTCCTGAACGGACGAACCGGTGTTGGTATAGCCCCACGCGATTTTCTTGTTGTGCCCGATCACAAACAGCGGCGCGCCGGCATACGTGGCGCCCACCAACGAAGATTGCGCCGTTTCGATAGAGGCCAGGTAAAACAGCGCAGGATTGGTCAGGCGCAGGTGCGGGTCGTTCGCCAGAATCGGTTTGCCTGAAGCCGTATGTTCACCGCTGATGACCCAATTGTTGGACCCCACGCCCTCGACATTCGAGGGCGGTAACTTGTCCAGCAGCGCCATTGCGGTATCGGTGACATCAAGCGTTCTGTACAGGGCCGCGTAGTCCCGGGTTTTCACGGCGGCACTTCCCGGATAAGGAGCGAACACTTCGTTGATTTGCGCGACCGTCAGATCCTTCGACAATGACAGGCGCTGCAACTGCATGCCCAGGTTTGAACTCAACGTCCATGAAAACAACAAGTGCAGCGCAACCGAGTCAGAAGGTTGCCAGTGTTTCGGCGGTGCAGAACGGGTCAGGGCAAATTCCACCGGGAGCCGGTCAGAGAACTTATCGATGAAGTAATTCACCCCGTCGCTGTAGCTCTGCAGCACATCCCGCGTATCCGGATTCAACTGTTTGTAGATCGAATCCGCGGTCTTGCTGAAGCCCAGCGTTCTGGAAAACTTGTCCATCTCCAGGGTTTTCGAACCGAAGGTTTCCGAGAGCGTGCCATTGGCGTAGTTTCTGCTGAATTGCATCTGCCACAGCCGGTCCCTGGCGTGGCTATAGCCCAGCAAAAAATATGCATCCCGGTCATTCGCCGCCTTGATGTGGGGAACGGCGTTGGCATCCCAGGCAATGGTGCCTTTTTCAGAAAGTCCCTGGCTGACTTTAAGAATGCCGGTCGCAAACACATTGGACAGGGTGATGTTATGCAACACATACATCACTCCGACCAGCCCGATTCCGCAGACACCCAACGTACCGAACAGTAACGTTTTACTTATGGTTTTCATGACAAAATTCCGATCCTGAAGACTCACGCAACCCGGCGATTCTTTTCTGCGTACTTGCTGACAAAGAACACCAGTGAAACCCGTTCGCCTTGAGTGACCGACTCCACCTGATGCGGAAATTTGCAATCAGTGATGACGATGGATTGCAGCGCGGGGTGAATCGTATTCACCTGCTCGCCTTGCTCGTTAAAGATAAGGAATTCACCACCGGAAAAACCCTGGCCGAGCTGCAAAACGATCGAATACAGATAATCGGGATTACTGTCGACATCCAGATGTTTGCCAATGAAAGAGCCGTCTTTCATTTTGTTGACTTGCATCCGCCGGATATAAAACTCTTCACCGTCGAGCAGGTTCGAGACAAACTGCATCAGCTTGTCGTTGCACACCACCGAGATCATTTGATCGGCGAGCGGCTGGTTGACACGTTTGGGTCGTTCAACGTCAGTCATGAATCGAGCGACCGTGAGGTCGTTGAGTTCGTCGGCATCACCAATGAACACCCGTTCCCACGGCAGCGCCTGGCTGGCGAGGATTTTATTGATGGTGTCCCAGTCGCGCTGACTGTAAACAAACTCGCTGACAGGCGAATAAAACGAACCTTTCTGCGCCAACTCCCGCTTTGCAACTTCAACAATATTCATTTCACGTTCCTTCGTTATCAATCGATTATCAGGCAGCGGCTTCGACGGCGGCGGTTTCACGCGCCGGCCTGGTTTCAAGTTGTTGTTTATTGCTCTGGTACCAGGTGACAATCCCGAACGGATCACTTTCATTGCGGCACAAGTGATCACGCAGGATCAGGAAGCTCTCGGTCATGCTCCAGGTTTCAGTCATTGGGCCGAATCGAGAAACCAGGCCCTCATTTGCCGCTCGCTCGGGCGCGATACTCCAGAAATTCACCCCTGGACTGCGGTGATGAAAATCATGGCTGGGCAAGTCCTGCATGAAGGAAAAAACCCGCAGCGGTATATCGATAAACAACGTACCCAACCCCCACTTCACTACACGCCAGGCAAAGGCCCAACCGGTGTAGCCGATCGGGTATGGACGACCAAAGAAGCGCCCCCAACTCAGCGACCCGTAAAAAACGTACTTTGGTAATCCGTCTGTATTCTCGGCAAACCACAGGTGTTCAGTGACATGCTGGATCCACGAAGAAAACTGCGTGATCAACAAAATCGGCAGCAGGTAATACAGAGCGAACGAAGTGAAATATCCAGACAGATAAACAGCCGTCAGCAACAGCGCCCAATAGATCGCACGACTGATTTTTTCGTGCCTGTCAGTGTTGACAAAACACACTTCAAGTCGAAATTTGATGTGCTCATATATGCGCATTGGATGAAATGGCGCGAGCACCAACTTTGTCCAGTACTCGGTTTCGCTCATGCCTTTGTAAAAACCATGGCTGGTCATGAACTGCAGATCAACATCCTTGTCGGTGCAAAACGTATTGACACTGTGGTGTTCGCCCACATGCAATTTCATGTAATTGTTCCACGGGGTGTGCAGGATCGGCATTGACAGCACCCACTTGCAGACAAACTTTGCCAACTTCTTGTTAGCAATACCCGCACCGTGAATTGTGTAGTGAAACGTATGCAACAGCCCACGCTGACGGTTGACGACCATGCACATGAGTGGAACGGATAACGCAACCTTGGCCGCCCAGTTGAGCTCCGATTGCAGAATTTCATTACCCAATAGCACGGCGGCAAAGAACACCGCATAACCCCAGCTGATCTGAAGAAACAACTGCCACGGTTTCAACAGTGTTTCCTTGGCGGCTTTCGGAGCATTTTTATTACTCGACTTTCCGGTCACCCACGTCCAGAAGCCTTGCAAGGGCAGTTGCTCATAAGTGGCCCTGACATCAAAGCCATGACCGTATTTTGTATAGCGCGTCTTGAAAAGTTCCTGTTTCATATTGGCAGTTTCCTATCGCCTACAGATAATCCGTTTTCACATACAAAACAGCGACCGGCCCAAAGAAGGAATAAAACGGCTCCATCTTGTAATGATCAACAGCCAGGACCACAAAGTTGTTGTAACTGTCGATAAATATTTTCCCCATCAGCGCATACTCGGCAGCTTGCGACAGGAAGTTATTCCAGATTGATTCGTCGCTCTGACCCGTAAACCACTTGGAATACAGCGGGCGCCTGGCTTCGAATATCTCTTTCATCTGTTCATGGTTCAGACCGCTCTGACCATAGTCGCCTGCGCGCAACCGCTGCAGAATGTCTGCATGCTGGTCATGCCAGCCCTGCTCGGTGCCACACAGTTCGAAGAAAGAACCAACGGATGCAGGGGCCGTCAACTGATTGCCAATGGTCTGCAACTGCCGATTGACCTTATCGAGAAACACCTCTCGCGCACTGGATGAACCGGCATTCCTGTTGAACGATATATATTCGAACTCACCACCGAATAACTGATGCTCCACCGTTACGCCTGCCGCCGCCGAAAAGGCAGTCAAGGCTTCATCGGTGTTGATCAATTTGGTGCCCGCCAAACCTGGCTGATCACCCACATGCGTAAAGGTGTATCGAGGTTTGCCGTCAGCTGTGAGGTCATACGAATAATCGGGGCATACCGCACTGACGACAGTCAAAGGCTCGCCGGTCGTTTTACAGCGATGGATCTGCGCAACCGCCCCTTCAACCGCCGGCCTTGTCGGTGTCATCAACCCGCCATCGACCACAAACCGGGACAGTGCAGCGCCATATAACCCAATGTGTTCCACCGCCGCATATTTAAGTTCAAGCGTGGATTTCGCCACGTGACTATCCGAAAGCAACAAAGAGGCAATCGAAGGGATACGCCCTTTGGATTTGAACACATGAATATTGGTCACGACCCGCGCCCTGCTGTTACGCAACTCGAAATCAAACTCGGAATACTTATCCTTGAGCATCATGTAAAACAGATAATTACTGACCGGAAGCGTCTTGTTACCAAATGATTTGCGCAACGCGACATACTGACTGCGCAGATCTTCGATTTTTCCGATCAGCGACTCCGGGTCTTTCGGCACATTCAGCGCGTCATGCGGAATGCCCGAGTTGATGCACTTGAGCAGATCTCGACTCAATCTCGAATCAATATCAAGAAACATATCGCTCACCCACGCTTTGCAACGGACTCGATAGTTTGAGGAATAGACTCACGCATACTCACAGGTACTTCGTGGACGTCCTTGAATAGCAAAATGTCGACAAACCGGTTTTCTTTATTATCGGAAAATCCTTGGGGATGGAGATTTTCTTTGGGGTTTTCAAAAGTCCCGAACAACATGTCCCAAATTGGGAAGTCACTATAGTTGCATTCATGACGATCACGCTGGTGATGAACATGATGCATCTCGGGCCTCTGGAAAAAGTACCCCAGCCAGTACGGTGTACGAAGGTTGGAGTGATAGAACATTTCGCCCAACGCAGCAAACATCACATAGAACGCACCGGCTTCCACGCTAATGCCCAGCAACACGTAGGCTACAGCGCTACCCAGCATCGAGTTGAATACCATCTCGGTAGGATGCTTATAAAATGAGGTAAACACTTCAATGCGCTGTGGGGCGTGATGCATTTGATGAAAAAGGCGCCACAGGAAATTATTCGCGTGACGCCAACGATGCCACCAGTAAGTTACGAATGTATTGATAAAGTAGGCAATAAACCCTGCCAGCAACGGGCTGTAACTTTCAGAAAGATGAAACAGGCTATGGCCCTGCATCCACTTGTTCCACGAAACACCAGCAAGTAACGCCACGGCGACCTGCACAACATTGAGTGTCACGGATCGAAAAAACCAGGTGCTGACTTTCGGCAACTTCCATCCTGGAATAATTTGTTCCAGCACAAGCACCGCCAACGCCACACCTATCAGATAAACAATCATGGTGAATTCCTCAGCATTTGTTTTGTAACCACTCTGCTCACGCCCTAATAAACCGACAAGGCGCTGATCGTTTTTTCGTTAACTTCGATCCAGAAGGCCAATACTGGTTTGCCGTCGATCAGTTGCGCAGAAGATACGCGATGAACATCCACTCCCATCCGCCTGAGCAAGCGTTCGTTACCCAGCGCAGAAAAGGCGATCAGACGTTTGACGTTATGCTTATGGGCGAGCACGACAATCTGCTTCATCAGCCGGCACGTATCCAGCCAATGGCCTGCGCTCGAAGTTTCGGAACTTTCTGACTCGACGGCAAAACGGGAAAGTTCCCAGATATCGGGTGATTTGGGAAGTGGGATATCGCCCATCAACTCCGGGAAAACTTGCTCAAGCAAATAATCGCTCATGGTCGACAACAATCTTGCGCAACCAAAGACTTGGCCCTTGCCGTCCTGCGCAATTACATAGTGAGTGTCTTCACGATCAAATTCGTCATATTCAAGACCGGGCTCGCATTGCAGAGGCCACGCCATTTTTTCGACAAAGATTTTATAGCGGAAGAGACCGAGCCCAGAAATAAGCTCAGGAGTAAGTTGCTGAGATTTGCCATTTATTATATTTAACATTCCGCACCAGCTTCCAATCCAGTTACCTGAATTAGAAGTCATGGGTGCGGAACAAAATAGCTGCCCAAAAGGGCAGCTTCCCGGCGTACGGGTTCAGCCTGGGCCTGACATGGAATCGACAACGACCTTTACGGCGAGACAGCCGATCCGCCGTCCCAGCCAGCGCCCGCGTTCGCTATCGATTGGGGCGGGCATGACAGTCGCCATCTTAAACCGAGTTCGAAAAGGAATATTGATGCGGGTCATTGAAGACCGGACTGGCGAGCACATCTAACCCGCCACGGCCAGCATGCCAGGCGCGCCGGGATAGAGCAGTCAGCGAGCACCGCAGAGCCAGCGGGTTGCACCTTTTCATCCCAATTAGGGACAGCCCTCTTATTTCACTTCATGAATAGGTCGCTGAATTAACTTAATCCAATAGGTTGCACCAATAAATTCATGGTTGCACCTTTACCGGTCACACACTGTATTCGCGGGTCAAACTCTCGGGCAAAGTTCGCTCCAGAGGTTGGCCGGATAACCATAGAAGAATCATTTCTTGAGTGGTGTGTGCACCGAGATCATAACCGCGTGTCGAACGTAACATAATGTTGCAGCTGATCCCGCCAGGTGCTATAAAAACTTTTCCGGAAAAACTGGCTTTAAACCAAGCCCAACCAATGCTCAGTTTTGGTGCAAAGTCGTGAGATTCCCATTCACTGTAGCCGGCACATGCCACTGGCAGTCCGATTTCTTTTAGTTCGGCGGTCAAACAGGTGTCGACCCAGGTAAGCGAGGGCTGAAAAGTCACACTACTCAATTCGGCATAGGACAGACGTATCAATTGATCGGGCGCTAACGACTGCATGTGAATCACCCTGATTACTTATAGTTTTTTTATTGCCTTGATGGATTTATCCGCATCACGGCATCAACAACCCAACACCTGGACACTCCCCTTCACACTTAAAACTCTGGCACGCAAGATGACTGATTGGCGCGAGCACTATTTATCTCTGTTCATGAACGTTACATCCAAGGAAGGATTGCTCACGCTGCTTGATTCCGTTGTTCGCTCCTTCGAGTTTGATCAATTTTCTTTCGGCATACGCTTCCCCCTACCCATTTCCAGCCCGAAATTTCACTTATCTTCCAACTACTCTCCCCAATGGGAAGACGCATACAAGAGGGAAAACTATTTCAGCGTAGACCCCACCGTCAAGCATGGTCTGACTCAGAATCGCCCCCTGTGCTGGTCGGCTGACACCTTCAAGGACGATCCACATTTCTGGGAGGACGCCAGGCACTATCAACTTTCCCATGGCTGGTGTACGCCTTCACGCGCCAAACATGACACCATCGGCATGCTCTCGATGGTCAGGTCCGCGACTCCTGTATCACTGCTGGAGCTGAATGAAAAAGAAGGCAAGCTCACCTGGATCACGCATCTGGCGCATTCCACCATGCTCAATTTCATTGCGAGTGAATACATTCCGGAAGTGGGTGCTTCATTGACAGCCAGGGAGGTAGAAACGTTGAAATGGTCGGCGACGGGTAAAACCTATTGCGAGACCGGGCTGATATTGTCCATAGACGAACGGACCGTGAAGTTTCATCTGGTCAACGCCATGCGCAAGCTGCATTCCAGCAATAAGGTGGAGGCCGCCATGAAAGCTTATGCCTTGGGAATGCTCCATTGAGTCTGTCCACTCGATATCGAATACAGCGCAGAGAAATCGTCAGGCCGCCGGCATCTGCGCCCACGGCACTTTCCGGCGGCATATCGCGCATCAGCGCTAAACGGTTATTTCTCCGACCATGTAGAGCACTGACTCACCGCTGATCAACACCCGATCTCCAGCCAACTCGCAGCGCAACTGCCCCTTGCGAGTTCCCCCCTGTTGCGCGCTCAGCACCTGTTTATCCAGCGCGTGCGCCCAGTAAGGCGCGAGAGAGGTGTGAGCCGAACCGGTGACAGGGTCTTCGTTTACTCCTACATTCGGACCGAACCAACGCGAAACAAAATCAAACGACTGACTTGCGGCGGTCACCACGACACCCCGCTTGGGCAGCCCCTTGAGTGCGGCGAAGTCCGGGGACAGCCGCTCGACAACTGCCTCATCTGAAACCACGACAATATAGTCGTCAGTGGCCAGAACGTCCGCCGTGGTCAAGCCAAGCGCTGGCAATAACGCGGGCGGAGGCTCGCAACTCACCGGCACCTTCGCCGGAAAATCCATCGTCAATCCCGCACCGTCACGCCGCACTCGAAGTTCGCCGCTGCGCGTCGAAAACCGTAACACTCTGGCGTCGTCTCCAAGCCTGTTAAAGATGACCCACGCCGCCGCCAATGTGGCATGACCGCACAAGTCAACTTCTACCTGAGGCGTGAACCACCTCAACTCATAGAGATCACCCTGTTTAACGAAGAATGCTGTTTCCGACAGGTTATTTTCAGCAGCGATCGCATATAACTTTTCGTCCGGCAACCATTCGTTCAATGGGCAAACCGCTGCGGGGTTTCCATCAAAAGGTCGAGAAGCAAAGGCATCCACTTGAAAAATAGGGATCTGCATCAATACCACTCCTGCAATAAACACCATTGACGGCAATAATAAGTACCGCCTCACTTGCAACTTTAACGAATACACGAAACCAAAATTTAAACCGTTTGCCTCAATGATGTACACCCGCCCATTCGGGCAGGGAACAAAACATTAAACAAACATCAAAAAACAGCCACCACTCCTGGCCTCAACACTAACTTCCTCAAGGAAACCCGCTATCACGGTCAGACGCTGGTTAACGTTATAAGCACACCGTGCAATCCCGACAACCGATATATTTAAACAATCCGGATTTTAACCGCCGCACTCGTTTAACCTTATGGCCAGTGGCATCATACGGCCTCAGCCAGATCGCTCACGACAGGGAGATAAAATGCTAAAGGTATTGGGCAAGGCGTCATCGATCAATGTCCGCAAGGTACTCTGGACCTGCGCAGAGCTAAAGATTGCCATTGAACGTGAAGACTGGGGATCAGGTTTCCGGGATACGCACACCCCCGAATTCATCGCATTGAATCCCAACGCAATGGTGCCGGTGATCAACGATGAGGGTTTTGTACTGTGGGAGTCGAATACGATCATTCGCTACCTGGCAAACCGCGACAACGCGTTGCACCTTTACCCCTCGTCCCCCCGACATCGGGCGCGAATCGACCAATGGATCGACTGGCAGGCTACCGACCTTAACAAGTCCTGGGGTTATGCATTCATGTCACTGGTGCGCAAGAGTGCAGCCCATCAAGACACCGATGCTTTACAGCAAGGTGTTCATCAATGGGCAGCGCACATGGCAATCCTTGAGCAACAGCTCCAGAGGACAGGCGCCTACGTCAGCGGCGACGCGTTTTCGCTGGCGGACATACCGATCGGGCTGTCAGTGAACCGTTGGTTCGAGACCCCCCTGCCGCACCCGGACTTGCCGGCAGTCAGTGCGTACTACGACCGCTTGAACTCGCGTCCGGGCTTCCGTGCATTCGGCAGAAACGGCACACCCTGAGCCAAAAAGCGCAGCGCTGGTCGCGCATGAGGTAACGGTGCGCGCAGTGCACCGTCTATCCGCTGGTCAGGGCTGCGCCGGTCCAACCATCAATCCCGTCGATATTCACCATTGCGACGATTGCCTTCCGCCGACCGCTCGCCAAAGGCACGATTGACCCATCCGAAACACACACCACGAGGAGTTCACATCATGATCAGTACTGTCACCCTCGCCGTGAGTTTCCCGGTCTTCGGCAGCAACTACTACGATCAGCATCCCGTGTCGCGCAAGACCCGGGCGCTGGTGTTCGACGAAGCCTTCGAAGCGCTGTTGATGCCTGCCGCCAGCAATCATTTCAGCAATGAAGTGGTCGGCCTCAACGATCAGTTCCGTTTTCTGAGCGACATTCTCGCCACCCATTTGCTGGACATCGAGGCCTCCGTGCCTGCGCGATCCAGCGTCCGGGCGAGCGCTCATTTTTAATGCCAGAGGGCGTTCCCGCAAGGGAACGCCCTCTTCGTTTCAATCAGTCATCATCCCGGTCGCGATGATAACGACGCCCGTCGCGGCGGTCGTAGTCGCGGTCGTCCCAGCGTCGGTCATGATCGTAGTAACGGCCATGGTCGCGGTCATAATGCCGGCCATGGCGATGGTCATCATCGAAATCCGCCACACAGCCGCCCAGCAGTACAGCGGCGGAAACGGTCAGCAGCAGGCTTGTTGCACGCATCATTCAGAATTTCCCTAAAACCAAGGTCTTGACGACGGAAATGGTCAGCGCAGCCCGCAGCGAAGAGGCACGGTGCGCGCTGCCGCAGATACGACCGGGGAAACAGGCTTTGATTCACTGGCCACCAATGACCGTTCATCGCCCTTTCTTTCGCGTTCGGCCCGTCCCTCCAGTGGCCGACTGATGGCTCTGTCCGGGACGACAACAGGGCGAAATCCGACAAAACCTTTTCCTCCCCCCTGCGGTCACTCCTAGAACAGTACGAGACTGGCGACCACGCCGGCGTGCCCGAGCGAGTCATTTGCGACCTGCCGACCTGACAAGAGGAAGCCCAGCCATGAACGACCATCCGCCGTTGGCGATATCCCGACGCCGTTTCCTGATTCTCGGTGCCGTGACCGCAACCGCGTTCGCGATGCCCCCTTTCATCAGCCTCAAGGCCTACGCGGCCAGCCTGGAGCAACCGGCCATGGCCAAAGTGACCATTGAAGTCAACGGCAAACCGCAGACGCTGGAGATGGACACCCGCACCACCCTGCTCGATGCGCTGCGCGAACACCTGCACCTGACCGGCAGCAAAAAGGGCTGTGACCACGGCCAGTGCGGCGCCTGCACGGTGATTGTCGACGGTCGGCGAATCAATTCATGCCTGACCCTGGCGGTGATGCAGGACGGCGCCAACGTCACCACCATCGAAGGCCTCGGCATGCCAGACCACCTGCACCCGATGCAGGCCGCGTTCATCAAGCATGACGGCTATCAATGCGGCTACTGCACGCCGGGGCAGATCTGCTCGGCGGTGGCGGTGCTTCAGGAAATCCGCGACGGCATCCCCAGCCACGCCAGCGCCAGCCTTACCGAAGCGCCGCAACTGATCGCCAGCGAATTGCAGGAACGCATGAGCGGCAACATCTGCCGCTGCGGGGCCTACTCGAACATCATCGAAGCCATCAGCGAAGTCGCGCAGGTGCCAGCATGAGAGCGTTCAATTACAGCCGCGCCGACTCCCCTGCCGCAGCCGCCGCTCAAGCCGCACAACTCGAAGGTGCGCGCTTCATCGCTGGCGGTACCAACCTGCTGGACTTGATGAAGCTCGACATCGAAACGCCGCAGCACCTGATTGACATCAATCACTTGGGCCTCGACCAGATCGAAGCGACCGACGATGGCGGCCTGCGCATCGGCGCACGGGTGCGCAACACCGACCTGGCCGCTGACAACCGCGTCCGCAAAGACTACGCGCTACTGTCCCGCGCCTTGCTCGCCGGTGCCTCGGGCCAGTTGCGCAACATGGCAACCACCGCCGGCAATCTGCTCCAGCGCACGCGCTGCCCGTATTTCTACGACACGAATCAGGCTTGCAATAAACGCAATCCCGGCAGTGGTTGCGCGGCGATTGGCGGTGTCAGTCGGCAACTCGGCATCATCGGCGTCAGCGACGCCTGCATTGCGACCCATCCGAGTGACATGGCAATTGCGATGCGGGCGCTGGATGCCCAGGTCGAAACGATCAAGGCCGACGGCAGCACTCGACGCATCGCCATGGCGGATTTCCATCAATTGCCCGGCACCACGCCGAATGTCGAAACCTGTCTGACGCCGGGCGAGCTGATGACCGCCGTCACCCTGCCGGCACCGGTGGGCGGCACCCATGTCTATCACAAGGTGCGCGACCGCTCGTCTTACGCCTTCGCGCTGGTCTCCGTCGGCCTGATCCTGCAGAAGGATGGCAGCGGCCGCATCGCCGTCGGTGGCATCGCGCCGAAACCCTGGCGGGTCGAAGCGGCGGAAGCGCTGCTGCCGCAAGGCGCGAAGGCCGTCAGCGCGCGCCTGCTCGACGGCGCCACGCCCACTGCTGACAACCAGTTCAAAGTGACATTGGTCGAGCGCACGATTGCCTCGGTGCTGGCCCAAGCGAGGGACGAAGCATGAAATTCGACACGCCCGCCACGACCAACCCGATTGACCAGTTGAACGTCATCGGCAAGCCCACCGACCGCATCGAAGGCCCGCTGAAAACCAGCGGCCAGGCGCCTTATGCCTACGAGCAACATGAAGCGGTGAAGAATCAGGCCTATGGCGTGATGGTCGGTTCGGCCATTGCCAAGGGGCGCATCACCCGCATCGATCTGGAGGCCGCCCGCGCCGCGCCGGGCGTGCTGACCATCGTCACCGCCGCCAATGTCGGCAAGCTCGGCAAAGGCCAATACAACGCTGCGCACCTGCTGGCCGGGCCGCAAGTGCAGCACTATCACCAGGCCGTGGCGCTGGTGGTCGCCGAGACGTTCGAACAGGCACGGGCCGCTGCGCAATTGGTCAACGTCGAATACGCGCAAGACACAGGTCAATTTGATCTGGCCAGCGTGCGCGACCAGGGCGTGGAGCCAAAAGACGATCTGCCGGACGTCAAGCACGGCGATTTCGCCACCGCCTTCGCCGCCGCGCCCGTGCAGTTCGACCAGACCTACACCACGCCGGATCAGTCCCACGCGATGATGGAGCCCCACGCGACACTCGCCGCGTGGAAAGGCGATCACGTGACGCTCTGGACCTCCAACCAGATGATCGCCTGGAGCGTCGGCGACATCGCCGCCACCCTCGGCCTGCCCAAGGAAAACGTGCGGCTGATCTCGCCGTACATTGGCGGCGGTTTCGGCGGCAAGCTGTTCATTCGCGCCGACGCGATCCTCGCCGCTCTGGGTGCACGGCTGGCGAACCGTCCAGTGAAGGTCGCCCTCGCCCGTCCGCAGATCGCCAACAACACCACCCACCGTCCCGCCACCATTCAGCGGATTCGCATGGGCGCCACGGTTGACGGCAAACTTACCGCCATCGCCCATGAAGGCTGGTCGGGCAACCTCGCCGACGGCAAGGTCGAGGTTGCTGCGCAGCCGAGTCAGTTGCTCTACGCCGCAGAAAATCGTTTGGTGACCATGCGCCTGGCACCGCTGGATCTGCCGGAGGGCAACGCCATGCGCGCCCCCGGTGAAACGCCGGGGCTGATGGCACTGGAAATCGCCATGGACGAGATGGCCGAACAACTCAAACTCGATCCGATCCAGTTCCGCATCCTCAACGACACCCAGGTCGATCCGGTGAAAACCGAACGACCGTTCTCCCAGCGGCGTCTGATCGAATGCCTGCAAACCGGCGCCGAGCGTTTTGGCTGGGATAAGCGCAATGCGACGCCCGGCAGCCGTCGCGAAGGTCGCTGGCTGATCGGCATGGGCGTCGCGGCGGCGATTCGCAACAACCTGCTGGTGAAGTCCGGCGCACGGGTACGACTGGAGCGCGACGGCAAGATCACCGTTGAAACCGACATGACCGACATTGGCACCGGCAGCTACACCATCATTGGCCAGACTGCAGCGGAAATGATGGGGGTCAGCCTGGACGATGTGGTGGTGCGACTCGGCGATTCGAATTTCCCGGTGTCAGCCGGCTCCGGCGGCCAGTTCGGCGCCAACTGCTCAACCGCCGGGGTCTACGCGGCGTGCATGAAACTGCGCGAAGCGGTCGTGACCAAACTGGGCATGAACGCGGGTGAAGCGCAGTTTGTCGACGGCCACGTGCGGCTGGGCAGCCAGAACGTGCCGCTGCGTGACGCCGCGCAACACGCCGCGATCGAAGTCGAGGACAGCATCGAATTCGCCGACCTCGCCAAGCAGTACCAGCAATCGACCTTCGGCGCGCACTTCGTCGAAGTCGCCGTCGATGCCGCCACCGGCGAAGTCCGCGTGCGGCGCATGCTCGCGGTGTGCGCCGCCGGGCGGATTCTCAATCCGAAATCAGCCCGCAGCCAGGTGATCGGCGCGATGACCATGGGTGTAGGCGCGGCCTTGATGGAAGAGCTCGCGGTGGACAAACGCCAGGGCTTTTTCGTCAACCATGACCTGGCCGGCTACGAAGTGCCGGTGCATGCCGACATCCCGCATCAGGAGGTGATTTTCCTCGATGAAACCGACCCGATCTCATCGCCGATGAAAGCCAAGGGGGTCGGTGAACTGGGGATTTGCGGAGTGAGTGCGGCAGTGGCGAATGCGATCTATAACGCCACGGGCGCACGGGTGCGGGAGTATCCGATTACCCTGGACAAGATTCTGGATGCACTGCCGCCGATGATCTGATACCGGTCGCGCACTAGCATGGGGGGCGAGTGCGCGACTCACTCCCGGGCGATGACTAACCCACCAACGCAACCAACTGCTGACGCTGCGCATCGGTCAGCATTAGCCCGAACCCGGCGCCGGCATTGTCGGCCATGTACAACGGGTTGCTGGTGCCGGGAATCACACAAGTCACCGCCGGATGCGCCAGCAGAAACTTCAGTGCCAGTTGCGGCCAGCTTCTGGCCCCGACTTGCGCCGCCCAGCCCGGCAGCGGTTTGCCCTTGAGCCGTGCGAGCAGGTCGCCGCCGCCGAACGGCCGGTTGCAGATCACCGCCACCCCGCGTTCGCGGCACAGCGGCAGGATGCGCTTCTCGACCCTGCGATCATCCAGGGCGTAGTTGATTTGCAGGAAATCCAGCGGCTCGGCCTTGAGCACCGCTTCGACTTCGTCATAGGCCGATGGCGTGTAGTGGGTGATGCCGATGTAGCGGATGCGGCCCTGCTCTTTCCAGTCGCGCAGGGTCGGCAGGTGGGTTTGCCAGTCCAGAAGGTTGTGGATCTGCATCAGGTCGATACGTTCGGTGCGCAGCAGGCTGAACGACTGCTCCATCTGCGCGATGCCCTCCTCGCGGCCTCGGGTCCAGACCTTGGTTGCCAGGAACGCCGGTGAGCGTGGCTCGTGGATCGACAGCAATTCACCGGTGGTTTGCTCGGCGCGGCCGTACATGGGCGAGCTGTCGATCACCGTGCCGCCCTTTTTGAACAACTCGCCGAGCACCGCCGGCAATTGCTTGTAGACCGGATCGCCAGGGGCGACGTCGAAACCGCGGTAAGTGCCCAACCCCACCAGCGGCAGTGGCTCGGAGCTCGAAGGGATGGCGCGGGTCTGCATGGTCTGGGCTCCTGTGGCGTTCGGCGACGTAATGGCGGCCAGCGCCCGGTCAAAGGTGAAAACCGCTGACACCCCGGCTGCCAGTGTCAGCAACCGGCGGCGGGAATATCCCTCAGTGTGGTTCATGCTGGCGCCCTTGCCCTGTGGATCTGTTGCACCTTGTGTTTTGATGCCGCCCAACGAAACCGTTGGTCTACACTGCGACAGCCAACCTGCGCGCCCGGTTAACGTTAGTCGAATGTCCAGAACCCTGTTGTCAGTCGTCGCATCGATTGTTGCCGTGTACCTGATCCTATGCGCGGCGCTGTTCGTGTTTCAGCGGGCGCTGATCTATTTTCCTCAGCCCGCCAGTCTGGATTCTCCGGACACACGGATGACGCTGGCCATGCCCGACGCCGAGATCCGCGTGACGGTGCGCGAGCGCGCCGGGCCCCGAGCGCTGATCTATTTCGGCGGCAATGCCGAGGACGTTTCGCGCAATCTGCCGGAGTTTTCCGCGGCGTTTCCTGACTATTCGTTGTATTTGCTGCACTACCGGGGATTTGGCGGCAGCGGCGGCTCGCCCTCCGAAGCGGCGATTGCCGAGGATGCGCTGGCGCTGTTCGATCAGGTGTATGCCAGCCATCCGCAGATTGCGCTGCTGGGGCGTAGCCTCGGTTCCGGAGTTGCGGTGCGGCTGGCCAGTCAACGGCCGGTGGAACGGCTGATTCTGGTCACGCCCTACAACAGCCTCGAAGAAATCGCCGCCCGGCAGTACCCGTGGGTGCCGGTGCAGTGGTTGCTCAAGGATCGTTTCCAGTCCGGCCAGTACGCGACGCACATCCGTGTGCCGACGCTGTTGCTGGCGGCGAGCGATGACGAGGTGATTCCACGGGCCAGCACCGAGCGCTTGCTGCACCGTTTTCCCGACGGTGTGGCCACGCTCAGAGTGGTGGCGGATTCGGCACACAATTCGATTTCCGAACGGCCGCAATATCTGCAATGGATGCAGGACGTATTGAATCGCTGAGCACTTCGTCGGCAGCCGTAGAAACCCGGCGCCGCCTCGTGAACCAAGTGCAAAAAGGCCAGTCCTACCCGCGCCGCGTTCTGCGGTTCACTTTCCTTCAGCCATGTCTTTGTTCAGAGCTTTGCGTCCCATGCGCCACGCCGTTCGTTCGTCTCGCTTCGTTTCGCTGTGCCTGTTGATCCTTTCTCCCCTGCTCGCCCCCTCTGCCCACGCCGGCGCCGAGCGGCAACTGGTGGCCGCCATCAACGACTACCGCGCCCATCCGCAACGGTGTGACCGACGCCCGG
Source organism: Pseudomonas sp. PHC1 (assembly GCF_046487845.1). Taxonomy (NCBI): domain Bacteria; kingdom Pseudomonadati; phylum Pseudomonadota; class Gammaproteobacteria; order Pseudomonadales; family Pseudomonadaceae; genus Pseudomonas; species Pseudomonas sp. PHC1. Next base: position 34,141 of record NZ_JBJXHJ010000028.1, read on the forward strand.
CCCAACGGCTGGCGCCGCTGACGCTGAAGTCGAACCTGGCGTTGCCGGTCGGCTATGGCTACGGCTACGGCGGTGGATTGCGCGAACGCTTGAAAGATTCCGGCTATGCCGCCGTGGCGGTGCGCAGCATCCGGATCGTCGGCGCGCAGGATGCCGAAGAGGCGTTCGATAGGCTGCAAGACGATTACTGCGGCGCATTGCTCGACGGTCAATACGCCGACATCGGCATCAGCCGCGCCCGCAATGAATGGCAAGTGGTGCTGGCCCGGCCGGTGCTCGACAGCCGCATCGGCGACAACCGCAGCGTCGGCAAGGCCTTGCTCGCCGAGGTCAACGCCGCCCGCGCCCGTCCGCGCATGTGCGGCCGCCAGCGCTTCGCCGCCGCCCGGCCCCTGCGCTGGAACCCGGCACTCGGCGCCGCCGCTCAGGGCCACAGTAAGGCCATGGCCTACGGCAACTATTTCGCCCACCGCGACCCGGACGGCGACGGCCCGGCAGATCGCGCCCGGGCGGCCGGCTACCGTGGCCGGCAGATCGGCGAAAACATCGCCGCCGGGCAAAGCTCACCGGGCAAGGCCATGGCCGGCTGGCTGGCCAGCCCCGGACACTGCGCCAACCTGATGAACCCGATGTTCACCCAGGTCGGCGCGGGGTTTGCGAGCGAGGCGCGCAGTGATGAAGGGGTTTACTGGACGATGCTGTTCGGGGCGCCTTGATCCGGTTCCTTCCGAAAACGTCGAAAAGCGCTGTATGCCGCAACTCGATGTCGGATCGTCAGACCGGAGAAATCGTGGCAAGGACGCCGATCATGATGGTCAACACAAGAAAGCCGCCGAGGAAAATCGCCATCTTAGCCATGAAGGCCTCCTGAATACTGAATGTCCGGCGCACCGGGCGCTCCGGAATGAAGCGCGTCGCGTATGGCCGAACGGCAGGGCTATTTTGGGCGCTTGGCTGAGATGGTTACAGATGCAGATTCGACAGGAAAAAGCGGATCAGATGAATTGGGCTGGCGCATGGGTCGACATTCAGATCGGTACAGAGGGTTCCCATTGCGCCGCTTTGATCTAGAGTCATGGGCGCCGCGCAAAGAACAACAAAAATTACAGGAGTGAAACCATGTCCGACTTGAACCTGCACCCCAACGCCGCCGTATCCCTGAACCGCTGGCACGAGATGATCCGCACCGGCAACCTCAAGGCTCTGCCCGAGCTGCTCGATCCCAAGGCGGTGTTCCGCTCGCCCATGGCCCACACCCCCTACCCCGGCGCACCGGTGGTCGCGATGATCCTCAATACCGTGTTCGAGGTGTTTGAAGACTTCAAATACCACCGTGAACTGGTGACGGCCGATGGCCTGAATGTGGTGCTGGAGTTCAGCGCCAAAGTGGGGGCGAAAGAGCTCAAGGGCATCGACATGATCCGGTTCGATGAACAGGGCAAGATCGTCGAGTTCGAGGTGATGGTGCGGCCGCTCAGCGGGTTGCAGGCGTTGGGTGAAGAGATGGGACGGCGGCTTGGCGCCTATCTGGCGGCCGCCAAGGCCTGAATTCCGGACACAAAAAAGCCCACTGACCGTCACCGGTTCAGTGGGCTTTGTGTGTCAGGCGTCTGGATTACAGAGCCATGTCACGTGCAGCGCTTTCTTTCGGCGCCGGGGCTTTTTCAGCCGAGGCGTCCGCCGCTGGAGCTGCAACCTGGCCAATGACCGGAGGGGTTGGCAGTTGCAGGATCTTGGCGGTGTAAGCCCACTCTTCAGCCACTTTGGCTGGATCGTTGTTCAGCTGGGTGCCGTAGCTTGGAACGATCTGGTGCAGCTTGGCTTGCCACTCAGGGCTGGCGACTTTGTCTTTGAAGACTTTCTGCAGCACGCTCAGCATGATCGGTGCAGCGGTCGACGCGCCTGGGGATGCGCCCAGCAGACCGGCGATGGAGCCGTCTTTGGAAGCAACGATTTCGGTGCCCAGTTTCAGCACGCCGCCAGCGGCTTCATCACGCTTGATGATTTGCACGCGCTGGCCGGCTTGCCACAGGCGCCAGTCTTCGGCCTTGGCGTTCGGGAAGTATTCCTTCAGCGCGTTCAGACGGTCTTCATCCGACAGCATCAGTTGACCGGCCAGGTACTCGACCAGCGGGTATTCCTTGATGCCGACCTTGGTCATAGGCCAGATGTTGTGAGTGGTGGTGCTGGTCAGCAGGTCCAGGTACGAACCTTCTTTCAGGAACTTGGTGCTGAACGTCGCGAACGGGCCAAACAGGATGACGCGCTTGCCGTCCAGGACACGGGTGTCCAGGTGCGGAACGGACATCGGAGGCGCGCCAACCGAAGCTTTGCCGTAGGCCTTGGCCAGGTGCTGTTCGGTGATGGCCGGGTTATCGGTCACCAGGAACGAGCCGCCTACCGGGAAGCCAGCGTATTCCCTGGCTTCTTCGATACCGGACTTCTGCAGCAGGTGCAGGGCACCGCCGCCGGCGCCGATGAACACGAACTTGGCGTCGGTTTCAGTCTTGGTGCCGTCTTTCAGGTTCTTGTAGCTGACGCGCCAGGTGCCATCTGCATTCTTGGTGATGTCTTGCACTTCGCTCGACAGCTTCAAGTTGAAGTTAGGCTTGGTCTGCAGGTAACCGGCGAACTGGCGGGTGATTTCGCCGAAGTTCATGTCGGTGCCCAGCGGGCTCCAGGTGGCCGCGATTTTCTGGTTCGGGTCACGCCCTTCCATCATCAGCGGGACCCACTTCTTGATCACAGCCGGGTCTTCGGAGTACTGCATGCCGGCGAACAGCGGGCTCGCTTGCAGGGCTTCGTAGCGCTTTTTCAGGAACTTGATGTTGTCATCGCCCCACACGAAGCTCATGTGCGGAGTGGTGTTGATGAACGAACGAGGGTCCTTCAGGACGCCTTGACGAACCTGCCAGGCCCAGAACTGACGGGAAACCTGGAACGCTTCGTTGATCTCGACGGCTTTAGGGATGGTGACATTGCCCTTGTCGTCTTCCGGGGTGTAGTTCAACTCGGCGAGTGCGGAGTGACCGGTACCGGCGTTATTCCAGCCGTTGGAGCTTTCCAGCGCCACGCCATCAAGGCGCTCGACCATTTCCATCGACCAGGTCGGTTCCAGCTCATTGATCCACACACCCAGGGTGGTGCTCATGATGCCGCCGCCGATCAGCAGGACGTCGACTTTCTTTGCTTCCTCGGCATTGGCGGAAGACATCCCCATCGCCAAAGCCAGCCCCAGCAAGGCTGTGTTCACTTTCTTAAACATCTGTTGCACCTATGATAAAACGCCTTCCGCCCGCCGCTGTTGTACGTATGAGGTCCCCTTTTTCGCGACACTCAGGCCAGCGTCGCGGGTTCCGGCACACTTCAATTTTGACGGGTGGGCACACAAGGCCGACAGGCAGTGTCGACCTCAGTTATATGTCCCTTCTGAACTGACTTCTTATCATTATTGGCTTCAGCTACTTGAGCGACAGGGGTTCTGTCCGGCCCGCCGAAAAGCGCGCCAGACTGAATTAGGTCAAACCAAGTGGCGCGAAGAATATCACGTCATGGCAAACCCGCGCGTCTGTTCCCGACTCGATAGTCTTTATCCGTTCAAGGACTTATCGGCTGCCAGCGGCCGAACATGACCCCCGTCAGCGGCTCTGGCTTATGCCTTTCAGCCGTTTGACCAGCGCTGCCAATCCAGAAATCGGTCTTTCACTTGTTACAAATAGGGTTCCGGCACCCATCAACTGCACGATCCAACAACCCTCACAACCTGAACCGATCCACCGACTGCGCCAGCCGCCCCGCCAGGCTCGACAGCTCGTCCGTGGTGTTGGCCGTCTCGCCGATCACCTTGCTGTTGCCCTCCGACATGCCCGCGATCATCTCCACCTGATGGGCAATCTCGTTGCTCGCCTGACTCTGTTCGCCAATGGTGCGGGTGATGTCGTTGACCAGTTGCGTGGTGCTCAGGGTGGCGTCGAGGATTTCGCGGATGGCGCGTTCGACGTCAGCGGTGACCGCCATGCCTTTGTCAACCTGGGCGACGCCCGCCTCCATGCTGGTGACGGCCTCGCGGGTGCTGTTCTGGATGCGCGCGACCATCGCGGCGATTTCCTGAGTTGACGCACTGGTACGTGCTGCCAGGCTGCGCACCTCATCGGCCACCACCGCGAAGCCCCTGCCCTGCTCGCCCGCCCGGGCCGCCTCGATGGCCGCGTTGAGCGCCAGCAGGTTGGTCTGGTCGGCGATGCCTTTGATCACCTGAATGATATTGAAGATGCCTTCGGATTCCTGATCCAGGGTACGGATCACTTGCGCCGATTGCTGGGCGGATCGGGCAATGTCGTCCATGTCGCTGACCACCTGATGGATCACCTGCCCACCGTTTTTCGCCAGTGACTCGGCCTGGCTGGCCATGTTCAACGCCCGCTCGGCGTGACGGGTGATTTCCTCGATGCTGGCGGTCATCTGACTCGCGGCAGCGGCCATGGTCCCGGCGGCGGTGCTTTGCTGCTGGCTGCTGTCAGCCACCTGATGGCAGCCGTGGCTCAATTGTTCACTCATGCCACTGACGCCGTGGGCGTTGCTTCGCACCACACCGATCATGTTTCGCAGGTCGCGTTGCATGGTCGCCAGCGTGCGGATCAGCGCACTGGCTTCGTCCTTGCCGGACGGTTCGACGATCGGCTCGCTGAGGTTGCCGTGGGCGATGCTTTCGGCAATGCGGCTGGCGGACTTCAGCGGCCCCATGATGCTCAGGATCACCCAGCGACCTTGAGCCAACAGCAACAACAGACTGGCGATCAATACGATACCGAGCGCGATATTGGCATTGTGGATCGCCGCTTCGGTGCCTTCGCTGGTCTGCCGGGTATTGGTTTCGATCAGCTCGCTGAGGGCGGCCATCTGTTCTTCGAGCTGGCTGAACGCCGTGCCGAACGTCCCGAGATGCTGCTGGGCGCTGTCCGGATCTTCCAGTGCAAGACCGACGATCTGCTCGCCGGCGCTGATGTAGGTGTCGAGGCTTGGCTTGATCTGCTCGAGCGCGGACTTGATCGTCGGATTTACCGGCAACTTGAGGTTTTCACCCAGCACCTCGCGAAAATGCGCCGCATGCTCGTCAACCGAACTGCGCACCTCGTCGGCTGAACTGGTGCTCTTGCCCGGCCCGACCAGCATCGCCGAATACACGTCGGCGCGCAGGGCGTCGTGCATCATGTCGGCTTCCATGTGATTGCGCAGCGCGCTCATGCTCACCGCGTTGTCACTGACCGCCGAAGCCATCCGCTGATTGCCCACATAACTGACCAGGCTCACGATCAGCGCCGTCAGCAGGCTGGTCGCAATCAGCAACACCAAACGCAGTTTGATCGACACCGTGATTTCCTCCCTGGTCGCGCCACACGGCGCCTTTCAACGCTTCAGTTAAGCCTATTTGCGTGAATTCGCCGCGTTAGAGCGTCGCAGAGTGTGTCGTTACATCCGGTAAAAATGCGGCACTGTGCGACGGTTCTCATTCCATCCCCTACCGCCTGACCCGACTTATGGAACTCCCGTGCCCGCCGACACCTCTCACATTATGTGGTACTTCCTTTTCGCTTTACGCTGCTGGAGGAACACCGTCATGCGTCGTTTATTACTGGTTTCGTCTCTTGTGCTGTGCCTGCCTTTCGGTTCGGCTCTCGCCCGCGTGGATGCGGGGGATGTCGCCACTTCGGCCGGCGTTTCCGCCTCGCTGTATTCCACGTTCAAGGATCACAAAATGGTGATTCCGGCCCGTGACGACCTGTCGGCATTCGTCGCCAGTGGCGGAACAATCCGTGGTGTGTACCTGGAATCGGTACTGCAGCAGGTGCGTCAGGACAATCCTGGCCTCAACGCCAGCGATGAAGAGCTGGCCAATGCCATCCTGGTTCACTACGAAGGCTTGTCGCAGTAACCACGGCACGTTCGATGATGGTGGCTGACGGATTTGCCACCGTTACGCCCTGCCGATGGACGGCTGGCGAATGACCATGGGCAAAACCGTCGAACGGCCTCTATGATGGAGGCCATGACGATTTCCGCCTCGCTTCGCTCCCCTTGCCCGCCGGGTCTGTGCATCTGCGGGCGTGATCCGCTGCTGGATACGCCCGGCGCGGATGTGCGCATCCTGCTGCTGACCCGCGAGGAGGAAAAGCGTCTGCTCGAGCGTCTGGAAAACCTCAAAGACCTCGCCGACCTCGAGCGGCTGCAAGGCAAGATGTTCGATCAGCTAGGCATTCGTGTGCTGATCGCACCGAAGTTCGGTGAAGTGCGGACCGTGCGCGGCGGCATCGAGATCGAAGTCGAAGAGCGTCCAGGGCTTTGCCGCAAAACCCGCAAGACCATCCCGGCCGCCATCCGCCGGGGTCTGGAAAACAATCCGCAAGTCGCCTTCGACCTGCTCAACGCCCACGACTTGCTGCGCGGCACCTGATCATTTCTTCATGCCCACCCGCTTGCGCATCTCGGCCGTAATGCTCTGCCGGGTTTTCCTCATGGCCGCCCACGGTTCATCCCCCACTTCCGCCAGCCGTTCGTGAACGTTGCGCACGTTCCATTGATCGGCGCCTTTGATCTCGCCGACCTCTTCCCGAAACAGCGGCACCGACACCGGCAACCCTTCGCGGGTACGCGCCGCGTAGGCACAAATGGTAGTGGCGCCCAGCCCGTTGCGCAGGTAATCGATGAAGATCCGCCCCACACGGTTTTTCGGCCCGGACACCGCAGAAAAACGCTCCGGCAACAATTTCGCCATGTGCGTGACGATGGCGTGGCTGAAATCCTTGACCTCGTCCCAGCCATGCTTGCGGATCAGGGGCACCACCAGATGAATGCCCTTGCCGCCGCTGGTCTTGAGGAACGCCTTGAGGCCCAGCTCATCGAGCACGGTCAGGGTCAGCGCCGTGGCTTCGACCATGCTTTTCCACGGCAGCGCCGGGTCCGGGTCGAGATCGAGGACGAAGCGATCAGGCTTGTCCAGATCGGTGATGGTGGCGTTCCAGGTGTGCAGTTCGACCGTGCTCATCTGCACCGCGCCGATCAAGGCTTCGGCGTTGTTGATCAGCATCACCGGCTGGCCGGTCAGGTCTTTGTCGAGCGTGCGGATGCCGGGGATCGCCAAGTGCTCGGCGTTCTTCTGGAAGAACAGCTCACCAGCGATACCCTCGGGTGCGCGCACCAAGGCCACCGGGCGATCCTTGAGTTGCGGCAGAATCCACTCGGCGACACCGGCGTAATACTCGGCCAGCTGCATTTTGGTGGTGCCACTGCCGGCGTCGATCACCCGGTCGGGATGGGTGATCCGCACTTTGCCGTCGGCCAGGCCGGATTGGGACGGCGCGGTCGATTCAGCCTTTGAAGTCTTCATGGGTTTGGCGCGCTCCTCGGTGATGTCCTTGGCCGGTTTGTCCTCGCGCAAGCCATGGAACACGGCGTGACGCACCGAGCCGTCCTGGGTCATTTCGGCGAACGCCACTTCCGCCAGCAGACTCGGTTTGAGCCAGTGCACACCCTTGGCCTCGAACCCCGTGGGCGGATTGACCACCGCCGGCTTCTTGACCCGCAACGGCTTGAGCTGTGCAAGGAGGCTCTTGAGGGTGGATTCATTGAATCCGGTGCCGACCTTGCCCGCGTACCGCAACTCGCCGCGGTCACGATCATGCAGCCCCAACAGCAACGCGCCGAACGCACTGCGCGCACCTTTCGGATCGGTATAGCCGACGATCACGAACTCCTGGCGATGCTTGCACTTGAGCTTGATCCAGTCGCTGCTGCGGCGCGACACGTAAGGCGAGCCAAGGCGTTTACCGATCAGGCCTTCCATGCGCATCTGGCAGGCGCTGTTGAGCAACGCCTGCGGGGTTGCATCAAACGCCTCGGAAAAACGCAGCAGCGAGTCTTGATGGGTTTTCAGCACCGTGGCCAGCGCTGCACGCCGCTCCTCCACGGGCACCTCGCGCAGATCGACACCGTTCAGATACGGCAGATCGAACAGGTAATAGACGATGTTTTCGCTGCGTCCCGAATCGAACGCGTTTTGCAGGGCCTGAAAATCCGGCACGCCGTCCGCATCGGCGACGACCATCTCACCATCCAGCCACGCCGATTCCAGGCCCAGCGCCGCCAGGGCCTGAGCCTGTTTCGGCAACTTGTGCGTCCAGTCATGGCCATTGCGGGTGAACAACTGCACCTCATCCTGATCGATGCGCGCCATGATCCGATAGCCGTCGAACTTGATTTCGTATTGCCAATCACCCTCCGGAGCACTCTCCACCAGGGTGGCCAGTTGCGGTTTGAGCTGCGCGGGAATATTGGCCTTGTGCGCCCCGGTGAGTTTGCCCGAGGCCAGCTTGCGCGGTGCTTTTGCCGGGCCTTGAAGGGGTTTGACCTGCTTCGCACTGAGCCGGGGTTTGTCGACGATGGTGCGCTCGCTGAGCACGCTGTCAGGCTCGGCGACCAGCACGTCGTAATCGCTTTGCGGGCGTGCGGCGCTGTCCTGATGCTTGATCAGAAACCATTGCTCTTTCTTGCCCGGCATGTGGGTGCGCACCAGATTCCACACCCCGGCGAGTTTCTCGCCGCGCAGTTCGAATTTGAGTTTGCCCTTGGCATAGGCTTTCTCTGGGTCTTCCCGCGGAATCCACACGCCGCGATCCCACACGATCACATCGCCGGCACCGTAGTGCCCTTCGGGAATGCTGCCCTCGAACGTCGCGTAGTCCAGCGGGTGATCCTCGACGTGCACCGCCAGCCGCTTGACCTTGGGATCCAGCGACGGCCCCTTGGGCACCGCCCAGCTCTTGAGCGCGCCGTCGAGCTCCAGGCGAAAGTCATAATGCAGGTGCGAGGCGTCATGCTTCTGGATGCAAAATTGCAACGCCTGCTCACCGCCGGGCTTCTGGCCCCGACGGTGGTCGGCCGCCGGCTCCGAGGTCGCCGAGAAGTCGCGCATCCGGTTGTAGTCGTCGAGATTCCTGCTCATCCTGCACCTGCCTTGTTTCAGCCTGTTCGAGTCACCGTCAGCGCCACCACGGCAATCCGGTCGACGCGCTGATAGCCGGGGTTCAACAACTCTTCGCCGAACACATCGGGATCGAGTTCGCGGTAGGTCCAGCCGAAGCGTTTTTCATCCAGCCGTGGCAATACCGTGTCGAGGAAAGGATCGCGGCCATCGACCATCGCCACGCCGGTGTACAGCAGCAGCGAGCCGCCGGGCGTCAGGTGGTTGAGCGCCTGTTCGACAATGCGTAACGACAGCCCCGCCCCCAGCGTCCCACCGCCATGGCGGTAAGCTCGCCCGGCCGGATCGGCCATGTAAGGCGGGTTGGCGACGATCAGATCGAACTCACCGTCCACGCCTTGCAATACATCACTGGTGCGCACCTCGACGTTGGCCACTTCAGCCAGCGCCGCGTTGATCGTGGTCAGGCGCAGCGCAGCGGGGTTGATATCCACCGCCAGCACTTGCGCGTCTCGCCGGGCACGGCCAATCAGAATCGCGCCGACGCCGGCGCCACAACCGATGTCCACCGCCCGGTGAATGGGCGCAAAGTTCTGCTGCAAATGGCTGTGGATCAGTTGAGCGAAACGATAGGTGTCCGGGCCGAAGAACACCGAATCGGCAGCATCGGTGGGAAACCCCGAATGCACGAACAGCAAATCATCCAGGCTCGACCAGCGCACCCGGCTCTTCAAGCGCCCGTCGAACGCATCAATCACGTGGGCGTCCTGCAATTGTCGCTGTTCATCGGCAGACAGAAGGCCCGGTTCGAACGGGCGCGACCACCCGAACACCTCCCGCAGGCCATCGGCGGCCTGCCCTTCGTCGCGCTGGTTGACCCGTTGGTGGGTCAGCGGCGTCGGGGTGATGAAACGATAGCCATCGGCCTGCAGGCGCCGCCCCAGTTGCAGCAGCACCCGATCGTTGGCGGACAGTTGTTCTTCCTGATTCATTGATGACTTCCTTAACGCAGGCCGGATTTGAGTTGGATGAAATGGCGAGTGGCGAGCAGCCCGGCCGGATGCGCGTGCCGGGCCGGCGCAAGCCAGGGAATCAATGTTGCGAATTGGGTGTGAGCGTCCTGCCCTTGCAGGGCAGCATTCAGGCGCTGCACATCGGGGTCTTGTTCGGGCACCTCGATCGGCGCAGGGCCTGAGGGGCGGCGACGGAACGCGACGGGTTTGTCCGCCGAAATCCAGTCACCGGCAATCCAGTCGTGCACCAGTTGCTTTTCATAGGCGCTGAATACGCCGAACATCGCCGCACCATCGCCATCGATCAATTGCCAGAAACGGCTGCCCTGTGGATCTTCGTGGCGCTTGATCCAGCCCTTGTCCTGCATGGCTTGCAGGAACCCGGGCAACTGCTGCGGATCGGCCAGCCACTGATTGACGGTCTTGCCTTCAAAGCGGCAATAGTCGGAGTGCATGTGTTGAGCGAACGGACACTTGCGTTCAAGCATCGCCAACAGTTCGAGCTCCAGATCGAACCCCTCGATGATTGCGCGGCTGCCCTGCCCCAGGTCATTGAGCCGATAGCCCAGCGATACCCGGCGCAGGAAATCGCTGCGGTCGGCCTCCAGGGGCAGCAGATCCAGAACGGCCTGAACGGCTTTTTGCGCATGGCCGGTACTGGCATTGTCGATGGTCACGTGCAGGGTGAAATAGTACGGATCGATCCCCAGTTCACTGAGCTCGTAACTGCTGATCAACAGGTGCAAGGGCAGCTGTTCGTAGCCAAGGTTGTAACCGATCACCTCCGGCAGAAAATCCATGCCGCAGGCCCCCAGGGCCAATTGCAGCGCGCCTTGCAGGTAGCGTTCGTCGGGCAGTGGACTGCTGGGCTCGAGGCCCTGTTCGGCGAGCAATTGCCGGTAGATCACCACGTGATTCTGCGCCGGGTTGCCCTCGCCCAGTTCTTCCAGATAAGTGCTGATCAGACTGCTGAAGCGCGGATCGCGCCATTGGCCCAGCAAGCCGTAGAGCCAGGCGCCATCGACCCGTTTGGTCGGCGCCACCGCTTGCAGGAAATACAGCGCATGAGCCTTGCAACTGAAAAACTGCCGCGCTCCTCCCGCCTTGCGTTGTTGCAGGTAGTCGGCGTATTGCCGGGCGACATCGGCGCAGTGTTCGGCCACCCAGGCATGCCACTGCGCGGGGTCCGATGGCAGTTCATCCTTCAACTGCGCAGCTTGCAGCAGTTGGTGTTCCAGGAAGGCCCGCGCCAGCGGCTGCGGATCTTCGTCGAAAAAAAGTGCTTCATGGATACGCCGCCACTCACCCAGGGAGTCGAGGGGGTGCGATTGGGCAGGCGTCGCTTGCAGGTGAGTCAGGACAGTCATGGCAATATTCTCGATCGATTGGCAGGACGCTCAGTCACTCGCCTCTAATGCAGCAGAGAGGCGGCGCCTGCCGAAAATTCAATCGACGTTAAATGTGCCCGGACGGACGGAGCCTTCGCCACGCGCCTGACTTGAACAGGCGCGGGCGAAGATCGTGAGGTTTTGCTGTCAGGCTGTGCCCTTGGCCTGCTGCTCCAGGTGAACCTGCAATTCGGGGTCGATCTGCAACGCCGCCGCCAGTTCATCCAGATAATTGCGTTCGGCGTCCTGCTGATCGTCCACCAGCATCACGCTGGCCAGGTACATTTCGGCGGCCATGGCCGGATCGTTCTGCGCCGCCTGGGCGACTTCGGTGGGATTCAGGGGTTTGGCGACTTCGTCGTCGAGCCATTGCTGCAGGTTCGGGTCATCGGTGTGCTTGCCGATTTCGCTGCTGATCAGGTGTTTTTCCGAGTCGTCGATCCGCCCGTCCGCCTTGGCCGCGGCGATCAACGCACGCAGAACGGCATGGCTGTGTTCTTCGACTTGCGGGCCGGACAGCAGGTCCGCGGTTTGCGGGGTCTGCTGCGGCGCGGTGGAGGCCTGGCTGCGTTGCCACGCCTGATACGCCTGGAAAGCCATCATGCCCAGCGAGGCCAGCGCCGCGTAATGGGTGCCGCCGGAGCGACGCTGCGTGCCGCCACCCAGCGCGCCGCCACCGCCAAGCAATCCACCAAGCAGCCCGCCCAGGCCACCCAGTCCTCCGGCAGGAGAACCGCCGCCGCTGGTACCGCCACCGCCCAGCAGACCGCCGAGCAACCCGCCAAGCCCGCCCAGTCCCCCGCCGGCCGACGCGCCACCTGGTTGTCCCGCCGAGGCCTGGCCTCGCAGCAGTTGTTCGAGCAGATCACTGGTGTTCATGACGTCGTCCTCAGGCAAAGGGTATGACTGCGTCAGGCAACGATAGTCCTCTTGATGCGATGTGCCAGCACCGTTGGGCTGACGTGGCCATGGGCGAGTGATTCTCCAGAGAACTTTTTTCCCGGCCAGCTAATCTTCACGAATGGGTGAACCTTGACCCGGCCCGACCGGTCGATAGCTGCAACCCCGACCCGGTTGGTCGCCGCCCTTGCTGCCCAAGGGTTTACGCGGCTTGCTGCACTTTCTGGAGAACGCCTTCGTGATATCGACCGTCCACATCGCCAGGCTCAAGGCCTGGGGCGCCCATGGTTTCACCGCGACCGGCGTGGTCACCGCCTTCCTGGCCACCCTGGCCCTGCTGGAAAACCAGCCGATTCACTGCCTGATGTGGCTGGGCGTGGCACTGATCGTCGACGGCCTCGACGGGGCGCTGGCGCGCAAGGTCAACGTGCAGTCGGTGCTGCCGAGTTTCGACGGATCGATCCTCGATCTGGTGATCGATTACCTGACCTACGTGTTCATCCCGGCGCTGTTCATCTATCGCTACATTCCCCTGCCCGACTACACCCTGCTGCTGACCGTGTCGCTGATTCTGGTGTCGTCGCTGTTCTGCTTCTGCAACGTCAACATGAAGAGCAAGGACAACTATTTCGTCGGCTTCCCCGCCGCCTGGAACGTGGTTGCACTGTGCCTGTACATCATCGATCCGGGGCCATGGCTCACCTTCCTGACGGTGATTGGCCTGGCGCTGCTGACCGTGACCCGGATGAAATTCCTGCACCCGTTCCGGGTACGCCGGTTCATGCCGATCAACATTGCCGTGACGGCGATCTGGCTGCTGTGCAGTCTGTCGCTGGTGCTGAACCACCCGGTGATCAACCCGCTGGTGATGGGCTTGTGGCTGCTGGCGTCAGCGTACTTTCTCGGCATCTGCATCTGGCGCACGGCGCTGGAGTGGTTTGACAGTGCGCATCTGAAATAGAAGCTCTGCAGGGATCCCTGTGGGAGCGAGCAAGCTCGCTCCCACAATGGTTTCAGCGCTTGGTGATGACGACCTCCAGATATTCACTCGGCACCACCATCGATTCCACTCCCGCCCGGTTCAACCCGTCGATCAGTAAAGCAAGATCTGTCTCCAGCGCCTGCCCGCTCTCGGGCGGCAACGCGGCGAACGCCTTGTGCACCGGGCCGTACCAGTGGCGAAACACATCAATGAAATGCGCCGCCGAGCGGTAGCGAAAGTTGAAGTGGCGGCGAGTCACCTGGACCTGGAACTGGCGATCATCGAAGTTCGAATGCAGCCAGGCTTCCGCGCCCCAGTTCGAGGGCGGTTGCGCACCCGGTGGCGGTGGCAGGTAGCGGCCGAGGGTCTTGAACATCTGGCCGACGAAGCCTTCGGGCGTCCAGTTGGCCAGGCCGATCCGTCCGCCACGGCGACAGACCCGCGCCAACTCCTTGGCCGCCTTGGCCTGATCCGGGGCGAACATCACGCCGAAGGTCGACAGCACCGCATCGAAACTGGAATCGGCAAACGGCAGCGCCTCGGCATCGGCGACCTGAAAGGTCACGTCCAGATGCTCGGCGCGCGCCCGGTCCTGGCCGCGTTCCAGCAGCGCCGCGACATAATCGGTGGACGTCACCCGACAACCACGGCGTGCCGCCGCCAGCGTGGCATTGCCGTTGCCGGCGGCAACGTCCAGCACTTCTTCATCGCAGCGCAAGTCGCAGGCTTCGGCGAGGGTTTCGCCGACGATCTGCAACGTGGTGCCGATCACGGCGTAGTCGCCACTGGCCCAGGCGACTTTCTGGCGTTCCTTCAGGGCAGTGAGATCAATGGGGGTACTCATGAATGGGTGCTCCGCGGCAGAGGGGTCAATCGGCGGTCGTCGGGTCGATGATGCTCGTCACCCGGGACACGCTATTGGCCGGAAATCCCCCACGCTTGGCGTGTTCGCGTACCAGCTCCTCGTTGGGTGCGATGTACACGCAATAGATCTTGTCGGCAGTCACATAACTCTGCAGCCACTGCACCTCTGGCCCGAGTTCACGCAGCACGTTGCAGGACGTTTGCGATACGGCCTTGAGTTCTGGCTCCGATAGCTTTCCGGCTCCTGGAATCTCGCGTTCAATCACGAACTTCGGCATGGCAACCTCGCATTCTTTTTATGGATGTCAGAGCCGTTGTTGGCCCCGCTCGCCCACTATCGCGCGGGCGTTGTCCGGCGTCCCTGCCAATCGTCCGGAGAGCCCATAAAACCGGGCGTTGGCCGATGAATGGCGGGATTTTGTAAAGGCCCCGAAACAGATATTGGAAAAGCCAAACGGCCCGGGAAGGTTGACTCCGGGCCGTTCGCTCTTATTGATCAGGCCGCAGGTGCCTTGGCCTCTTTGAGCAGCTGTTGAATCATCTGCTCCTGAGCCTCGTAACGCCCTTCGCCGAAGTGGGTGTAACGCACCTGGCCCTTGGCGTCGATCAGGTAATGCGCCGGCCAGTACTGGTTATCGAAGTTGCGCCAGATCGCGTAGTTGTTGTCGATGGCCACCGGGTAGGTTATGCCGAGCTTGTGCACCTGATCCTTGACGTTGTCGATGATCCGCTCGTAGCCGTATTCCGGGGTGTGCACGCCGATCACCACCAGGCCGTCCTTGCCGTACTTCTTCTCCCACGCCTTCACGTACGGCAGGGTGTGCTGGCAGTTGATGCAGTCATACGTCCAGAAGTCCACCAGCACCACTTTGCCGCGCAGGGACTCAGCCGTCAGTTCCGGCGAGTTCAGCCATTGCACCGCGCCGGACAACGACGGCATCGCGCCTTTGCTCGCCTCGTCTTCGGTCGAGTCCGCACGGACTTTGCTGACGAAGTAGTCCAGCACTTTCGGCACGTTCTCCAGCACGCTTTTCTCGACCGATGCCACGCCTTGGGACGAGGTATTGGCCAGCAGCAGGTTGTCGGCACCGGTGGCGATCACCGCCGCCGTCGCCAGCACCGCAACGCCCGCCCCCCGGCGGAACCAGCCAGTGAACGGAATCGACGGTTTCAACCGATTGACCAGACCGCGACCAGCGAAGATCAGCGTCCCCAGCGACAGCGCACTGCCCGCACCGTAGGCCAGCAGCAACAGGCTGGTCTGAGCGTTGGCGCCTTGCAGCATGGCACCGGTGAGGATCACGCCGAGGATCGGACCGGCGCACGGCGCCCACAACAGACCGGTAGCGACGCCAATCATGATCGAGGCCATGGGGCCGGTCTTTTTCCGGGCGTCGGGGTCGAGGCGATTGCCCAGCCGCACGAAGGGCCGCGCCAGCCAGTCACCGATGCGCGCGGAAATCAGCGACAGCGCAAACAGCACCATCACCGCCAGCGCAATGTGGCGACCGGTGTTGCTGGCCTGGATCACCCACTCGCTGCTGACCACCGCCAGGCTGGAGATCAGGGCAAAGGTCAGGGCCATGCCGCCGAGGGTCAGCAGGATCGAAGAACGGGTGCGGTCGGCTCCGACGAACAGAAACGGCACCACCGGCAGGATGCACGGACTGAGGACAGTCAACAGACCGCCCAGGAAAGCGATGAGAAACATGAGGTTCACCTTTTGAATAAGGGGTGGTCTGTTGACTGGATCGGGGGCCGGCCGTTACGGGCAGCCCCCTTCAATCCTCAAGCCGTCTGGTTTTCCAGCCATTGGCTTTGCGGCGTACGGCTGGCACCGTTCTCGGCCAGCGTCTGGCCTTGCGGCGTACGGCTGGAACCGTCGGCGGCCACCCTCTGCCCCTGCGGCGTGCGGCTGGAACCGTCGGCGGCGATCAGGCCGTCGTTGCCCGGCTTGGCCACCGGGGCCAGTTGAAAGCAGGTGCTGCTGCCACAGCTGTGCTGTTCGACGGCAGCGTTGGCGTGAGCCGCGACGCCGGCGAGGGAGAAGGCAACAGCGGTCAGATAGCGCGATACGTTGTTCATGGCGAGGTTCCTTTAATAGCGATGGGTAATCAGTTGTCCTGGTTGCAGCCGTCGGCGAATTTGCGGTAGTCGAGCACCTGGGTCTTGCCGGCCGAGTCGAGGTACGTCAGGCGGGCGTCGACGACGCCGCAGGTCATCGAGTTGTCCTGTGTCAGCGACACCACTTTCTGGATGTCCAGGTGGCTGCCGTAGGCGTAGGTTTGCGGGGTGACATCGGCTTCGGCGCGGGCCGACAGAGTGCAGATGTTCAAAGCGGCAAACAGGCAAGCGGCAGCAATCGATTGGGTCTTGGCGTTCATGGCGTTTTCCTCGGGGCTTCAATGGTTGAATCGTTGATTGGGCCGAGGCGTTCTGTGTGTGCCTCGATGGAGCTCATTTAAAGCTCGCGAGGTATCGCGCATGTGTCGGCAAATGCCGTGTATAAATCGCTACGTATCCGCGCGCGTCCGGGATACACAGCGATACAAAACCCTGCAAAAATCCGCTTTTTGCGTCGGCATGTATCCGTCACAGCGCTGGATACACTGCAATACAAAGGCAGGCAGGCGGGTCCGCGCGGGCTCGATAGACTGCCCGGCAATCCCCTTTGATTGAGGTTTGGCCCCATGGAACATGTCGATCACATCCTGATCGTCGACGACGATCGCGAGATTCGCGAACTGGTCGGCAATTACCTGAAGAAGAACGGCCTGCGCACCACAGTGGTTGCCGATGGCCGGCAGATGCGCAGCTTTCTGGAAGCCAACACCGTCGACCTGATCGTGCTCGACATCATGATGCCCGGCGACGATGGCCTGCTGCTGTGCCGCGAGTTGCGCTCGGGCAAACACAAGGCCACGCCAATCCTGATGCTCACCGCGCGCAACGATGAAACCGACCGCATCCTCGGTCTGGAAATGGGCGCCGACGACTACCTGACCAAACCGTTCGCCGCCCGCGAACTGCTGGCGCGAATCAACGCCGTGCTGCGTCGCACGCGCATGCTGCCACCCAACCTGGTGGTCACCGAAAGCGGTCGGCTGTTGGCGTTCGGTCGCTGGCAGCTCGACACCTCCGCTCGGCATCTGCTGGACAAGGACGGCACCATGGTCGCCCTGAGCGGCGCGGAATACCGTTTGCTGCGGGTGTTCCTCGACCATCCGCAACGGGTGCTGAGCCGCGATCAATTGCTCAACCTGACCCAGGGCCGGGACGCCGATCTGTTCGACCGCTCCATCGATCTGCTGGTCAGCCGTCTGCGCCAGCGCCTGCTGGATGACGCCCGCGAACCGGCCTACATCAAGACCGTGCGCAGCGAAGGCTATGTGTTCTCGCTGCCGGTCGAAGTCCTCGGAGCCCCCGCATGAATGTCGCCCTGCGCTGGCCGCGCACCCTCGCCTCCCGCTTGTCGCTGATTTTCCTGATCGGCCTGATCCTCGCTCAGGCGCTGTCGTTCGGCGCGCAATATTACGAGCGCTACGAAAGTGCGAAAAACACCATGCTCGGCAACCTCGAGACCGACGTTTCGACCTCGATTGCCATTCTTGATCGTCTGCCCGCCGAAGAACGCCCGATGTGGCTCAAACGCCTGGCGCGCAAGAACTACGGTTACTTGCTGAGCGAAGGCGAACCGGGCACACCGCTGGACCCGCAGGACGTGCCGATTGCCGTCACCTCGATTACCGACGCAATTGGCGAGGCCTATCCGCTGACATTCACCGATATTCCCGGCCCGAAAAAACACTTTCAGGGTCACCTGCGCCTGAGCGACGGCAGCCCGGTGACCATCGATGTGCGTCCGTCGATGGTGCCGCTGTCGCCGTGGCTGCCGGTGGTGTTGCTCGGGCAACTGGCGCTGATGCTCGCCTGCACCTGGCTGGCGGTGCGCATCGCCATCCGCCCCCTCACCCGCCTCGCCAACGCGGTGGAAACCCTCGACCCCAACGCCCACCCGATCAACCTCGACGAAAAAGGCCCGAACGAAGTGGCCTATGCTGCCCGCGCCTTCAACTCGATGCAGGCGCGGATTGCGGCGTACCTGAAAGAACGCATGCAGCTGCTGGCGGCGATCTCCCATGACTTGCAAACCCCGATCACCCGCATGAAGCTGCGGGCGGAGTTCATGGACGATTCAGCCGAGAAAGACAAACTGTGGAACGACCTCGGCGAGATGGAACATCTGGTGCGCGAAGGCGTGGCCTACGCCCGCAGCATCCACGGCTCGACCGAAGAAAGCCGGCGCACCAACCTGGATTCGTTCCTCGACAGCCTGGTGTTCGACTATCAGGACATGGGCAAAGAGGTGCAGTTGAGCGGCAAGAGTGACGCGGTCATCGACACCCGTCCCCATGCCTTGCGCCGGGTGCTGGTCAACCTGACCGACAACGCGCTGAAGTTCGCGGGAGCGGCCGAGCTGCTGATTCAACGCGACAAGAGCGGCCTCTCGATCAAGGTCATGGATCGCGGCCCGGGCATCGCCGAAGAAGAGCTGGCCCAGGTGATGGAACCTTTCTACCGCGTGGAAAACTCGCGCAACCGCAGCACCGGCGGCACCGGGCTGGGGCTGGCGATTGCCCAGCAACTGGCGCTGGCGCTGGGTGGGTCGCTGACGCTGAGCAATCGCGAAGGTGGCGGGTTGTGTGCGGAGCTGAAGTTGCCATTGAGCTGAGCGCCAGCGGTCGCGACTGTCAGATCTGACAGTAGCCGGCCAGGCAGAATTATTGTGGGATGACACCTCGCTCAGCCGTTGCGGGGTGCTCCATGTCTCTGCTCGAAATTGTCAATCAAACCTGTCGACGACTGGCACCCGGCGGCTGGCACTCGCTGATGCTGGCCCATGGTCTGGACATTCTCGCCGTACCGCTCAAGGACGAACTGCTCAAACCCTTGCGTATCGACCGGTCGCTGCCCGGTTTTGAAGACTTTTGCCCGACCGGCAATCGGGCGATCGAACCTGCCCGGCCTGCCCAAAGCCTGCTCTTTCATGCGCTGGCGTCGCCAAGGGTCACGCGCGATGCAAGTGGTCAGCCCCTGCAAACCTATCCAAGCCCTGTCGAGATCCGGGCTGTTCTGAACTACGTCTTCGGCGTCCGTCCGCCCTCGCTCAAGGATTTGCAGCGAAAGGCCCAGGGCGAACCGCTGGCCGTGGCAGTGTTTGCCAGCGAGTACCGTTGCGCCCCCGACACGGTTCATGGTGAGCACGCCGATCTGTGTTACTCGCGCACCGGAATTGCTCGTGTGGGCAATACCAGCGCCCTGTATGCCCCCGAGCTGCGCTGTTTCTTGCCGTTCGTTCAGGACGACCCCTACGGCATTCGCATAATGCCGGTGCATTACAGCGCCTATATCGCCGTGCAACGCCAAGGAAATCACGAACAGTTCGGCCCGATGGATGCTCAGCCGGACGTCGATCCCGCACTGAAATTCTGGGTGCCGATGCACAAGCTGTTCGATGGCAAGGAATGCCTGGCGGGACTGGATCTGGAGGTGAAATTCAAAGCTTTTCATATCAATGAAAAAATTCGCCACATCCATCTGCGTCACAGCGACACCGGCTGGCAAGAACCGGATATTTCCCAGTCGCCCTTTGTCATCACCGATGGTCTGGCAATGCTGGAGGTGGAACCCGGATCGGGATCGGGCCTGCTGTTGCCAAGGCCCAGACCGCAGCTTGCCGAGCCGGCCCGTTACCGGGGCCAGTTGTTGTCATTCACGATGCCCAAGGACTCGGGGGGCATGATCCATGGTCGGTCAATGCTGCACGACAATGGCACTATCGAAGATCTGAACCACCGCGAGGGTGTCGCCGAACTGGTGAAGCAAGGCGGATATCGCGCCCTGCACCATCGGGACGGCACGGCCGACGGTTACATCCGCGCGCACTGCACGTCGCTGGGGCATCTGCAGTCGATTCCTGCCTATTCGATCATTGCCACCCCGGATTTCTTTCCGTTTTGCCACCCACGGCGCTTGATGCGCTGGGCAAGGCAAGTGCCAGCCTTTACCGACCCGAACATCTGGCATGCCCGCCTGCAGGCGTTATCGAACGTGCGTTATTGCGCCAACCTGACACTCGCGGATCAACCGTTCTCCCCGGAGGATCGGGGAGTCACCGCGATTGTCGGCTTACCGCGCAAGCCCGGCCTACCGCCGCCGGCCGGCACCGATCTGGCCGACATTGATCGTCCCACCTCATTGCCGGACGGCGATACCGGCATTTTCGCCCCGGGATGGGGGGTGGGCTGGGTTCGCAAGCCAATCCCGGATGGCCACTGGATCAACCATCTGGTCGGTTACCAAATGGCCAGTCCGTTTCCCGAGGACGCCAGAATCTGCGCAGCATTGGGCTCTTTCTGGCCCGGCCTGGCACCCGATTCCGCTCGCACATTCGAGCCCCGCTCAAGCCTGCACACCATTATCCCGTTGACCGATGCGGAAACCGGAACAGGCGCCGTCGCCTGGGACAACCAGCGCCCCCCACAACTGATCCAGGATCAGCGCCGGACGTTCGTCCGCTATCGCGCCTACGAATACAGCGATTACACCCAAGTCGCCCTTGAAAACAGATTTTCCCTGCAGCAGACCGGCGCAATCACCCAGCAGGAATACCAGAACCGGGTGCTCTCGATGTATCGCGTCTACAACGTACTCGGTGCGGGAACCGACAAGTCCCTGCGCCATGCGTGGCCGTTGCTGTCCTTCATCCGAGTGCAGCGACCCGATCCGGAACTGGACTCGGCGCAACAGCAGGTCGGCATAGTATTGCGCGGCTGGGTCTATCGCTTCCTGATGTACGAACGCGGCACCGAAAGCATCCCGGACGAAGACTTCAGAGGGCGCGATGTGCAGGTCAGGCAACAGGTACGACTGTTCGTCAGCGCCGAGACGATACTCGTCAAATACGAACATGCTGCGTGGCAACTCGCCCTTGAAACCCTTTGATGTCGTGGTGGTCGGCGGCGGTCCGGCGGGGTCGGCGGCGGCGATCGGTTGCGCACAACGCGGTCTGCGCGTGGCATTGATCGAGCGTCATGACTTCCCGCGGTTTCGCCCCGGTGAAAGCCTGCATCCAGGCATCGAACCCGTGCTTCAGCAACTGGGTGTCGCCGGACAACCATGCGTGCAGCATGCATTGCGCTTCAACGGGTACTGGGTGCAATGGAACAAGCCGCTGCGCTTCATCGGTTTTGGTAGCGACGACGATGGCCCGTGGCGAGGCTTTCAGATTCCCCGGGCAACCCTGGACACGACGTTATTGCAGCACGCCGCAGCGCTGGGAGTGATGGTCCATCAGCCGTGTCGCGCACTCGCCGTCCTCAGCGAAAAGAATCGTGTGACCGGTGTACGAACCGATTCAGGCCGGTTGCGCGCCGACTATGTGATCGATGCCAGCGGCGCATCCACCTGGCTGCATCGGCAGCTGGGATTGACCAGCCACCCCTGTTCGCCACGTCTGATTGCCCGCTACGGTTATGTCCGGGGTTGTCCACCCGGTTATCAGCATGCACCGCACCTGGCGGCGGGCCGCGATGGCTGGACGTGGATCGCAAACGTGCAGGCGCACGTGACGCACTGGACGCATCTGGCATTCAACGCGCCAGGCCTGCACTCCCCGGTCGTTCCCCAATCGCTGCGACACTTGCCCACGCAGGGCGCCATCCACGGCGCCGATGTAACGTGGCGCATCAGCACTGCGCCAGCCGGTGGGGGCTATTTCATGGTCGGCGACGCGGCCAGCCAGCTCGATCCGGCGTCTTCCCATGGCGTGCTCAAGGCCTTGATGACCGGCATGCAGGCCGCGCAGGTGGTGTCCGACTGCATCGGGCAGCCCTCCGTGCAGTCTTCTGCTCAGAGGCAATACCGCCAATGGCTGGGCGACTGGTTCGAGAAGGACATGGCACAACTTCGTCGCTTCTATCGCCTTCATCCCGACCCGCCGCGCTGGCTGGCTGCTGACGACTGACTCAGACAATGCCGATCACACCGTCCTCATGCAACTGGCGCAGCAACGCCAGTCCGCTGTCCATGAACGATGCAGTTCCCGGCAACCCCGCCTCCATCGCCAACCCTTGCAGTTGCTCGCGACCGCTCAGCAACGGGAACTCGTCGATCCGCTGCAACAGCCGCCACGCCAATGGACTCAACTCGGAAAACTTCACACTCCAGTCCGTCGTGCGCCGCACCAGCAAAAGCGTCGGCTGGGCCGGTGGCGTGGCCGGTTGATGGTCAGGGCCGAGCATCTGCACCGGCCACGCATACGCCAACGGCCAGGCCAACGCCGAAACCTGCAATGGCCGCTCCGGCAACTGCCCCGGATCACTCGCAGGCAAGGGTTGCGCGTCAGACTGCTGCAACACCATTTCCACCCACTCGTAATGCGCCAGCTCCAGCAGAAACGCCGGCCAGTCCCCCTCGCTCAACAGGGCCGGTTCTGAAGCGAGGTAACCGACAAACTCCTCGGCGATCTCACCGAATTTCGGCGTCTGCGCGCGGTAGTCCCGCAGGAAGCCGCGGATCAATGTGCGCCAGCGCGCGTGACCGATGATCCGGATCAGCACCGGAAACGTGCTGCCCAGCAGTTGCGAAACATTGTTGAACACCAGGTCTCGATAGACCTTGACCCGCGCCGCGTTCATGTCGGCCGGTGGCGCTTCATGCTCCGGATCGCGCAGGTAGCGGGTCAGCGTCTGTTGTTGCCGCAGAAGATTATCCACGGGGGCCTCCTTCGATTTGCAGGCGGCGGATGGTTTGCAGCTCCGCCACCAGTTCGGAAAACGCCGGGAAATTGAAATCCCGCTCCAGCAACGTCGGCTGCGCGCCGAACCGGCCATAGGCGTCGGCCAGCAATGACCAGACCACCGGTTTGACCGAGGCGCCATGGGTGTCGATTTTCAGCGTGTCGGATTCATCGAAATGCCCGGCCACATGCAGGCCGACCACCCGGCCCGGTTCGATGGCAGCCAGAAAGGTCTGCGGGTCAAAACCATGGTTGATCGAATTGACGTAGACGTTGTTGACGTCCAGCAGCAGATCGCAATCGGCCTCGCCCAACACGGCGTTGGTGAAGGTCACTTCGTCCATGTCCTGCCGGGGCGCGGCGTAGTAGGAAACGTTTTCCACCGCCAGTCGCCGGCCAAGAATGTCCTGGGCCTGGCGGATCCGCGCCGCGACGTGGTGGACCGCTTCTTCGGTGAACGGCAACGGCAGCAGGTCGTAGAGGTGACCGTCGTCACTGCAATAGCTGAGGTGTTCGCTGTACAGCGGCACCCTGTGCTGATCGAGAAACGTGCGCACTTCCCGCAGAAAACCGACGTCCAGCGGCGCCGAACCACCGAGCGACAATGACAGCCCGTGGCAGGACAACGGATATCGCTCGGCCAGTTCACGCAGCGCGGCGCCATGGGCACCGCCGACGCCGATCCAGTTTTCCGGGGCCACTTCGAGAAAGTCGAAATCGCCGGTGCGCGCGGCTTGCAGGTCTTTCATCAAGCCGCGACGCAGGCCGAGCCCGACGCTGGCCTGCAAGGTGGGGTGGGGAGTCTGCATGGGCAAGATCTCTGCTTGGGAGCCGCCAGATCAGCGACTGACCCTTGCAGTTAATGCGCCCACTGTGTCGCCGCTGTGTTCGACCGTCGGGACAATTGACACCTTGTGTATCCAACAGCCGTAGAGATACACAGCGATACATAACCACCACGGATTCCAACAGCGGCTAGACTCAATCAGTACCCAGTCGAGGGGGCCGCAGGACAACAGTGTCGCCCTGCCCGTTTCCACGACCACCGCCCGGTGGTGAATGCCTCGACCCCAACGCCACCGGACTGTGATCCTGTCAAAGGAGCACATGTAATGGACGAGGCCAGACTCAACGAATTCATGGGCAAACTGGTCAACGACATGGGCGGCGCGGCGATGCTGGCCAATGTCATCGTCGGCGAAGAACTCGGCCTCTATCGGGCAATGGCCGACAGTCAGCCGATCAGCCCCGAATCCCTCGCAGCAAAAACCACCTGCAACCCGCGACTGGTGCGCGAATGGCTGAGCGCCCACGCGGCGTCCGGCTACATGGAACATCACGACGGCAAATTCCGTCTGCCGGAAGAACAGGCGCAGGCCCTGGCCAAGGAGGATTCGCCGGTTTACGTGGCCGGCGGCCTCGGCGTGGTGGCGTCGTTTTTCCATGACAAGGACAAACTGGTCAAAGCCATGCGCGGCAACGGCGCCCTGCCCTGGGGCGATCACCATCCGTGCATGTTCACCGGCACCGAGCGGTTCTTCCGTCCCGGCTACAAGGGGCATTTGATCGCCGAGTGGCTGCCGGCGCTGGACGGTGTGGTGGCCAAACTCGAAGCAGGCGCCAAGGTCGCCGACATCGGCTGCGGTCACGGTGCGTCCACGGTGATCATGGCCCAGGCCTATCCCAACTCGCGGTTCGTCGGCTTCGACTATCACGCGCCTTCGATCACCGTCGCCACCCAACGGGCCGAAGAAGGTGGCGTCAGCAGTCGCGCGCAGTTCTTCCAGGGCACCGCGAAGAGCTATCCCGGCGATGACTATGACCTGATCTGCTATTTCGACTGCCTGCACGACATGGGCGATCCGGTCGGCGCGGCGAAGCATGCGTTTGAATCATTGAAAGACGACGGCACAGTGCTGCTGGTCGAGCCGTTTGCCAACGACACCCTGGACGAAAACATCACGCCGGTCGGGCGTTTGTTCTATGCCGCGTCAACGTTCATCTGCACGCCAAATTCGCTGTCCCAGGAAGTGGGACTGGGCCTCGGTGCGCAGGCCGGCGAGTCGCGCTTGCGCAAGGTGTTTACCGAAGCCGGTTTCAAACACTTCAGGCGGGCGACACAGACGCCGTTCAACCTGATCCTGGAGGCGCGCAAATAACCGCCGGGCAGCGGACGCCTCTGAAAAGAGGCGTCCGTCGGTGCTAACCTGCAAGGCACTTACAGCCTGCGGAGCGCTGCTCATGCTCGACCGTCCCCTTCCCGACCCGCTCGACTACCTGCAACAGGTCATGGCCGACGGCGACTTCATCGTGCTGACCGGCGCCGGCATCAGCACGCCGTCGGGCATTCCGGATTACCGCGACAGCGACGGCGTGCGCCGGGGGCGGCAGCCAATGATGTACCAGGAATTCCTCGCCGCCCCGCAATCGCGCCGCCGCTATTGGGCCCGGGCCATGCTCGGCTGGCCCCGCGTGCGCCAGGCACGGCCGAACGCCGCCCATGAGGCGCTGGCCAGCCTGCAAAGCCACGGCCGGATCGGCGGTTTGATTACTCAGAATGTCGACACCCTGCACGATCAGGCCGGCAGTCACGATGTCATCGAACTGCACGGCAGCCTGCACCGGGTGTTGTGTCTGGATTGCGGGCAGCGCAGCGAACGGGATTCGATCCAGCAATTGATGGAAACGCAGAACCCATACCTGGCCGGCGTCGATGCCGTGCAGGCACCGGACGGCGACACCCTGCTCGACCCGGCCTTCGAGGCACGATTTCAGGTGCCGCACTGCCCGCATTGCGCAGGCGAACGGCTGAAACCGGACGTGGTGTTTTTTGGTGAGAACGTGGCGCAGCCAACAGCGGCGCGGGCCATGACGCTGGCGGAAAATGCCGCCGGGATGCTGGTGGTCGGATCGTCCTTGATGGCGTATTCGGCGTTTCGCCTGTGCCGGGTGATCGCCGATCGGGGCAAGCCGCTGATCGCGATCAACCTGGGGAAAACGCGGGCGGATGAGTTGCTGAATCTGAAAATCGAAGGCTCCTGTGAGCAACTCCTGCCCCTGCTGGCGCAGCGGCTTGCGCTTTGACACTCAACTGATGGAAAGGCGCTGGCCGAGGTTCTCCAACTGAAGGATATCGAACAGCGCCTGCGCCGCCGCCGACAGTTCATTCCCCGGATCGGTCAGCACGCCAATCGCCCGCTCCACCACCGGCGCGTGCAAGGTCAGGCAATGCGCGCCCAGTTCGCGCATCTGCCCGGCACACAACGCCGGCACCGCACTCACGCCCAGCCCGCTCGCCACCATCCGCCCGACCGTCGCCAGTTGATGGCTTTCAAATTCCACCGGCAGCTTCATCCCCCGGGCCTGCAAGTGTTCCTCCAGCATCACCCGCACCGTGGACGGTCGTTGCAAGGTGATGAAGGGTTCCCGCAACAGGGTCTGCCAATCAATGTCGCTCCGCTCGGCCAGCAGCGAATCCTTTGGCACCACGGCGACGAAGCGATCCCGGTAAAGCGGTGTGAAGGTCAGCGAGGTGTTTTGCATCGGCTCGAAGGCCACGCCGAGTTCGACCTGGCGATCACGGACCATCTCCAGCACTTGCTCGTTGATCACGTCGTTGACCGTGACGTTGACGTTTGGATAACGCGCGCGGAAGGTCTTGAGGATCGGCGGCAGCAGGTTGCCGGCAAACGACGGCATCGCCGCCAGCGTCACCCGTCCTCGTTGCAGGCTGAAGCGCTGGCGCATTTCGTCTTCGGCGTTGTCCCAGTCGGCGATCAGGCGCCGGGCCAGCGGCAGCAGCGATTCGCCCTCCGGGGTCAGCGCCACGTTGCGCGTGTTGCGACTGAACAGGCGCCCGCCCAGGCCTTCTTCCAGCGCCTTGATGGTCAGGCTCAGCGCCGATTGCGACAGGTGCAGGCGCTCGCAGGCCACGGCAAAGCTCAGGCTCTGGGCCACGGCGAGAAAGGCGCGGATTTGCTTGATGGTCATGGACGCTATGCTTCCGAATCAGAGTTTTGATCGTTCCCACATCGAGGCGTCGAACCGTCTGCGTGGTAACGATCAGCACGTAGAACAGTGATTTAATGAGCTTTATCAATCAATCAACCTTAAAAATCAACTTAACAAATATATCCTTCAGCGCGACACTCCAGTCATTCGGCTAGCCAGCCGCCCGACAAACAATAAAAGAGGTGCATATGGCAGGTTTCGACAAGCGCGTGTATTCCTACGAGGAAGCCATGGCAGGTCTTGAAGACGGCATGACCGTGATCGCCGGCGGCTTCGGCCTGTGCGGCATCCCGGAAAACCTGATCGCCGAGATCAAGCGCAAGGGCACCCGTGACCTCACCGTCGTCTCCAACAACTGCGGCGTCGATGGTTTCGGCCTCGGCGTGCTGCTGACCGACCGCCAGATCCGCAAGGTGGTCGCCTCCTACGTCGGCGAAAACAAACTGTTCGAAGAGCAACTGCTCAAAGGCGACATCGAAGTCGTCCTGACCCCGCAAGGCACCCTCGCCGAAAAAATGCGCGCAGGCGGTGCCGGCATTCCGGCGTTCTTCACCGCCACCGGCGTCGGCACCCCGGTCGCCGAAGGCAAGGAAGTGCGTGAATTCCACGGTCGCAAGTACCTGATGGAAGAATCCATCACCGGCGACTTCGCCATCGTCAAAGGCTGGAAAGCCGACCACTTCGGTAACGTCATCTACCGCCACACCGCCCAGAACTTCAACCCGCTGGCCGCCACCGCCGGCAAGATCACCGTGGTCGAAGTCGAGGAAATCGTCGAACCCGGCGAACTGGATCCGTCGCAGATCCACACCCCCGGCATCTACGTCGACCGGGTCATTTGCGGCACGTTCGAAAAACGCATCGAACAACGCACCATCCGCAAATAATCCAGGCTGACGGAGAACACGAACATGGCACTTACCCGCGAACAAATGGCTCAACGCGTCGCCCGCGAAATGCAGGACGGCTACTACGTGAACCTCGGCATCGGCATCCCGACCCTGGTCGCCAACTACATCCCCGAAGGCATGGAAGTCATGCTGCAATCGGAAAACGGCCTGCTCGGCATGGGTCCGTTCCCGACTGAAGACACCATCGACGCCGACATGATCAACGCCGGCAAACAGACGGTGACCGCGCGCATCGGCGCATCGATTTTCAACTCCGCCGAGTCCTTCGCCATGATCCGCGGCGGTCACGTCGACCTGACCGTGCTGGGCGCCTTCGAAGTGGATGTGCAAGGCAACATCGCCTCGTGGATGATCCCCGGCAAACTGGTCAAGGGCATGGGTGGCGCAATGGACCTGGTGGCCGGCGCCGATAACATCATCGTCATCATGACCCATGCGTCCAAGGACGGTGAATCCAAGTTGCTGAGCCAGTGCAGCCTGCCGCTGACCGGCGCCGGCTGCATCAAGCGCGTACTGACCGACCTGGCGTACCTGGAAATCGAAAATGGCGCTTTTGTCCTCAAGGAACGCGCACCTGGCGTCAGCGTCGAGGAAATCGTCGCCAAAACCGCTGGTAAACTGATCGTCCCGGATCACGTACCGGAAATGCAGTTCGCTGCCGAGTGAGGAATTCGAAAATGCAAGACGTCGTCATTGTTGCCGCCACGCGCACCGCGATCGGCAGTTTCCAGGGATCGCTGGCCACCGTCTCCGCGGTGGATCTGGGTGCAGCGGTCATCCGCCAGTTGCTTGAGCAGACCGGTCTGGACGGTGCCCAGGTCGATGAAGTGATCATGGGCCAGGTGCTGACCGCCGGCGCTGGCCAGAACCCGGCGCGCCAATCGGCGATCAAGGCCGGCCTGCCCCACGCCGTGCCGGCCATGACCCTGAACAAGGTCTGCGGCTCTGGCCTCAAGGCCCTGCACCTCGGCGCACAGGCGATCCGTTGCGGCGACGCGGACGTGATCATTGCCGGTGGCCAGGAAAACATGAGCCTGGCCAATTATGTGATGCCGGGCGCACGCACCGGTCTGCGCATGGGGCACGCGCAAATCGTCGACACCATGATCAGCGACGGCCTGTGGGATGCGTTCAACGATTACCACATGGGCATCACCGCCGAGAACCTGGTCGAGAAGTACCAGATCAGCCGCGAGCAGCAGGACGCCTTCGCTGCCGCCTCGCAACAGAAAGCCGCCGCGGCCATCGAGGCCGGGCGCTTTGTCGATGAAATCACCCCGATCCTGATCCCGCAGCGCAAAGGCGATCCGGTGGCGTTCAAGGTCGACGAGCAGCCACGCGGCGACACCACCGCCGAATCCCTGGCCAAACTGCGTCCGGCCTTCAAAAAGGACGGCAGCGTCACCGCCGGCAACGCTTCGTCGCTGAACGACGGCGCGGCCGCCGTGATCCTGATGAGCGCCGAAAAAGCCAAAGCACTGGGCCTGCCGGTACTGGCGAAAATCGCCGCCTATGCCAATGCGGGCGTGGACCCGGCGATCATGGGCATCGGCCCGGTGTCCGCCACTCGCCGCTGCCTGGACAAGGCTGGCTGGAGCATCGGCCAGCTCGACCTGATCGAAGCCAACGAAGCCTTCGCCGCACAATCGCTGGCGGTGGCCAAGGATCTGCAATGGGATCTGGACAAGGTCAACGTCAACGGCGGCGCCATTGCCCTCGGTCACCCGATCGGTGCGTCAGGCTGCCGGGTGCTGGTGACGCTGCTGCACGAGATGATCAAGCGTGATGCGAAAAAAGGTCTGGCGACCCTGTGCATCGGCGGCGGCCAAGGCGTAGCCCTGGCGCTGGAACGCGCTTAAACGCAAAAGAGTTCACAGCGGGCGGCGGATCCACGACATCCACTGCCCGCTGGCAACAAACCCGGTGCGACTCACGTCGCACCGGGTATTTTTTTGGTTCTTCACGGAATCCCGGGAAACATAGAAACAAGAACGCCGATTTGGTTGATGATGTTCGTGCGAGCAAACACA